>JBGVTJ010000114.1:0-13695 GCA_041862515.1 Thermodesulfobacteriota bacterium | reverse complement strand
AGGGCTGCGTTGCGCTGTATCCTTCGTCATTGCAGCGTACTGTAAGTACGCCTCATTCCTCAGGATTTGCGCGCCTTGAATTTGGAGCTTTTTACTTTGCCATCGAATTTTGACTTTTTACGAGATCATCATTCTTGGCGAAGCGAAACGACCGCAAATCTCATGTTTGAGCCTGAAAGGCGAGTTTTAGATTTGCAGCGAAGTGAGTCTTAGAATGGTCAAAAAGTCTTTTCAAAGAGCGAAAGGGGATTTGGGCAACAGCCCCTTAACCCGTGTACCCTCCGGTTGGACCTATGACAAGACTTTTGTATTATACGACAGAGAGACGAGCAACCTCTGGTATCCTTACGGAAAAGGCCTCATGAGCATCCAGGGGAAATACTCCAAGAGATGGCTCCCCAAAATTCCCTCCAAAGACCCCACATGGGGAAAGTGGATTAAGAAGTACCCAAATTCTAAGATATTGAAATAAATAGGTAGTCATTGTATTCTACCTTGGCTGTGTCTTCTTCAGTAGGCATCCCTTCTATATTGGGTTCCTGGTTTTTTCGGGGTGAGAGGAAATCGCTCCCTGAATGAAATTACGCTCTTCCTCCTGCCATCCTTGAGAACGAAGTAGAGGGATGGCAGGCCTAGCAGCATCGCTAACAGGGTGTAAGCGGCTTATTATATTACCCTTTGCTTGTTTTCTTCGCGTCCTTTTGTCTGTGATTGAGCTTTTCATTCTACGCGGCTTCGGTTACGATCATTTCGTTATACGGTATCGTCTGGAACCTCTAAAAGACAAAACATAATGGGGGCTACCAAAATGAGTGGTTACGACTGGGACGTTTTGGAGTCCAAATACATTGTCAAGGATGAGTGGCTGAGTTTACGGGTTGACAGGTGTCAGATGCCCAATGGCCGATTGGTTGAACCGTATTATGTATTTGAGTTTCCCGAATGGGTAAATATTGTTGCCGTAACAAACAACGACGAGGTTGTATTGGTAAGACAATACCGTCACGGTATTCAAAAGACTGGTTTGGAATTACCCTGTGGGGTCGTCACGGAAAACGACACATCCCCTATTGAGGCAGCGAGGCGAGAGTTGTTAGAGGAAGTAGGCTATATCAGTAAGGATTTCATTGAAACAGGCAGAATTTCGGCAAATCCAGCTAATCATACCAACTTAACCCATTGTTTCTTGGCTATAGATGCAACCCCTGCTGCCACTCCGCAGCTCGATGATACGGAACAAATTGGTGTCTTTTTGACACCTCTACGAGAGGTTATTGAATTGATTGAGGAGGGTGATATTTTCCAAGCACTGCATATCTCCTCAATATTGCTAGCCTTGAAAAAACTTGGCAAAATTCACTGGAAGTGAGCAGACAGACGACTGTCTTTAACACAGCATATACGCTTACGCTTCGCAACTTCAGAAATGGTGGAATCATTTTTGCTGGGAGACATTCGAGGGTGGAAAATGGTCGGTTCCCAAAAAGATAGACGAATAGTATGGGATCGACGTCAAAAACCGACGAAACCATTCAGCAGATATATGCTCTCCGGTCGCCGTCAATCCATTCGGAGGCGGACGGATCGCAAAACCCATCTATATGTCGATCTCTATAGTCATCATCTCCTTCTCTCCATTCTCCTCATTATCTTGCTTTCCATCTTTGATGCCTACTTCACAATCTTCCATCTTGAAAGAGGGGCCCGGGAAATCAACCCTTTCATGGATTTCCTGATTGGCTACGGAAACATCTACTTCTTCGCCATCAAATATATCTTAACAGCGCTCGGCCTTTTCGTCCTTTGCATTTATAAGAGTCTGTTGATTGCCAGAACCATTATCATATGTACCCTCTTCTTCTACCTCACCGTTTTCGCAAACCACCTTCTTTTATTTTTCCTGAGATGAGATCCCATTAATTTATCGCAAAAGACCAAGCCCAGGGGGAGAATGATACTGCGTCGAAAGGGAAGCTATGAATCCCCACTTCAACCGTCGGTTTCCATGATCCTCACTCTTACGCTTGCCCCCGGTTTCGTTGTTTCCACGGTATAGCGCCTCCCCAGGAGGCCAAATGACGCTGTGTCCAGAAAAAACCCATCTCCGCCCCTATTTCAGCCACTATGGGCACGTATATCCCATCATTTGACAGGCTGTTGCCCAAATCCCCTTTCGCTCTCTGAAAAGAATTTTTGACCATTCTAGAGTTCGCTCCAGGGATTTCGGCAACAACCCCTTGAGTCATGACCTGGGGATACCCACAGAGATGGCGAGATATTTGGGGCCTTGCACGTCGCCCATTGCCAAGGCCATCGAGAACCTCGAGTCGCAGGATGAAAAGTCACAGTCTTTAACAATGTCCCTTAATCAGATGGCGATCCCCATGTTGATTCACAGGGGAAAACGCCTTTTTCTTCGTGTTCGAGATGAGGATAATGCCCTGACAGGATGTATCAACACATCTGAACCACATGGAAGCACTGGCTCAATTACGGCCAATATTTCAAGGTCTCACATGCCGCCAATGGCATTATCTCTCTCTATAGCCAATAGTAATTTTTTCCGAGAATTCGATCCGGTCGGGTTCATGGACTCTTCATTGGGCAGCACCTGGGGAAACAAATATGCAAAAAGGTCAAAATTGATCGATTTTCATTTACTTTTTTTCAACCCATTCCGCTCAACTCCATCCCCTCAGGATCTCCAGTTTCCCATTCCGACTACGATTTGACTGGTTTGGCGAGGGCGCCGATCTCCGGAGAATTTTGGCATCTATTTTGCTCTTCACCTAGCCTGGCAAAACTTCCCAGATACGTCAGGATCATGTGGTAGGTAAGCTATATCTGGAGGGGCTCACATTAAGGGGAAAAGGGGTTGATCGAATTTGGAGATTGTGGTTACTGGCAAACCTCAAGTTCGCTCAGACCTCTTAAACGAGCTTATCTAATGAAAACGCCCGGCGCCGATTCACCTGTTTTGGCATGGATCATGCTCACTTATCGAGACCGAATACCAAATGCCTGCTGGGCCGGCAGGTCTCTATTGGAGATCGGCAATGCGAACCATTATCTGGGGGTTCTTCTGATAACTGCCATTCGAATTTGAACTTCGATCACTCTGCCAAAACAACGCGCAGGCAATCAAATGGGAAATCATGAAGTTAGCGAGCGTAATCCTTCCTGTACTTGCATGGGGTTTGACCTACGTTGCCTCGCCGATCGCGGAGGAAACCCAACACCTTCATGATCCGATCAATCTATTACAGAAGGCATGCGAAGCGTTCTTATGAAGAAAGACGTCGTTTGCAGTATTAGAATGAGCGTTGAGGTGCACGATGCGCTTGTAAGACAAATTGTCTTTGGCTTGAAACACATAAACCAAATTTCACCAATCAACCAAGGAGGAAAAACGTCATGAAAAGGTTTTCGCATATGGGCTTGACGTTATTGATGGCACTTTTCTTTCTCGTTGGATGTTCCACAATCCCAAAGCTCAAAGGTGCAACGACAAGAATTCCACTGACTAAGAGCTCGATGGGAAAAACGAAAGAGGGCCTCTATTCCCAGGTTCCGGCGGCTATGCGGGCTCCTGTCCGAGAGGCAGAGTTTGATCTGAAGCAGGCTAAATCCAAAGCGGAAATCGCCGGAGAAAAAGTGAAGCTTGCCGAGCTGCAAAAGGAACGGGCGCTCCTTGAGAGGAAACATGCGGATTATGGAATGGAACTGGCCCAAATCAACGAGAAGAAGGCGGAGTTGGAGGTAGAGATCAAAAAAGCGGAAGCGATAGACAACTCAAATCTGGGGGACAAGGAAGACAACATAAAACAGATAGCGAGTCTGAAGACGAAGAGACTCAGCATGGAATCTGATGGCATTCAGGTCAAAGCGGAGTTTGATACTACCGAACTGAGGATTAAGAAACTTACAAAGGAAATTAAATCTCAGGAAATGAGAGTTCAAAAGATGGAGGGCACGAAAGTTCAAAAAAGCACGAAAACGGAGCCTCAAAAAAGGAAGACAAGCTCGGCTCGAAAAAAATAAGACCAGGTAGCCTGGAACGGGTCGTTCTTCTACCCCCAGACGATTGTAGATACAGATCCTTTCAATTTTCAACAGTATGGGAGGAGAGAGCTATGAATTTTAGAACCACTCTATTTTTCGTATTTGTTGGTATTGCAGTGCTCCTTTCGGCCTGCTCGCCGAAGATTCGCGGGACGGTTAAGCTCGTGGACCCTGATATGAAGCCTGTTGTTGGAGAAAGTCCGAAAGGAACGGTGGTGAACATAATTAATGTCACTGCCAAGGTGGAAAAGGCATCCTACTCGGTAATCGCGGATGAAGATGGAAAATTTGAGTCTGAAAAGGACGCGATAACGCAGGGCACCTACAAGGTGGAGGCCACCAGAATTGGCTATGATACGGAAACACAGACGTTGGAGATAGGCCGTAGCACGCGCAAAAAGCTGGAGTTCGAGCTCAAAAAAATTCCCGAAGGCAAGCGTGAATCCATTGCGGGAGCCAGTTCCGATGCGGATAAGATCATAAATCCCGGAGAAGTAAATATCCGGCCGCCTGGAATGTAGCCTTAATTTTCTCCGATTCCCAAGGCATAGTCCTTAGGATCAAATACATCGCCCAAATCATGAGGGAGGCGGTCTTCATTTCCAGGCCGATGGTCCCAACGGTTCTTATATTTTTAGGAGGTATCCACTATGGCTAAGCAAATCATGCGAATAGGTTTAATCCTGCTCTCATCGATGTTGATCTTTGCCTGTGAAGCCGGGAAACAGGTGGAACTTGACGTGGAGGTGAATGTCACCCTGGACGGCAAGCCGGCACCCGAGGTTAAGGTTCTGCTGGATAACGTCGAGTTGGGGGCTACTGACAGCGATGGATATTTTTCAAAGAGAATCATGAGACAACCCGGCACAGAGGTCTTCGTAGCTGTTCAGAAGGAAGCCACCGGGTATCATATCGAGCCCTGGAAGGATTCGTTCGTGGTGAAACTGCCGAAAGACCGGGCTGTGGAAAAGTACCCGTTCAAAGTCGACCTGCAAGCGACGAAGTATGTTGCCTTCGTTGTCACCGATGATGGTGAGCCGCTTCAGGGTGCTTCCATTCGTATTCAAGACAAGGTGAACGTAAAGACGGACGAAAATGGGGAGTACGTATACAATTACCAGGTTCTGCCGAAGGAAGGCATGAAGGTTAGTGTAAGCAAAAAGGGATACAAAACGTGGCGAAAGAGCGTCAGAGCGGAACCGGGAGAAAAGGTAGAAGTCTCGCTTTCTCGGAAGAAAGAACTAGCGAAGGCACCGGTAGTAGAGGAACCAGCTACAGAGGCGCCGGCAGCAGCGGTTCCAGTAGCAAAGGCACCCGCAGCAGAGGCACCAGTAGCAAAGGCACCAGCACCCAAAGCCCCGGCGGCAAAGGCAAAAGTCACAAAGGGAACTGTCTCTGTTGCGGCACTTACTGAGGCGTATGGGGTTTCAAGAGGAATTCCCGATGTCGTCGTAAATATGGATGAAAGACAGCTGGGCAAGACCAATACCAAAGGCGTGTTCTCCTATGTATATACAGGCAAAGCGGGTAGAGAGGCACAACTCAAACTCAGCGCTGCGGGATATATTCCTGACCAGTGGCAGACATCGATCAACTTAGAAGGCAACCAGAGTGTTCACCGGGTTTTCTATCCTGCCAAACCAGAGCCAATCAAGGTAGGTATCTATGGTTATGTGAACAACACGCCGGAGGAGGATTTATCGGAAATCCTGAGCACGATTGAAACATCGCTGCGCCAAAATCTGTCGATTTATTCAAGCCTTGTGGAGGTCCCGAAGCCAAAACTCCGGGAGAAGATGTTGGAAGCAAGCCTCGATATGGAAACTGTTGCGACACAAGGGTGGCAGCATACGCCGCTTATCAGATCCGTTGATATGATTATCGCGGGGAGCGTCACGAAGGACGGTCAGGGAATGACGATTGAAACCACCGTCAACTTCTCTGATGGAAATACAATCCTGAGTCAGATAAATAAAGTCAGCAAGCAAAAGCACATTGAGAATACCGTAAAATTGATCGTGAACAATATCATGGATCAATTTCCCTTTGAAGGAACAGTTGACGCCATTCAAGATGGCCGCTACAGAATCAATCTCGGAAAACTCGACCATAAGATCAGACGGGGGAATGAGTTTAAATACATGGCTGCTGATTTAGACATCTCCGGCAGGGTGAAGGGTTATCATGAAGCAGGGATGCTCATCGTCAAGGAAAATGATGATACATCGTCGTGGGGCGAGATTGTCTCCTTAAACGAGGGTGAGAAAATCAATGTGGGGGACAAGGTCGTCCGGCGTGTATACCTCGAGGAAGAAAGGGAGGTTGCGAAGGATTCCTTTGTTCTGCTGGCCAAAGGGGGATCTTCGCCTAATGAAGCCCCATTGTGGGGGGTAAATATATATCTCAATAATACCTGGGTCGGAACTACCGGCTCGAATGGCAGGGTGGAGGTACCTGTGCGCCTCTATCAGGAATACGATATACTGCTGTCCCGTTACGGTTACCAGCCGTTGCACGAGACGATCAGCGTTGACAAGAGCAAGCAGGAAAAAGAGTTCACCCTTGACGTTGCCACCGCCCTGTTCAAGGTCGAATCCCAGCCTTCGGAAGCCGAGGTCTTTGTTGATGGGGTTGGGATCGGTAAAACCCCTCTTCTCGACGGGAAACCGGTGAACTTTGGATTCCGCAAAATAAAGCTTTCGGTGGGGGGCGACTACCGCGACTGGGAAGAGGTATTGGAGTTCAATGAAGCAACTATAGAGCGCCTCGGGGAAAATAAGATTGTCTTCGTGAAGGATTATCTGAAAATAGGGAAGATGGCTGAACAAAATGGCCACATTGATGCGGCAATTCAGGCTTATGCCAGCACTGAAAAGGGGCATCCTGATTATTCAGATGCTCGCCACCGACTTGGCCAGCTCTATCTGGACGAGAAAAAGGATTACGACGCCGCTATTCGTGAGTTTGAGAACGTGTTGTCGCTTCCTGAAAACCAACAGATAATCTATAAACAATTCGCGGTGACCTACACCAATCTGGGACATGCCTACTATGAAAAGGGAAATCAACTCATTACTAAGGACAAAAGGGCTGCCGCCCAGAATCTGGCCAAGGCAGTGGAAAAACTAAAAATAGCCAAGCAGAATGCGCGCTTTTTCCCAACCCGGCACCATGCGGAGGCCGTCCATGACACCTATTATTACCGGGCTATTTCGTACCATAAGCTCTTTTTGATCACCAAAAAGAGATCGCTTCTCAGTAAAGCCAATCTTGCATGGCGTGAATACTTCGATTTTTTCCCGAAAAAGCTGGAGGCAAACAACAGCTTTGTAAAGTGTCGCAACGCTGCAAGGAGATACTGGGCACAGATAAAGGATTTGAGCTAGCGCGGTGTGGAGGTGAGCGGCGTGAAACCCCGGATATGGGCTTGCACGGTTCTTGCTGCAGCGATCATTGCCGGCGTGGCCCTGGCAGTTGAGGTGCAGTCATCCATGGTTGAACAGGACGCGGCCGCGGAGAAGGTTCGAAGGGCAGCCCCCCCGAGGGGGGCGGCGGAGAGAGATGAACCCGGTGAAAATAGGGCGAATGAGACTGGAGAGGAACCCGCGCTCGGGGCTAGCAAACCTATTGTCGCCGGGGAAGAACCGCCGCCTGCGGAGGAGCTACCCGGGGGCGTTACGGTGGAAAGGGATTCGGAAACAGAGGTGCCGAGAGTGGTAGAACCCCTGTGGATTCGTGAACTAACCGAGATTAAACCCGGCCACAACGATTCAAACCCCGTGTGGTCCCCGTCCGGGAAGCTGATCGCGTTCGAGCGAAGCATTGGCGACAGGAAGGAAATTATCATCGCCAGTCATGCTGGCAGGATTGTCCAGAAAATATATTTGCAGCTGGCCGATGATGATGGGATGCAGTTCTTCTTTCCCGGCACCTTCGAGGAGGTGAGTTACAACTCAGGGATCAGTTGGGCGCCTGGGGGCGACCGCTTTGTGGTCATGAGCAATGGTGGCGCCGGGAACTACGACCTCTATCTCGGTACCATCGGCACCGACGGAACGCAAAGACTAACAGAGCATACGGCAAAGGATGGCCTTGCGCATTGGTCCCCTATCAATGATCACCTGGTTTTTGTATCGGGCCGCACGGGTCACGGGGATATCTACCTGATGGATCTTACAACCCATGCGCTGAGACGGCTGACCCGAGGGGACAAGGCATATCTGTACCCCCAGTGGTCCCCGAACGGCCAAAAAATCGCGATGATCCATGGGAGCAACGAAAATCACGACGTTTACCTCATCGGTGATGTGAAAGACCCTCTCGGAACCCTGAAACCGCTCACCACCTGGCCCTATGACGACCTGAGGCCGGTATGGTCTCCGGACGGCACGAAGATCGCCTTCTATACCAACTATAACGAGGAGAATGACCCGAAGATATGGTCCCTGGCGGTGATTGCCGCTGATGGTTCGGACCCCACCGAAGGCGAAGGGCTTGCCATGAAGGTAGTGGCCAAGAACATTATCCCGGATGTAGAGCAGGGTCCTGCCTGGATGCCGGACAGCAACAGGATCGTCTATGTGAAGAACGACCGCCAGGCCTATAATCCAATCTACATCGTTGATATTGAGAAAAGGGCAAATTTCCTCCTCAGGACAGGGGCCAAGATGAACCATGACGTGACCTGCTCGGTTGACGGGACGATCGCATTCCGCGCCCAGGTTGAGCAGTGGGACCACATCCATGTTGCTAAGGTGGTGGATAGCGAGGGGAAGCTCTCTTTTGTTGAGAGGAAGCAATATGAGACGGATCCTTCCGTGCTGCCTCACGGTTATCCTGCTGGCAGCGCCGGCGTACCCAGCACATGACCCCCTGAAGCGGGCGATGGAGCTCTACAGGATGCACCACTACGAAGATGCGGCCACGGTGCTCCGTTCCTCCATGGTGTCCGTCAAGGCAGGCAGGCAGTCCATTGCCCATTTAAGCCTGGGGCTGGTTTATCTGAAAAACGCCGAGTTGTACCGTGTGCTCTACCGGACTTCGGTATCAGTGCAGCTCGATTACCTTAAGAAACTCGCCGCATTTCAGGGAAAGACCAGAAGCCGCCTGGTGGACCTCTATACGGGCGAGGCGCTCCTGGAGGATGGCAGGCCTGGGGAGGCGGCGCGCGCTTTCGAAAGATTTATCCTGGACAAAAGCGTGGGGGAAAAGTACAGGGAGATTGCGAGGGTGGAATTGGGCCTTAGTTACCACCTCGCAGGAAACGGACAGAAAACGAAGGGCCTCTGGGAACGGGTGGACCGAACAGACCTGGAAGTGCTTTCGGAACTTGCAGCGGCGCACAGTAAGGCGGGCCTGGTGGGCGAGAATCCCCAGACAATGTGCGACAGGGCCCTTGCAATGGCCAAACAGTCCGGGAATGGGGTGCCGATACGGGTCATCAAGAACGCCCTTGGAGTCTATGCCAGGGCTGGCCTCATAGAGAAGGGGCTCGACCTGCTCAGGCTGGCGGATCTGAAGGCATTTTCCTCCGAAGAAGTTCTCGGCAAGAACAAGGTGCTCCGTTTTTACGACCTCTCCTTGCTCGATAACCTTGCCAAGCTCTACGGAAAGGCGAGCATAGAATACCTCACCAAAGCAACAGCGGATGACAGGTCCAGGAATGCGGCGAACTACTACCTCGGTGAGGCGTATGCCATTCTCGGCAGCATCGACCAATCAGCAGAGGTTACCTCTTCATTTATTTCATCCGACGGGGCCCCTACACAATTCAAGGTGAAGGCGAAAGCCAGACAGGCGGCGCTCCTGTACCTCCAGGGCCGAAAAACTGAGGCGATGAGCAGGTGGAACGAACTTCTGCAGCAACGGCCCAATTCCCCCGACCTCCTCGCGGATATCCTCAGCGCCTGCGGCAGGCTTGGGGTGGAATGCAGTGAGATCGTATCGAAAGCAGTCGCCTTGGCCGAGGCGCGAGAGGGGAAAAGATTATCCGGCGTCAACGTCGCCCTCGGCAGATACTACCTGGGCAAGAAGGACTACGGGAAGACCATTTCCTATATGGAGGCAGGGCGAAACAAGGGCAACAAGAACAGGATCGAGTACAACGATCCCCTGATGCTCATCAATCTGGCCGAGGCATACTACCAAACCATGAGATTCTCCGAGGCTCTGGAGATCTATTTTGAGATGAGCAGGCAGTTCCCGGCGGTCCGTCAGATACAAGTTGCCATGCAGGGGGTGTATTCCATGGAGCAGAAGAGCGCAGGGGACGCACGGATCCTTTAATGGCCCCGATTTTCATGGGAAACGGCCTTTGAAGGTATTCACCCATTAACGGCAAGGAGGATGTTATGAAAAGGCTAATGAGTATTCTGGTAATCACTTCGCTCATGGTATTCGTCGTGATGCTGCCTCAGGCGAAGGCGAAACCGAAGAATGACGGGAATCCGGACGGCGGCACCATGAATTACGGTGAATACGGCAGAGCCGCGACCCTGGATCCCATAACAAGCAATGATATGATTTCGTTGCGAATCAGCGAGCTGATTTTTAACGGCCTCGTCGGGATAGATGAAAAGCAGGAGATCGTCCCGGAGCTCGCCGAGCGAGTGGAGACGTCCGATGATGGCCTCAAGTACACCTTTTACCTGCGGCAGGATGTGACATGGCATCCGAAGGAGGGCGAGGAGCCGAAGCCGTTTACCGCCGAGGATGTCATCTTCACTTACAATGTCATGATGCATCCCAAAACCATCACCTCGCTCAAGGTCCGGTTTGAGTTTATCGAGAGCGCGACCAAGATCGATGACTACACCGTCGAGTTTACCCTCAAGCGGCCCATTTTGAATGCCCTTGCCAAGTTCAGCTTCAAGATAATTCCGAAACATGGGCCGGAAAATGGGGAATTTCTCACGCGGGAAGATCCCTTTGTGCACAAACCCATCGGTACCGGGCCGTACATGTTGAGAAATATCACTGCTGACCATGAGGTTGTACTCGTGGCAAACGAGGACTATTTCCAGGGCCGGCCCCATATCAACAAGCTTATCGCAAAGCCCTTTGCGGACCAGAATATCATGAGTCAGGCCTTGATGTTCAACGCCATCGATATGATTGTGCTGGTGAACCCCAGGGACATACCCCAGATACAGGGAGACAAGCGTTTTGTCCTGCAGCCGTATAACGCCCTCTCCTATTCGTTCTTCGGCTATAACATGCGGAACCCGCTGCTGGCCGATAAGCGGGTGAGAAAGGCGATTACCCATGCGGTAAATCGGCAGGAGATGCTCGACTCATTTTTCCAGGGACAGGGAACAATTATTTCCGGCCCGTATGCCCCCGGAAGCTGGGCCTATAACCTTGATGTTCAGCCCCTCCCGTATGACCCTGAGAAGGCGATGGAGCTCTTAAACGAGGCCGGATTCACCAGAGGCGCTGACGGTATTATGGAAAAGGACGGCGAGAAGCTCTCCTTCACGCTGAAAGTCCCCATAGAAAAGGAGAGCGAGGCCGTCAAGCGCGTTGTCCTCGCCTTTAAGAATTACCTCGGCAAAATTGGTGTAGACATACAGGCGGAGTTCAAAGAGTGGTTATCCTGGAAGGAGGACGTTTTTCGCGCCCATGACTTCGATGTCATCTTCGCGTCCTGGGTATTTGACGACTCCGCCGACATCACCTCCCTCTTCCATTCGTCCGAGATCGGGCCCTGGATGAACAATTTCGGCGCCTATGCCAACCCGGAGGTGGACAGCTTTATCGTGGAGAGCAAGCTGACCCTCGACCACGAAAAGCGGAGGACCATATACCGCAAACTCCATTCCATTCTGGCAGACGAATGCCCGTACACCTTCCTCTGGACGCTCACGAACTACGCTGCCTACCACAAGAGGCTCCGACACGTGGCCATCCACCCGTACAAGTTCTTCTCCTTTGCCGATGGGTGGTACATACCCGAGCAAGATCAGCAATAGACCCTTTGCAGTGTAAACCCACGTACAGGGCCCTCCAGGCGAGGGCCCTGTATAATTGAGACTCCGGAAAGGATGAAACTCGCCTCAATAAGACCGGTAGCTTTGCTGCTTTCCAGAGAGCTTGCGATTACTGCGCTCCTGCTCCTCGGGGTGAGCCTGGTGGTCTTCCTCGTCCTTTACCTTTCGCCGGGAGACCCGTTCAGCCTGCTGCTCCAAGGCCAGATGGCCACTGCTGCGGCACGGGAGGGTGTGCGCGAGGCCCTGGGTGTGCCCAGGGCGTGGTATGGTCAATACCTTGTATGGATCGGAAACATGCTCCAGGGAAACTTCGGCACGTCCATCCGTACCGGGCTTCCCGTCCTGAACGAAATTGTCCGTGTGGGGATTAACACCCTCTATCTCACCATTGGTTCCATGCTCGTAACGCTTCTCGTCGCCGTTCCTATCGCCCTTTCTTCGGCGAGGCGCGGAACAACCGCACTGAATTGGCCCTTTACCATGTTTGCCTACGTGGTCTCCGCCCTGCCGGTCTTCTGGTTGGGGTATATCGTCATCTACATATTCATGCACAAGTTCGGGCTGTTTCCCATCCTCTTCAGGTTTTCACGCGATCAGGGATTGGGCTGGCTCTACTTCCTGCTGCCCATCTTCGTGCTCGGAATCGGCAATGGAACCATCAGCGAAGTTGTCCGCTTCCTCCGCGAGGAGATGGGCCGTGTTTTGGCTGAGGACTATATACGCACGGCCCGCGCCAAAGGGGCATCTATATGGGCGCATTCCTTTAAGGAGGGTTTTTTGATCCCGATAACCGAAATCATCGCCTCGAAGATTCCCTTTATCCTCGGCGGCGCCGTGGTGGTGGAGCAGGTTTTCAACTGGCCCGGCATGGGAAGGATGGCATGGCAGGCCGCCCAGGACAGGGACTACCCGGTTATCATGGGGATCGCCATCGCTACGGCCGTCCTCGTGCGATTGGGCACCTTGCTCCAGAGGGTCGTATACATCATGGTGAATCCGAGGACATCGTAAGGAGGAGATCATTTCATGAGGGGCACGAACGTATGAGAAGGTATTCCCAGGTTTCGCGCCACGTAGGCGCGTACTCGGACCTGCCCCTTTGGAAAAAGGCCGCCCCCGTGGAGCTCGTTTACGTGGGCTATGGCCTGCTCGTCGTGGCCCTGGTGGTGGCGTCCTACATCCTGGGGGCAGCCAATCTCCTGCCCCGTGACCCGCAGGAAATGGACCTCCAGTTGCTGATGGCCCCCCCGGGGACTGCCGGCCACGTGCTCGGCACGGATTTCGTCGGGAGGGATATCCTCTCCAGGCTGATCCTGGGGATTCAGGCGTATTTCCTCCCTGGACTTTTGGCCATTGGCATCGCCCTGACGTTGGGCACGTTCTTCGGGGTGTTGGCGGGTTACCGGGGCGGGCGTATCGATGCGGCCATCACCTATGGGGCGAACCTGATCGATTCATTTCCCCGGCTCGTGCTCATCCTGCTCATGGTTGCCGCCTTCAAGCCCGATATCTACTACATCATGGTGATCGTCGGGTTGACCAACGTGCCCGTGGTGCTATCGCTCGTCAAGGGCAAGATTCAATTCCTCAGGGAGAGGATTTCATCGAGGCCGCGATCGCCCTCGGCCTGAAGAGCAGGGTTATC
>JBGVTJ010000113.1:0-4876 GCA_041862515.1 Thermodesulfobacteriota bacterium | reverse complement strand
CTTCACCGATCGCGCTTCTGAGGCCATCCTCCGATTCCGGAACCGCAATCAAATGCACATGGTTGGGCATCAGACAGTAGGTCCAAATCTCAACGGTGCAGCGTGAACACCACTGGGCCATAAGCTCTAGATAGGCTCGATAATCATCGTCGCAGAAGAAAGTTTGCTGCCGGCGGTTGCCCCGCTGCGTCACATGATGGGGAATCCAGGGGCCACGACTCTTGCTATTCGCGCCATGGTGGGATCCTAGCGCTCTTGTCTTTCGTCGTCAACAAAAAAAGTATGGTGTCCCCGGAATTCCCCGGAATTCAAATTGACCAGATACGGCCGCGAATACCAACTCGCTATTGGTGACTTGGCACGCGGCCAATTCACATTCCAACCGATTCCATCTGGAGGCATCTTGACCGTTGATACCCCCGAGAGAATTACCATATTGGGATACAGGCATCTTCACGTTAGCGAGGACCAAGGCAGAACCTGGACAAAGAAAAGAAACGTGCTCAAGATAAGGGTCGCACGCATGACGCCTCTGTTTAACCCTAATCCCGCCGCAAGGGTACTTGCCACAGAACCACAGCCCTACCCCAACGAACGCAGGATCAAGCTGTACTTGTGGGGTGATAATGGCTTTCTTACGGCTTCGAAAAAGGCGCCGATTTCCAAATCCCCCAGGTGAAGATTATTCTTGATGAATAAGCAAATAAAGGAGAAAAGGGAAGTAAATATTTCAAGATGAAATCGGCGATTCGGCCTCACTTCTGGTTATCTAAGGTTTCTGTCGCAAACAGATAAGACCAGAGGGTAACGACAGAAGATCCTAGTCAGGCTCTTGTACCTTCCACGCCCATGAAGTTGAAAAAGCGGGAGAGGAGGTGATCGTCACAAGGAATGAAGGTCCAGGTTGTGGGTAGTGCTCAGGCAGGACGAACGGGCAAGGAACAGGTTCTTAGTAAGATCAGCGGTTTTTACTTTAGTAAGCCGCGGTTGCGTAGCCGCTCTTGTTCCCATAACCTGTAATTATCAGGCGGGGGTATTATCGCGGCGTCAGCTCTTAAGTTGAGCTTCACTGCTTCACTGGGACATCCAGTAATACAGAGGCCACAACCAATGCACTTTGCCAGATCAATTGTCGCCACATCAGCTACAGAACATGCATTCACCTGGCAGCGGTCCTCGCATATTCCACAGCCGTTGCATTGTTCGGCGTCGACGACCGCATAGTAATTTGCTTTGGCAACTGAGTGTTCGATGCCGAATTGGGTGATTCCCCTTAGAATGTAACAACAGCACCCGCAACAGTTGCATACATAAAAGAGCCCAGTGGCGACGTTGCTTACGGTATGAACTAAGCCTATTTCTTCAGCTTGATCGAGCACCTTGAGCGCTTCTTCCTGGATAATGTTGTGTGGTCCCACAGGTCTTTCTTTCATTGAGAAAGTGAGGCAAACCTTCAGGGGGAGGTCGCACTTCCGGTTACCTACCAAGTCTAGTTGTTTTTTGCAGATGCAATCACGTAATTCGAACCATTTTGCCTGTAAGATTAATGGCTTTATATCATCGTAGGGAAGGATAATCTCGGTTTTAAGAGCCTGCCGTGCCGGAACAACCCGGTGAAGCGCTGGCTTAGGACGCATTATTCCCTGTGCTCCCCCCTCGTTCCAGTATTGCTCACAAAGATGGGCCAACTCATGGTCCATAACATCCCATTGCTCTTCCCAAAAACCTACAACATATGGAGCCAGCCGGAATCTCCGTATTCCATCCCTTTTAGAACCCCATATGATACCCCTGCTCAGCATTGCCTTAAGTCTTTGTTCAGTTTCTTCCTTTGCTAGGTTGGCCCTTTCTGCTATTGCATCGGCTGTCTCACTGGTACCAGTCATGTTACTGGCTACCAGCGCTTCTTCAGCCGAGAATATCTTCTTGAGGATTTGCAACTCAACACCTGACTTAGTTCGGGGGAAACCTCCGGGTAAGAGGTCTAAGGCATGGGCTAATTGTTCATAAGTATCAGCGTTCATCTCTATGCCCCCTATTTTATTAACTTAGAAATTGATATTGATAAGAATTCCCTGTTTGGTCAGGGGAGTATAGAGGAGTGAGGCTTGTGTGTCAAGGAAAAGGAGGCCACAATATATGGCGGTTTTGCGTTATCCGACTGTGCAGGGAAGGCGTGATTGATGCCATCGTTGGGGAGGCGGGGCCACAAGCGGCTCCGTGTCTTTTATCTAATACAAGATGTTATCGATCATCGGGGAGCGAGCGATAATTATCGATATGCGAAAGAAATCTTGGATTTATGTGAATGTGCGGAAATTCAAGGATATAGTTAGGATCATTGGTCCCCTGTTTTGCGCGTCAGAGAAACCTCCTTAGAGTTTTATTCTTTGAAACAAGTTTTAAATATCGCTTGACAAGACTCTCCTGATTTGATATAAGGGCGTCGTCCCGCGATAAAGCCAAACCATCCGTGAGGATGGGACGGAAAACCACGGATCTTTAAACCCCGGTGTGAAGCCTGCGAGTGGTTATTGTCCAAGTTGGCTGGTGTTTTAACTGGGTCGTTCGTAGAACCGCCTTAGCGAAATTATAGATAAAGTTTAGAGACAGCCGGGTTACCGAAGTGAATGGGTGACTCGGCTTTTTTGTTTGAGTAGATCCATTAACTGAAACCTTGTCAGTGAGTTATTAAAAAAGGTTCCAGAAGGTCTTAATATTTAGCCTCCCAGGGGATTTTTACACTCTTTTGGAGGGTTTTGTAGTTTAGGGTTTTACGAGTATTTTAATGCAACGAGCTATTTTATGAATGAGGCAGAAATTATAAACAGAGTTGAAGAAAAAAGGGAGAAGATTATTGAACTTCTGGCAGCATTGGTAAAAATCCCCAGTTTGACCCGGGAAGAATGGGATGCTCAGAAATTTGTGGCGGAGTATTTAAGAAATGTGGGATTGAAGGTGGATATCTGGGAACCGGACATAAAAGAGTTATTCGATAAGTACCCCGATGTCGCCCTGTACCCTTCTCACTGGCAACACGATCTCATTTTGCCCTATCAGGATCTCCCCAGCTATGGAGATCCGGTCAGTCTGGGAAGATGGATATCTTGAACTACAAGAACAGGCCGAATGTCGTGGGAACTTGGAAGGAATCGAGGCAAGGCGGAAAGTCCCTCATCCTCAACAGTCATATTGATACGGTAATTATCGGACTGGGGAAGTTGACGGATTTTGAGGTTCTCTCGGAGAACCCATGCAAGGTAGATCTTTGGGAAATCCGGAACATCAAGGTCGAACGTACGATCATTGGAGGGGAGAGTGTATTTCAGGCGGAGTAGCTTTAAGCAACACGGGTTCTTCGTTCAGGTGTATGTCCCACCTTGGTCCGGGCATCGTTGAGGGAATCCGTGAAATTAGTCGTCAAGGGGTTTTTCACAAAAAAACGTAAAGGGAGTATTGGTGATACACTATGAAGCGAATATCAATCGAGAAAATGTTCCGCCTAATACCGCGGGCCATTCCACAGAATCCAAGTATTATCGCATAGAGAACTTCAAATATCCGAAAGGAATCCGACTCGCGGTAAATTTCACCGTAGATTTTGACGCGATGTTGAATCGCAGGTTGAAGAACGAGCCGGTCATGGAATTGACGCAGGGGGAATTCGGGGGGCGGGTTGGAATCTGGCGCCTCATGGATCTCTTCGGTTCATATAACATTAAGCTCACTATATTCACCGTGGGGCGCATTTGCGAACTCTATCCCGAAACACTCAAAGAAGCCGTAAAACGGGGCCATGAGGTGGCTAACCACACGTGGGAACACCACGTTCCCTCCGATATCGAACTAGAGAAGGATCATCTTCTGAAAGCGACCACGGCCATTGAAAAACTTTGTGGGAAGAAACCCGTGGGTACTCGGAGCGGTCACAAACTCGCTCTCTTGAAGAAAGAAGGGTATATATATACATCCAGCAATGTTGCAGACGATATCCCGTACTACGTGTTCGACGATGAGGGGCGGAATTGCGCGATAAACCTTCCTTTTCACTATGTTCTCGATGACGCCATGTATTTCCATTTCGGGTGGTACGGGAGTGGGAATGCCGGTCAGCGTCTGGCAGACCCGGGTAAGGTGTACGATATTTGGTCATCGGCATTTATGCAGTTGTACAAGAGCGGGAGATACATGAACATCTGCCTTCATCCTTTTGTGTCGGGTCGTTCTCTAAGGATTGCGATGCTCGAGAGGCTTATCGTTGAGATGAAACAACGGCCCGGCGTATGGTTTCCTACGTGTGAAGATTTAGCGCGGTATTGCATCGACAACTTCCCTGCCCCGGCTGAAGTGAAATGATGTGGTGAGCCATTGGATCTCATGAGGCAACCAGACGAGAAGGAGGGGGAAACACCATGCCTTGGAAAGACGGGTATACGATCAGCGATGAACGGAGCATGGGAGATGAGGACGTAGAATGGGCTGATAATTACCAGTGTGCAATAGGCATCGTTGTGGATTATAGTGTGCGATCAGGGAGTTATGGTATTGGACCTGAAGATCTAGGGACACACGAGGCGGAATTCGGAGCGCGAGTGGGAATATGGAGGCTGTTCGATCTCTTTGAAAAGTATAGCCTTAGGGCTACGTTCGCAGTGCCCGCTATCATGGGAGAGGCCCATCCGGAGAATGTTCGTGAAATCATCAAAAGGGGCCATGAGGCAGCGGCGCATGGCTACCGACACGAAGATGTAAGTGGACTCGATATGGAGGAGGAGAAAAGGAGGCTCGAATTGACCACCCAAATACTGGAAGATTTAAGTGGAAAAAGACCCTTGGGGTGGTATTCCCTACCTCGGCAGCAGGACCGCTATCCTGG
>JBGVTJ010000112.1:0-17249 GCA_041862515.1 Thermodesulfobacteriota bacterium | reverse complement strand
TCGTGCTCGAAGAAATAGAAGATCCCCTCGTGCTCCATAAGCCGTGAGATGAAATCGAGGTCGCTTTCCTGGTATTGAACGGTGTACTCCCGTGCAGAGTATTTTCGCGTGAGGCGCAGCTCGAAGTCATCGGCCGTCAGCCCCGCAGCGGCGAGCTCTGCCGGGCCCTTGTTGCGGGCGCCCTTAAGCTCGTCTTGGATAATCTGGGGGACGGACTTGTTCTGATAGATCTGGTTCTGGCTGCTCATGGAGAGCAGCCACAGCCGGGGCACCAGCACGGCCCGATAATGGTACAGGTCGAGGGGTCCCTCTCGCATCTGCTCAAACTCACCCAGAACGCCGTGGATCTTGCGTATCCCTCCGTCCCGTTCTATGGCCAGAAAGGCCGGCCAGCGCAAGATCTCCTCCACATCGATATCAGGCCTTTCAGAGGCGAGCTCGATTTCAAACCGGAAGGGTCGTGAGATCTCCTCCTGCCCCTCGAACCCAACCACCCTGAACGTGTCGGCCGGCATACCCTTGGCCTTGGATTCAAAATACAAGTTGGTTTTAGTGCCCATGTTCATTGTAATCCCTCCTCACAAATAGAGGTTTAGCTTCTCAATGTTCGTTCTTACCCCTTTTTCCGCCCTGACGAAGGCTTATTCGGCTTTTCCCCGTCAAACCTGATCCTGAAAGAACCGTCTTTGGCCAGGTCCAGGTGGACCTCGGCCGGCACGGCACCCTCGCCCATGCGCACCAATATCTCCTGGGACATGCGAGGCATAATGCTCCCTGTCATGATATAGTCGATGTTTCTGGCCCCGGTCTCCACCTCGGTGCACCGGGCGGCAATCTGGTCCACCACCTTCTGGGAATAGACGAGCTTCATCTTGTGGGTCTCGGCAAGGCGGGTGACCAGCTTTTCCAGCTTGAGGACCACGATGTCCTTGAGGATCTCGGGTGGTAGGGTGAAAAAGGGCACCACGGTCATGCGCGCCAGAAGGGCCGGTTTGAAGTGATTGCTCAAAATGGGCCGAATCGCTGTACTGACCGTTTCCAAGGCAGGCCCCTCATCACCGGCGCAAAGCTCGGTGATCACGTCCGTGGCCAGGTTGCTGGTCAGAAAAAGAACCGTATTTTTGAAATCGATGACCCGCCCCTCACCGTCGGCCAGCATCCCCTTGTCGAACACCTGGTAAAACAGGTTCATCACCTCCAGGTGCCCCTTTTCAACCTCGTCGATCAGAACCACCGAGTAGGGGCGCTGGCGCACGGCCTCGGTGAGCACACCACCCTCGCCGTACCCGACGTAACCCGGGGGGGACCCGATCAGCCGGCTGACCGTGTGCTTTTCCTGGAATTCGCTCATGTTGATGGTCACCGTGAAGTTATCACCGCCGAAAAGCACATCGGCAACCGCCAGCCCGGTTTCGGTCTTGCCCACGCCGCTGGGGCCGACCAGCAAAAAGACGCCCAGGGGCTGACTGGGATCCTTGATCCCGGCCTTGGCGGATTTGATCACCTGGGCAATCACGCCGAGGGCCTCATCCTGCCCCTTGATCCGTTGCTTGAGGTTTTCCTCCAGCCTGATGATGTTGAGCGCCTCATCACGCATGACCTTGCCGAGTGGGATACCGGTCCAGTCCGAGACCACCTTGGATACTACGTCGGGGTCCACCTCGATTTTCACGAGCGGCGAGTCTCCCTGGAACGCCTTCAGCTCGCCAGCAGCCTTGTCGATCCGTCCCTTGAGCTCCTTTTCCTTGCCCTTGTCTCCTCCTTCTTCGCTTTTCAGCTCGTAGAGAGACTGCCGCAACTCGATGACCTGATGCGCCAGGGCCTGCTCTCTCAGCCAACGCTCCTTGAGCCCGGTAAGCTCCTCATTCAGTTTTGTCAGATTTTCCTCGATCTCCCCCTGGCGATCCAAATCGACCTCGATGCCGTGCAGCCGGTCCCGCTCCAATGCCTTCTTCTCCCGCTCCAGCGCCTGGATGGTCCGCTCCTTGTCCTCGATCACATCCGGTTTGGCGGTGAGCAGCACCTTCACCCGGGCCCCGGCCGTGTCCAGAAGGTCCACGGCCTTATCGGGAAGCTGCCGCCCCGAGATGTAGCGGCTTGAAAGGGCCGCAGCCGCTTCGATGGCGTCGTCTCTGACAATCACGTTGTGGGCGGCTTCGTATTTGTCTTTCAGGCCCCGCAGGATCAGTACGGCGGTTTCCTCTGACGGCTCATCCAGTTTGACGAGCTGGAACCGGCGGGCCAGGGCGGCATCCCTTTCAAAGTACTTCTTGTACTCCGACCAGGTGGTAGCAGCAACGGTGCGCAGCTCCCCTCTAGCTAGGGCCGGTTTCAGCAGGTTGGCCGCATCACTGCCCCCGGCGGCACCTCCGGCGCCGATCAGGGTGTGGGCTTCATCGATGAAGAGGATAATGGGTCTTTCCGAGGCCTTGACTTCGTTGATCACGGACTTGAGCCGGTTCTCGAATTCCCCCTTCATCCCAGCGCCTGCCTGCAAGAGGCCCATGTCCAGAGCGAATATGGAAACGTCGCGCAAAAGTTCCGGCACATCCCCCTCCACCACCCTCAGGGCCAGGCCTTCCACCACCGCGGTCTTGCCCACGCCGGCCTCCCCCACGACGATGGGGTTGTTCTTCCGCCTCCGGGCCAGGATGTCGACCATCTGGCGAATCTCCCGATCCCGGCCAAACACCGGGTCGATTTCGCCGGCAGCGGCTTTGCCGGTAAAATCTACACAAAATCGCGCCAGCGCGGTTCCTTCGGCCGGCGCAGCCGCTTCCTCGGCCCGCTCGAGCCGTGCTGAGGGTTTTTCGCTCGAGTTCTTGAGGATGTCCCAGAATTGGGCCATCAAGGCATCCCGGCTGACGGCCTTGAGAAGATCAACGTAACCGCCGGTGGCAAACTGCGAGGACCGGTTTAAAAAGGCCAGCATGAGGGCGCCGGACCGAACCCGGCTTTCGCCCAGATCGACGGATGTTATCAGCCAGGCTTCCTGGAACCATTCCATCAGCAGCGGAGAAAACACGGGTTTGGCGGCATTTCCGGTCTTGAACTCCTCCAGGGACTGTTCGACCGCCTTCTGAGCCCGGCCGCCATCGATGTCGAAGTGGCGCAGGATCAATGGTATGTCGGACTGGGGGTCCTCGAGCAACTTGGCGAGCATGTGTTCCACCGCGACTTCGTAGTGGGTGCGGGAGACACAAAGCCCCGCGGCCGCTTCCAGAGAGCGGGTGCAGTAAGGGTTTAAGCGGCCTAAAAGTGATTTAATGTCAACCGAAATCATGTGTACACCCCATCTAATGGCGTTGCGGGCTGAAAACTGCCCTGGTCTCTTCCATTTCCGGAGTCGAAAAAATCCAGCTGTCCACGCCGAGGGTGGCACGCGTGGCGTCGCCAAGGCAAACCCCCAGGGCCTCTCCTTGGGCCAGGATCAGCTCCAGCTCATATTCCAGCGGTTCAACGAAGTACAGGTCGGTCAGAAACGAAACCCGGTTAAACTCCTCGGCCCCCGGTGAAAATCGCTTGAACTCGGCTCTCGTCAACGGACCGAGCCGGATCCGGAATTTGCCCATCCGGTCGGGCAGTTCGTCGCCGAGGTAGCTGTCGGCACCCAGTCGGCAGCCGGATACGGCCAGGCGCAGCGTTTGGCTTTCCGGTATTTTGGCAGTTCGCTCGACACAGGGGATCACCTCGACGGGTGTTCCGCCTAAGGCGTCTTTCAGCAGCGTTTTCAACCCCAGGGCGGAGTGCGGATATTGGGTAAAGAGGCCAATGTAGCGTAGCAGCCGGTGCGGTTCGGGGATATCTTTCCGGAACGATTTTTCTCCGATGCCGAGCAGACACAAAAGTCTCTCCATATGCGCAGAATTCTTTTCTTCCACCACCTGCAGAGTCTGCCGGTATTTGCTCCAGCACTCAAAGAGTAGGGAAAAAATGCGCTGATTGAGGATGTCAATGAAATCCCTGGAGACCGATTCATCCTCCGCGGACTCGTCGATGAGGTCCTCGGTGTAAAATGTCGGCAGGGGAGACGCCGAACCGTAAAGCCCCAGGAAATTGGCGGTAACCAAAAAATTCGGATTCTCAGGATCCCCGAACTGCTCGATGCTTTCGACATCCGACGCGGGAAACGCCATTGAAAGGTTGGGCCTTATTCGGAGTTTTTCACTGAAATCAGAAGGAGATTTTTGTGTCCCGGAAGCTTGCATCGCGAAAAGGCGCAACAAACGGATGACCTGGAAAAAGGAAAAGGCGTGTCCCTCCCGCAGAAGCTCCTGCTTCAGGCCCGCTTTCGGATCGGGATTTAGATGAGGGGATGATCCCCCAGCCTTGCCGGCCATTGATAAATCTCTCCTGTGAGAACTTCCCTCAACGAGAGCCGGGTAAACGCGTTTATCGAGGCATAGGATCCCAGGAAATGGTCGATGATGCTGCCGAACAGGAACAGGTCACCCTGACTGGCAAAATGGTCGTGGCGGGCCTCTAGTTCGATGTCGCGGCCCCGCGTCAAGACCCCGGAAACCAACCGGTCAGTCCCCCTGGATTCGATGCTCTGGATGCCGGCAACCCGTTTCTGGTTGGCCAGAGAAGCCTCCGGTTTCCGGGGGTCTCTGAACAAATACAGGTTTAGCAGCGTCTGTAAATTTTCAGTATTCGACAGCGAGGCGTAGTTCAGTGACAGATGGGAAATCAGGCGCCACAGGAGATTGGTCCCCAGCGGCGGCAAGATGTTGCTCGTGGGCGGACGAAGGTTCTTAAAGTCCACCTGTTCGGGCGAACTGCTCGTGGGCAGGGCGATGTCACCCGTCCGGATTTCCTCGGGTAAGAACCCATTCGTGCACAGAAGCTCTATCGAAAGGGTCTCTGCTACCGGTGGTGCCGACTCCGGTGGATAGGCGACCGACAGATAAACGTCGAAACCTGGTCGAACAGGCGAATTTCGGATATTCACGCGATAAACGGGGACGCCTTGTGAGTCCGGGCGAAACAGCTCGAAGGGTGCATAGACCCGCTCTTCGGCGGTCCCCTGGACGAAACCGATCACCTTTTCGACCGAGTACACCTGGTAGTGCGCATCCTTTAGGCCGGAGGGCCGCACCCGGTATTCTGTTCTGCGGTGATCCAGCCGGATCGGGTCCGCATCGTAGGGGAAGATATTGATGACCGGTGTGGCGAACAGAACAAAATCGCTGGTCTTGATTCGCGGTGAAGCAAACGGAATTTGGTCCAGCTCAAACCGGACCTCAAACCGGCCACCCTTCCCCCTGTCCTGCCATTGGTCCCACCCCACGAGATCCAGGAAGAGGAATTTCTCCGGCAGGATAAAATACTCCTGAATCGTCCGGTATCCCGGGAAGGAATTAGTGGGATAAGGGATCACGCCCTCATGCTGCCCGAATCCGACGGGCTTTAAGCTCTCGGGACGAAGGGTCAAAACGCTTTTGCTGCCCGCAGCGCTGATCGAGATCCGTGTGAGGTAACGCCTGAGCAAAAGGTAGAGATCGGCGGCGGTCGGAAAATCCCCCGCAAGGTAAAGGCGCAACGCCTGCGGCTGCCAATCTGCGAGGTTGGCGCCCTTGAGTTCCAGCATAAGCCGGATGGCCGGCGGTTGCCCAGCGGTTTCCACAAAGGAGGCCTCCAGGAGGCGTAGCGGATGAACTTCCACCGGGTAACAGGTCTGAAACAAACAGGACACCCCTTCCACCGGTGCCGAAGCAACCTGGGTGCCGGGCGGGATGACCATGGGTTGTTTCAGGGTGGGCTTGGGATTAAAGGCCACAATCGAAGTAGAGGGTAGTGGGCGCAGGTAGTGGGGCCAGATGAGCTGGACTAGCTCGTGGATGATCTCCGGAAATTCATCGTCCAGCTTCTGCCGCAACAAGGCGGTCAGAAAAGCCACCCCCTCCAGAAGGCGATCGACATCGGGGTCGGAGGATCGGCCGCTCAGCATGGGGGCAACCGCCGGGTGGGCCTTCGAAAATTCCCCCCCCAGATCCTTTAGATTGTCCAGCTCCTCTTGGAAGTATCGGTTAAACATAGTGCTACCACCATCCCTTGTTTGTGGAGAGTTGTCCTTGCAAGCCCGTTATCTTATTGGTAGCCGAGACTATCCCCTGATCGTGACTTTGCCGTCTGAATCCATGACACTCTGAAAAGTCACGGGGTTTTTCTCTCCTTCCACGGCCAGCCGGGCGACGATCTGAAAATTGACCGTTAGTATGGTTTCTTCCTGCGGTATGAATTTGACCCGCACAGCTTCTAGTCGAGGCTCGTATTTTTGGATCGTATTTCGGATTGCCCGCTCTAAGTCCCGGACAGCGTCGGGAAGGCCGGACCGTAAATCGGTAAGGTCGGGAATACCGTAGTCGTCGGCAATCTGGGCACTTCCCCAGCGGGTGTTCAGGATCCGCTCCAGGTGTCGGACGATGGAATCGACCATTCGCTTCGGATCAGGCCTGCCGCGCCGGTCGGGTGCTCTATTCCACGATCGGATGCGTTCGGTCAATCTCTCTTCCCGCATAATTCCTGCCTATTGAGGAATATAGGCGAATTTTCGTCACCTCGGGTTATTCCAACAGGCTCGCCGAATTAGGTGACCGGTGCCCTCCAATCGTCTTCTCCGGAGGTTGCGCCGATCTCATGGGTCCAGGTAATTTTGCGGTAGTTGAACGAGACATCCTCGAGATGCGTAAAATGCGCCTGATCCGGATCCTGACAGTTTGGCATACGGGCCGATATGCCGGTGATGATCGCATCCTCCAATCTAATGGTAAAATAGTGTTCTTGCATTCCCGTTTTGCTGGTGCGGTACCACTTGATCTCGCATTTGGACAGTTTCTCACCACTCGTAAGCGCCTTATATAAGAGGGGAGACGATTTATCGAAGACCTTGGTGATGGTCAGCGGCTTGTGAACACGCTGCCCCGTGGGCTGACCGCTTTGCGGATCTGTCGGAATGGCAACCGTGTGGTTGAAGGCCTCGACCAGAATTTCGTTTTCGTGCCCTTCCTGGTAGATATTACCTACGCTGTCCTCGGTAAAGGCTCCTTCGGTAATATTCCCCTGGGTTACCCCTTCGATTGATAGATACGCGGGTGTTGGCATAGCGAACCTCCTTCCTCTATATTCTAGGCTATTCTTTATCCAGCTTTCCGACAAGGGAAAGCGTAAAATAGGCTCCCATGTATTTGAAATGGGGTCTGACTTTCAGATTGACCCGGTACCAACCGGGTTCTCCTTCGACATCCTCAACCGTTATCTGCGCCTGTCGAAGCGGACGCCGGCTTCTGGTTTCGGGACTCGGGTTATCCTGATCGGCAATATACTGGCGGATCCATGCGTTCAGCTCTCTCTCCAAATCAATTCTTTCTTTCCAGCTACCGATATTCTCCCTTTGAATCACCTTCAGGTAGTGGGCCAGTCGGTTGGCTACAAACATGTATGGCAACTGGGTCCCCAGCTTGTAGTTGAGTTCAGCTTCTTTGCCTTCGGGGCTTATGCCAAAATATTTGGGTTTTTGGGCAGAGTTGGCCGAAAAGAAGCAGGCATTGTCGCTGCCTTTGCGCATGGCCAGCGACATGAAACCCTCCTCGGCGAGCTCGAACTCCCGGCGATCCGAGATGAGCACCTCGGTGGGAATTTTGGTTTGAATGGCCCCCATGGATTCGAATTGGTGCACCGGAAGGTCCTCAACCGCGCCGCCTCCCAGCGGTCCGATGATATTGGTACACCATCGGTATTTTGCGAAACTGTCCGTTAACCGAATCGCGAAGGTAAAGGCGGTGTTACCCCACAGGTAGTGCTCATGGGACGCGGAAACATTTTCTTCATATCCAAAGGTCTTCACGGGCTGGGTCTCGGGCCCATAGGGCAGGCGCAACAGAAAGCGCGGCAGGGTCAGGCCAACGTAACGCGCATCCTCAGATTCACGGAAGGATTGCCATTTGACGTACTGGGGACCTTCAAAGAGAGATCTCAAATCTTTGAGGCTGGGGAGACCATTAAAGTCATCCAGCCCGAAAAATTCGGGTCCGGCGGCGGCAATGAACGGGGCGTGTGCCATGGCCGACACACTCCCAACATATTGCAGCAGTTTAATATCCTGAGGTCCGGGTCCAAATTCATAGTTGGCGATAATGTGGCCGTAAGGCTTTCCGCCAAACTGGCCATACTCTGCCGAATACACCGTCTTATAGAGCCCGGATTTGGTAATTTCCGGTGAATCCTCAAAGTCGTCCAAGAGCTGTTCTTTGCTGACATTCAGCAGTTCCAGCCTAACGTTTTCCCGGAAATCGGTTTTGTCCACCAGAAATTTCAGGGAACGCCAGGCAGATTCCAGTTTCTGGAAATGAGGATGGTGTAATACGGCATCCACCTGTAGGCTGAGCTTGTTGTCAATTTCGGATATCATCTCGTCAATGAGGGCACTGGAGACCTTTTCCACTTTCCGCTCCGGCTCGACGAGTTGTGAGAGCAGTGCCTCCACGCCTTTCCTGGCCAGAGAAAAGCCTTCATCTTTTGGTTTGATTCTGGTGGCAGTCACTATTTCATCGAGCAGAGAGGGTGCTTCGGCTACTTGTTCTTCTGCGGCAACGGATTTTTCTTTTTCGCGTTTTTGAGCCATATGATCACCCCTTTCTTATTCTTCAATCTTAAGCTCTTTTAAGAGCTGCTGCCTGGCAGCCTCATCCTTGATCAGTTCCTGAATCTTCTTGCGAAACTCTGGACGGTTACTCATGGGACCCTTTAAGGAAGTCAGTGCCTCCCTGAGTTCGAGAAGTTTATTCAGCTCCGGTGTCTTCTTGGCGATTGCTTCCGGCTGGAAATCTTTGATGGATTCAAATTTCAGTGAGACGCTCATCTCTGCATCCGGATCTTCGGACAGCTTGTTGGGAATCGTTACATCAAGGCTGAGGTTTTGTCCCTTCAACACCTCGTTAAAATTGTCCTTGTCGATGTTGATCGGCTCACGCTCCTCAACCATCCGATCATCCGGACGAAGTGTGAAATCGCCCATGACTAAAAGCTTGAGCGGAAGTTCCACCTCTTCTTTGGCGTCTCCTGTAGCAGGCCGATACACGATGTTTACCCTTTCTTTCGGGGCAACAGATCCTTCTTTTGCCATGGCTTCCCCCTTTTGCTAAATAATTGTGGAAAAATGAAACAAAACTCTAAATATCATACCTTGAACCTTATAACTTGGTGATTTTCAGGGCCTCGGCCGGATCGAGTTTGGCGATCTGGCTCAGCACGGCCTCAGCGTTACGTCTCAATGCTTTATCAGTGTGGTTGCTGTAACCGCTCCAGACGACCTTGAGACCCTCCAGCGCCAATCGAGGATCCCAGTGTTCAAGTCTATAGGCTTCAATGTCTTTTAAAATCAGGTCAAGGTGCGGCAGTGCCATGTCAGTCCGCTTTGATCCGATCAACATCCGGCACAGTGCCAAACGCCACATGAGCGCGTCTTTTTGTGAAAAAGAGTTTTTCAGCTCCGCCTGAAGCAACTGGACCGCATCGAGCAGTTTATTCTTCTTGGCCAACGCGCGTGCCTTTTCTATGGTGTCCGCCATACCCTCCTTTTCACTTTCACCTTTGCCGGGTTCCGAAGTCTGGACCGCATCGGCTGTCGATGCGATTCGTTTCAACCACCGCCGGGTTTCAGAATCCGCAAAAGGCGTCCCGTCGGAGAACTTCAGCTCCACCAGGCCGGGAAGGCGGCAGAGGAAACAGGCGGTCTCCTGACACACCGCTTCATGGGCGCTCTGATAGTCATTTCCCAGGTTGACGAGGGCTTCGGAGACGTAACGATGCAAATCAAACCAGAAGAGGAATTGGGACAGCCGATGCTCGGCAGACGTAATCAGGGCGTTCCAATGAGCGGTGTCTTTGAGATCTATCAGCTCTTGACGAACCTGCGGCGGCGGCGGCGGAATCTGAGTTTGCCCGTTCGATTCCGGTGGAAGCGCTAATACCAGCGACCACGCCGCAATTCTTCGACAGCGATAGGCTATGGCGTTCGTGGGATCTTTTTCCAGGAGAAAAGCGGCAGCCTGCCGCAATTTCTGCACCCCCGAGTTGATGACCTTTTGAGCATCCTTTTCCGTGGCAAGTTTTTCGGGTTCAATTGGTGCCGGAGTAACCTTAGGTGCTTCCCGTTCTGTTACCGTTTCGGGCTCAGGTGGTGGCGACGGCTGGGGTCGTTCGCCTGCCGCAGCGGCCTCAGGCTCAGGTTTCGCGTCGGACAATAATGGAATCGTTTCAAGAGCGCGCCGTATGGGCCGGAGCAGCAGCGGCTCCGACAGGTGGTGCTTCAGCAGGGTATCAATTTGTGCCAGGGTAGTGTTGATGGCTTCCAATTTTTCCGGTGCAATAGGATCGGTCGTGACTCCTTTAAGGGCCGACTCTGTCTTCTCGATCCACCACTCCAGTGCTCCCACTCGGCCTCGCATCCGCTTTTTGGGCGGAAACAGGTCGTCCCAGTAGTTAGCGATAAGGTCATGGATGACGACCAACCCGTCAGCCAATCCCTCAATTTGACGCATTTGAACCTGACCCACCGCGAGATAGCTTGCCACCAAAAGATCCTTGGACTTGTTTGCCAGGATCGAGGCCGCCAAATCGCTCACTTTTTTCCAGTCAATACCCCCAGATGCCGAGGGCAAAGAGAGTTTCTCGATTTCAGTTTGCAGCTTTTCATATTCGGGTTCATAGCGCACATCAGATCCGGCAGGCTGATCGGGTTGAATGGGGTCTTTTCCAAGGCGCGAAAGTTGCATTGACGGCTTCCCAAAATTTAAGCGTTACAAATGGTGACCCTTGACCAGCAGTGAGAAGGGTGACAATTCCTCCCTTCATCCTGTGACACGTAAATCTTCCAGAATTATTATCCCGGTCTTATTCTCTGGGCAGATCATTTCATCATTTGGTGCCCCTGGCAACATTTTGTATCCCGTCATCAGCTCAAGCAGAATGGTCCCCGATGGTATCGAAAACGCGGCGTTGAAGGACCCTGAGCCCCAAACCTAAGAAATGGACCACAGCCGGACGAAATCATTCGCATTCAACGACCGTTGGAACACGGCGAGATAGGATCTTTCCGGAAGGCCGCCCATAAATATCGAGCTGGGCACGATGTTACCACTGGCCTTCAACGCACGGCTCCAGGCAATAACAGGCCTGAGGAAATCCCCGCTCTCGTTATTGTCCAGGCATACGCAGAATTCCCCATGAGTTAAGAGCGCGTCAACCGCTTTTTCGAAGCCATTGCCGCTAGGTGAAAACCTCCTCTCCCGAGAAGACATATCTGGAGTACCGGTGTTCGGCCGCTGGCTATCATAGCTAGACCAATGAGGAGATGGCATTGTGATGCGTTTGAGATCGCCTTCAAGCTGGTCCAACTCTCTAACCTGTCTTGCGATTACATATTCGATCTGGGCCCAGACACTATCAAACACGGCGGGTAGAAGATCCCAGTGATCTTTCCATTCCGGAAGCGCTCCGGCACCCATAACCATCAGTGGATAAGGGCGACCGAGGCTGTCGCTGCTGTCGCGGCAGACGCCGCAAGCGATAGTATCTTTCTTCATCCCCTGAGACCAAAAGCGCCAGGAATGGGTTTGCTTCCGCTCAGTCTTGATTGACAGGAGTTTTTGATATCCCGTTTCGAGCCATCCGAAAAAAGCCTTTACAATCGGGTCACTTCCGCCGATTTGAAAATAGTCCGACGCGACGGGATGCTTTCCGTATGCAGTCCATTCCCAATTGAATTTCGCTTTTATTGATCCCAGCACGCTACAATTTCCTGCGGTACCCTTCCAGGACCGCTTCGCAGAAGCTTAATAGCCGGCTCGTGTCCTTGGAAACGGTATTTCGCCGTTATGGATCGAATCCCCATCCGTTTCAGCTCAGCTTCTTCGTTCGGGAAGTCACCGGGATGAAAGGTGCGCGCGCCTTTTTCGAAATCCCTCAAGAATTCGGCGAATGCCAGATCCCCGGTGTATTTCGTGGTCAAGGTCAGGTTACCGATATTGATCTTGAATACTACATCACCACAACTTTGGGGAGACCACTTAAAACTCTTTCGAACCGGATAATTGAGATTGATCAAGCTCATGGTTTCGTCGGCACATTGCATTTCTAAAACAGTGGCATGGGGTATCACGGAAGCCTCTTTATTCGTGCCTGTCGGTTCGCCTTGGATAGTGACCGTGTAGCTGGCCTGGACCGGTCGTACCGATCTGGCCCCCCTATTTAAAAATGAAAAAAAGTACATGTCAAAAGGTACGCTTTGTCCCATGACTTTTTTGGCATAGAAACCCTTCTTAAGGCTACTGGTAACAAATGGTCCGGCAGGTTCTTTGACGAACTTCATGGCATAACCGGGCTGGCTCCAGAGAAGTTCAATGAGTTTATTTCTATCGGATACACCCTGTACTTCCAAAAGAACCTCTCTTTCCCACATCTTTTGCAGCTGGCACGCGGCTTCCCTGGAAACAAACGCCAGGAAAAAATCAAGAGGCCCCTGCGCCAGTTCCCAAAATAGTTCTTGATCCGGCCCGGGGCTGGCCATAGCGGACCTGAATTGATTCAAGGCTCTCCATCCCGCAAAATAGGGGGTTTTGCTCGTGGCAGGGTCCTCATTGTAGATGACTGCCGCCGTCTGGTATGCCGTCTCACGGGATGCGGAAACCGGTGCGATTTCTGCCAGAGCATCTAGATAATCCCGCAATGCTTGAGCAGCGATGAGCTTGGATTCCAAGCCCCCGGCTTTTTTCCCGGTCTGCTTTTCAAGCTTGGCGATCTTCCTTTCCACTTTTCGGGTCGCTTTTTTGAGGATTCCTGGTTTTTCACCTTTGCCTTCTTTCAGCTTTGCAGCCTTAGCCGTTGTTGCCTTGAAATCGTAAACGAGCTGCAGCCACGACGGCAGTTCCGGTCTCTTGGCGAGGGGTTTTATCTCTTCGGCGATGCGACCCAGCAGCGCGAAATACGGATTTTGATCGGTCCCCATCGATGACGCCACCTGGCGCCATTCCGCTTTCCCCTTAAGCCGGTCGGACCCACGCGGAAATGCAATCCCAAAGTCCCGCCAGGCATTGAAATATGCCTTCCGGTACCACGTTTGAAATTCCAATTTTTTGCCGGCAATGATCAAAGGATCGACAAGGGCGGATTCGATCTCCTTGAGAAAAGAATCGATCTTCGTTTTTCCCTTAAGGGAAAAAGCCGGAGCGACTCTCTTTTCGTCCTCGGCCCTCAGACTTCCTCCCCAAAAATCCTGGATGCCAAGATAAGAAAGGGATGGATCAAGATTTATCCAGGCGACAATCCAACTCAAATTGGCGTTTTTCAACGTTAGGATGTGTTTTAACAAGATTCGGAGCTCATTCATCTCCTGATTCAAAACATTGGGATCCTCACGCCAGAGAACGTAGTAAAGGTATAAATCCGCAAGCTTTTGTCCGACTTCAGGGATAACCTCTTGGCCGGCTGCCTGCAATGTGCGTTCATAGGACGGCTGAGGCCTGGCTCTGAGGGTCTCCAATTGTCTATTTTCCAGCCGGACGCGCAAAAGATTGATACGCCGGACTAGGTGGGCCACGTGTGCGCCGATAATCTCTTGAGGTGTGGCGGCTGAAAAGTGCGTTACTGTCTTGGCCATTCTCTCGTTCTGATTGAGCAAGAGACCACCGTAGAACCGTTTACAGTATTTTGCTTTAAGTTCGCGCTCAACTTCTATACTTTGAAATAATCCAAACCGGGGAAGCCACCATCCCCGATTCTGTTCTTCCACTCTGAGAAGTGCCTGACGGAATTGATCCATGCTGATCACATCGGCGACAATTTCGTTTTGCAAAACGACCGGTTTGGAAACCTCCTTTGATACTTCCCGCATGATCATCAAATTTCTGGCAAACGAAAAACTGAGTAACCCGCAAATGGCAATGCCTACAGCTAACCACGCCGCCAAGCCGAGATTCTCCGTTAGTCTGCTCCACTCCAGCCTCCGCTGGGTGGGCACAAACATGCCTCTGTCAGCAGGCATTATGCGAGAGAAGAAGTCGTGCAGAAATAATCCCTTACTGGTTCCCGGTAAAACTTCCCGCTCATCGATCAGGCCGAGTTCTTTTAGAAAGTGGGAATATGGGCTGCCCTCCTGTTTTCCGCTGCTGAAGAAGAGCCCTCTCAGTATCGGTGTTTCCTGATAGGGGCTCTCCCCAAAGGTCGCCTTCATAAAAGTGTTGAGCCCGGGTTTTACTCTTTCAAACTCATCTGGAAAGAGAAGGAGGCCGGAATCGGGCGTTTTCGATCGGGACTTATGAAAAAGGAGCAACCGCAGGTCCCTCAATCGCTGGGTAAGGGAGTGAATGGAATTTGATGTAAAGGATTCAACATCACTCGAAAGGTCTTGGTTGACCATGCCCATGGCCTGAGCGAGTGTATCTTCAGGCAGGTTGTCGCAGAATGTCGTCATCCCTTGAACCAAATCACACTTTGTCACCAAGACATAGACCGGAAACTTAGCTCCCAGTACCCGCATTAACTCATCAATGCGACGACGGATGCTTCGGCCCTCCTCCTCCAGTTCATCGGGCCCAGAGGAAACCAGCTTATCGGCGGCAATGCTTACAACCAGTCCGTTGAGGGGTTCCTTCTTTCGAAACTTGTTCAGCAACCTCAGGAATTTCTGCCACTCGTCCCTGTCGCGGCCCTCGTCGACCGGAATGGCATATCTGCCGGCGGTGTCAAGGATAACGGCCTGCTCAAAAAACCACCAGTCACAATTCCGGGTACCGGAAATTCCGGACGTCCGACGAATTTCGACGAAAGGCGAAGATAACCGGGCGCTTTGAATCGCCGTGGTTTTTCCCGAACCACTCTCGCCAATCACCATATACCAGGGCAGGACATACAACGGATTCCCGTATGTCTTCAAGTGGGACTTCCTGAGCGCTGTGACAGCTTCTCTCCATCGATCCTGCAGCTCCTTTGAGCCCTCTTTCTCCTTGTCACCCAAAGTCTTGCGGTAGACCTCATCCTGCTCAATGACCTGCTGCACAAAGCGCTGCTCCCGTCGCCTGAGCAAAATTCTCCTTAACAGAATCAGGGCGAGTAGCAGACCCAGCAGGCCCAGGAGAATGAAAACACCCACCCACCACGTCCAGCCGATGCTCAAGACTATCCAGAATACCAGGCCGATAACAAGCAGTGCGGCCAGGACAAGAAGAAAAATTTTAAGGATTTTCCAAATCATTTGCTGCATTTATGGCATCGCGCCCAGTAGGTTCTCACCGATATTGTTCAAAATAAAGCGATAAATGAGAAACAAAGCGGCGCAAAGTACAATGGGAAAAGCAATGCCCAACAGCGTAATCGGGGAAAACCCTCGCCTACGCCGTTGAGGTTTCAGCTCATCAGCTTGCTGGGGATAAGCTTCCGCGAAGAGGTGACCTTCATCCAGGGCAGGAAGTCCCACGGAACTACCCAACAGAACTTTCAGATTCGAAGTCCTCAATTGCTCCAGCAGAAAATCATCGCCCTCATGGACATAGCGACCGGTAAATCCCATGGCAAGACACAGATAATAGACCTCCCGCACGTCATTTTGATGGGGATCCAGGGTATTCAGTCGGTCGAAAAAAAGCTCGCCAGCATCGGCGGTCCCAAAATGAAGGCGTTGAAGCTGTTGTCGCTGCCATTGGTTCTTCTCATTCCACGGAGAATTCAGGATCACTTCATCAATCCATGCAAAAATGGCAAATCGCGCATGGTCAAAATCTTCCTTGGATATACCCCTGTTCTCTAGACAGGCATCGGCCTGAGAGATAAGGCGATCGATATCGGCCTTTACCTGGTCAAAGGCAGGCTGCCGTGTTTTCACTGATTTTAGGAAATAGGCTACGTAAGCCAACAGTTCCATGAAACAGTCGACAATTCGCACGGCTACGTTCTCCCCACAACCATGAGCTCAACTTTCAGATCCTCCGGAGCCACATCCCAGTATAAGGCAATATTATGGCCCTTCTGAACCTGCGCCCATTGGTCGCCGTGATGATCGATTTGGCAGTAAATTGCGCGGGCTCTGCGGGGCAGCTCCTGGGGCGGATCGGAGAGATGCTCCATTTTTATTCCGGGAAGCGCCTTGGCAATAAGGAGCGGTAACGATTCTCTTGAACTTAATTTGGAAATTTTCTCCAGAGACTGCAGCACGGATTGAGGGTCCGTCTCGGTCTCAAAAACCAGGTAGAACCGGTTTCGACCCTCGAATATCGCCGGCGGCAGTTCCGCAGCATAATAGGTTCCGTCGAACAGCAGCTGGATGACATATTCGGGCCCCGCGGTTATCTCGTCAAGAAGCTGCGTTATCATCGCGCTGGCCCCGGCAAAACACTCCCCAAGGTTGCGGTGGTCATAATCCAACACGCCCCGACTCCCATCTGCCATTTGCCCCATGACATCGACTTGCTCTGAAAAGGCGGAGACCTCTCCGATTATTTGTTTCAAGAGCCCATACACAGTCCAGGGATGGGCGTGGTTGGAAGCCAATACGTGCTCGAGGAGGGGGATGTAGCGATTGAGGGATCTGAGCGCCAACAGATACACCGTATCCCTAGCCCCGAATTCGGCCGTATGAATGCCTCGGTCACGCTTGTAGGATTCCAGCTGGCGGCCGCGGGATGCGATTTGGTCCTTGATGTCCACAATCAGCCTCAAGAGGGGTTCCGAACTTTTGATAGTAAGGGCCGGTGGGATGAATTTTTCGGAAAGGACAACGCGCTCACCCATTCTTTCCAGCTGTGCAACAGGGATGAGATGATACTCCCCGAGCTGATCTTTTTCCGTCTCCCAGAAAACCTTCAGGACATGGGAGAGCCGCTGAACCTGAGCTGATGGACCATTCTGATGCAAATCCCGAATTTCTTCGGGGTCAACCGGTGTGACGAACCGTGTATTGACTTCGGCGAGACCGCTCAAGCGCGGCAGCACGGTGACATTTTCCCCGGATTCATTCCATTTTTTTATCCCGATATAAATGGTAAAGGGTTGGCCGCCTTCGACCCAGGCCTCGTCGAATGAACGGGCCTCGATAATCGCATTGCCTGGCAGGGCAGCAAAGGTCATATCCGGGAATATAAGGTTGCCCCTCAATGGATTAAAGGTCAGGTTATCAAGTGCGGCCGTCTGGATTTCCAAATCTCCGACACCCCAGGGATAAGGACAGAGATATTTGTACACGGGTGTCAGCAGGGATT
>JBGVTJ010000111.1:0-13670 GCA_041862515.1 Thermodesulfobacteriota bacterium | reverse complement strand
TCCATCGGCAAGAACGCGATGTCGATTTCCTTCAGTCCTTTCATTTCCGGAACGTTCTCCGTATCACCCGCCACATAAACTCTCTTGTCCCCGAAGGTGATTACGTAACCATTGCCGATGTCCTTTGGATGGAAGGGGTTTCCCTGACTGCTCATGTGAACGATATTGTATGCGGGTACTGCCTCTATCTTCAAGCCTTGAATAGTCTTCACATCCCCATTACTCATGACAACGCCACCCTTGACCCGTTTTGCGCAAGTCTCGGTCAACACCACCGTGGTTTTTTCGGTGCGCAGCGTATCCAGGGCCTTAAGGTCAAGATGGTCTCCGTGGTCATGGGTCAGGAGAATGATGTTGGCTTTTGGCAGCTTGGCATAATCGGCCATATTGCTCCAGGGATCGACGTGTATTACCTTACCACCGAAGGTAAACATCAACGTGCCATGGCCTATGAACGTGATCTCCAGGTTGCCGGCAGGGGTCGTGACGATATCCCTTTCAAACTTTTCCTGCGCGGCCACGGTAAACGCCATAATCCCGACCAAAATACTGGCCAACACAAGTAGTCTTTTCATATCACACCTCCTTCAGGTATGGTTAGTGGGGTTCTCCACTCATCGCGGCCCCCTGTTTGCCGAATAGTATTAACGAATCTCCCTAGTCCGAATACATCCGGTATCAGCGAACCTTATCTTCTTCCATCTTACCCCGCTAGATTTTGAAAAATCAAGCAAAATTTCGCCTCCTCACAAACAAACCAGTTTCTGAGGTTTTGTATTTAAGTATTTGTTTTTATTAATAACATTGTTGCACGGCCCGGGCTTACCGTGCTGGGAAAATGGCGTACCCATCGAGGGTGAGCAGAGCTTGTCCTGAGTCTTCGACCCTGAGCTCCATTCGGCCCGAGCTCATGGCCGAGGGCAGACCGAAGGGCGGAGTCGAAGGGCTTCGTCGTGAGTCTTCGACCTTGAGCCTTTCGGCAGTGAGCGACTCGACATAAGCTCGTCGACATGTCTCAAGGCCGAACTGCTCAGACGAAGGGTTCAACCGAACGGGAGGGGAAGGCCAGCCTTTTACGCTCTGGAGGCCGGGAGGATAAGAATTCACCATCTCCGAATCCCGCTGAAGTGAAGAACAACGGTTTCTCCACAAACCCAATAAACCGAATAAACTAGATAGACGAGACAAACCAAATGAACGATTTAAACCATCCAAACCATTTAAATCAAACAAGCCCAAAAAAACGACCAGGCTCAGGACGCTCTCATCGTGCATCCCTTGACATCCCTTGGAAATCTGCTTTATTTAATTGGCTGAAACTCCCTCCCTATGGTGAGCATGAAAGCCTTGAGGCTTGTTCTTATTCTATGGATGCCCTCTGATTTTTTTAGATGAGAAAGAAATAGGTTCTGAAAGGAGGAGACTATGGAATTCGTTTTTGGCCCGAGACGGGGGCTGTATATCGACATCACCGAGGAGATAAAAACGGGAGGGAAACCTCTTCCGCCGGATGAGATGAACCATTTTGAAACGTTCGATCTCATCTACCGTTCCCTGTGTGCACTGCTCTTCAACTACGTTCCCACCTCGGGTCATCCGGGTGGTTCGATATCCTCCGGCCGATTGGTCGCCGGGATACTCTTCGACGCCATGGATTACGACGTAAGTAGCCCCGACCGGGAAGACGCAGATATCATCTCCTATGCCGCAGGCCACAAGGCATTGGGGCTTTACGCAATGTGGGCGTTGCGCAACGAGGTATTGCGCATTAGTGTACCCGAGCTTTTGCCAGCGGATGACCGCTACCAGGTTCGTCTCGAGGACCTTCTAGGCTTCCGTCGGAACCCAGTCACGAAAACGCCGCTCTTTTTGAAATTCCAGGCGAAGCCGCTCGATGGCCATCCTACGCCGGCCACACCGTTCGTGCGTCTTTCAACCGGTGCATCGGGTGTAGGCCTGGCATCCTCGCTCGGACTCGCCTTTGGCGCAATGGACTACTACGGCAATGATGCACCGCGTGTCCATATCGTGGAAGGTGAGGGAGCTATGACAACGGGGCGTGCCAGCGAGGCCATGGCCGCAGCTGGTACTGCCTCCTTGAAGAACGCCATCCTCCATGTCGACTGGAACCAGGCATCCATAGACTCCAACCATGTCTGCCGCGATGAAAATGGACCTGGAGACTACGTCCAATGGAGCCCGATGGAGTTGGCCTATTTCCACGACTGGAACGTAATCATGGTCCCAGACGGTAAAAATTTCCAGCAGATTCTTGCTGCACAACGGAGAGCCGCCGTGATCGACAACGGCCAACCCACGGCGATCGTTTACCGAACCACTAAGGGCTGGCAATACGGCATCGAGGGAAAATCATCCCACGGCGCGGGACACAAGCTCTGTGTCGATGGTTTTTATCAAGCGCTGGAACCGTTTCTCGATATGACGGGCCTCACACTTCCCCGGTGTGAGGCTGCCATTCAACGCTGCGAGGCCGGGAAGCAAACGGAAATCCTTGAGGAGTGCCTCTGGGAAACCTTAATGGTTATACGGACCGCGTTGGAAGGAAGCCGTCCGGCAGTGGATGCCCTAGCCCGGCGACTCGTCAGTGCGCGGGATCGCCTCAACAGTCGCGCCCGTAAGCCACGGCATAAAGCCCCTAATGTCAACGCTATCTTCGATACGGCAACCAAGACCCAACGCACTATCCCAGGGGAACTTACATTGATCCCCGGCATGACAACTACCCTGCGCGGGGAATTGGGCCGTGTGCTTCAGTATTATAATAAGGTCAGCGATGGGGCGATATTGTCGGCAGCCGCCGACCTGCTTGGTTCCACAAGCGTCAATACCATCGGCCAAGGGTTTCCCGAAGGATACTATAATGCTGCCACAAACCCGGACGCGCGACTTCTCTCCATCGGAGGTATCTGTGAGGACGCCATATCAGGCATCCTCTCGGGCATCTCCGCCTATGGGCACCATATTGGCGCCGGCTCATCTTACGGAGCATTCATGGCTCCCCTGGGGCACATCTCCGCCCGACTGCACGCAATCGGCAATCAGGCACGCCAAGCGATGGCAAAGGAGCCCTACAGGCCGGTCATCCTCATCTGTGCCCACACCGGCATCAAAACGGGCGAGGATGGACCAACTCATGCCGATCCACAGGCCCTTCAGCTTCTGCAGAATAATTTCCCGGCGGGTACAATGATTACCCTTACCCCTTGGGATCCTCAGGAGATCTGGACACTCATCTCAACCGCTCTGGCCAAACGCCCGGCGCTCATTGCTCCCTTTGTGACCCGACCGACTGAAACGATCGTCGATCGCAAGGCATTAGGCCTCGCCCCAGCCCTCGACGCTGCCTCTGGTTTCTATCTCTTGCGAGGCGCACACGGAAAAGCGGACGGAACCGTGGTGCTTCAGGGCAGCGAAGTTGCCTACGCTTTTGTCGAAACAGCTCTATCATTGATCGAAAAGGAAGGCCTCGACCTCAACGTCTATTACGTCGCGAGTGCAGAGCTCTTCGACCTCTTGCCACCCTCTGAGCAAGAACGGATATTTCCTGAAACACGTGCACAAGAGGCAATGGGCATCACTGGTTTTACGCTTCCGACCATGTACCGCTGGATCCGTTCGGACCGCGGCCGTCTCATGACGCTTCATCCCTTCCAGAAAGGGCATTATCTCGGAAGTGGCCAGGCTCACGTGGTCGTTGCGGAAGCTGGGCTTGACGGGGAGAGCCAATTCAGGGCAATTGTCCGATATGTCAAGGAACGGTAAGAGCAGTCAGCTTCGAGACCCAAAAATTGTCGAGACTTATGGCACTTGGGGCTCGCGGGAAAGGGGCGCGATTGTTCGGAGTGGCAGTTTTTTCCGTTGCCAAGAAGCCACCGCAGCTCAGGGTCTTTTCCCCACACGTTTGCAGCACGATTGACGGACCGTGCTTCCTCCTATATTTCCGAAGCAGATTGGAGAATGCAGTGAAGCAGGACATTGGCCCCTGCTTCGCAGTCCTCCCATCGGGTATTTTCTACCTCCACATGGCTCCGGCCGCCTATACTCGGAACAAATATCATTGCGGTGGGTGCAACCTGGCTCATGTAGCTGGCATCATGGCCAGCACCGCTAACCATGTAATAGCTTGGATATCCGAACTGTTCGGCAATATCCACAACCCTCTTCACGAGACGGTCTTCAAAAGGTGTATGCCCGACCTGCCAGGTCTCCTCCATTCTGATGGGACATCCCCTTCTCGCAGCGATGCTTTCAAAATCTGCCCTCAAATCTTCCCAGGACCTGATTGCCAAGTCGTCGTCCCAGGAACGGATATCCACGGTAAAGTGGACCCTGTCGGGAATGATGTTCCTCGAGTTGGGAAAATTATGAATCTCCCCCACCGTAGCTACCACGTTGCCACCCACCTTGGCGGGCAGTTCGTTCACCTTGAGAATCATCTCCGCCCCGGCACAGAGGGCGTCATTCCTCCCTTTCATGGGAGTTGGTCCAACCTGGTTGGCTGTGCCCTCCACGTAAATATCGTACCAGTGGATACCAACAATACCCTTAGGGACACCGATCAGTTTTTCCTCCCTTTCGAGCACGGGCCCCTGTTCTATATGGTATTCGTAATAGGCGTGAACAGGCCATTTTTTCGATGGCAGGTCACCTTTGTAGCCTATCCTCTCAAGCTCTTCACCGAATCTCTTGCCATGAATATCGACTCTCCTATAGACCCAATCTCTACCCAATTTTCCCGTCCACACGCCAGAGCCGACCATAGCTGGGGCAAACCGGGTACCCTCTTCGTTCGTCCAATCGACGATAATAATCGGCCTATCAGTCTCGACGCCGTTGTCGTTGAAGGTTCGCGATACCTCCAAGGCACCCATGACCCCCAGGATCCCGTCGAAACGTCCACCTTTGGGCTGCGAATCCATATGAGAGCCAACCATTACGGGGGAAAGGTCGTTTCTCTTGCCGGCTCTCTTGCCGAAGATATTCCCCATCTCGTCAATCATCACCTCTAGATTTATCTCATCCAACCACTTTATGAACAAATCTCTAGCTTGCTTGTCTTCATCCGACAGCGTCAAACGTTGAACACCTCCCCCACCAGTGGCTCCAATCCTGGCCATTTCCTCCAAGGAAGCCCGGAGGCGCTGAGCATTCACTCTGAGATTTCCTCTATTCATGCTATTCCTCACCATTACTGGGACAGGATCTCGATAGAATGGTGTCCCCCTGCAGATAAAATTCAGCAACTCGTGTTAGCGTTCTTGCCTGAAGGCGAAAACCAGTGCTCAACAAAGATTCGGCCAACTCCTGTGTGGCGAGTCCTAAAGAGCAAGACATACAAGCCCGGTGTCAATAGTCTCTATACTTCAATTCCTTCCCCAAGGTTTTATTTTCTCATAACATCAACGTTTTTGAATTGCCAATACAAAATATATGCTCCCCAGATAAATGATATGATCATAAGAATAATACCAATAGTGTAAGAAATGTTGGCAATTACGTGGTCGTATTGTTTCCATCCAAGGGTGCCCAGGATATTTTCCCAGTCGTGACCTTCGACCTCACGACCTGTAACACCTCCTATGAGTATTAGCTTCAGTGCCCGAGAGTCATTAACGTAAGGGGCAATATCCATAAAATTTTGCCCCACCCACCATAGTGAAGCCGAGGCGCCGAAGGTATTGTGCGATGTTATTAATAACGCGGACATACAAATAAGAGGCATTAAGAGTTGGGTTAAAGTTCCGCCGAGAAACATAATAAAACGTCCAAAGGGCATAAAAATGATGTGCCCGGCTTCATGAAAAGGAAGATTAACAAGGTGCATAAAGGGCATTACCGTATAGCTTTTTTCCATTGACGTGAAGATAAATGTAAACCCATAGATCAAAAGTACCAGATAAAGAATAACCCTCCCGCCGAAATAGAAAATATTAACCTCAGGCTCTACGTAAAACAGGAGATCTTTTAGCCAGTCAAAAAAGGGAAATTTGGCAGATTTCTTTGTCGTGACAGGGGTTTTCGTAAATCTGGATCTATCCCTGCCTTCAAACTCCATACTGGGGGCGTATTTACTGAAAATGATTCCACATTTTAGACATTCCACATTCTCATCCGGTTGTTCAAACTGACAGTGGGGACATATCATTGATTTACCTTTAACTCCTTTGGCAGTTTATTGGCCAGCACGTCACACTTCCTTTTGTATGAAAGTACCATAAGGTGAGGACGACTATGTGTCAATGGAAAACCATTCCAAGAAACCCTCAGAATCAAAGAATAAGAACCCCTTCTCCCTTGCAACGAGAGATATCAACCCCATTCTGTCCCAGGAGCGGATCCGGCTCTCGGTGCATCAGACAGGGCGATCAGAGCTTATGGGTATCATATTCCCAGAATTACTCTCTTTAATCGGTGATCCCATCGGTTTTCTGTAAAAACTTGCTTGCTAGCCGATAAGTCTGTTCTATACCCTTTTTGGAAACATCCCATTGGCGTAGGTCGGCTCTCACCAATTCTCTGTGTCTTCTGCTAATGTCGCGCAAAGCATTTCCAACCGATTTTCGCACATATTCGCTGTCATCGTCTTTGAGCTGGCTTAAGAGCTGAACGGCAATATCAGGGTGATCCCGGAAGTAAAGCCGGCTGGTCCAGACGCGAAGCCCCTCAGTAACCGCCCTACGAAGGTTTGGGTTTGGATCCTTAATCCACTCTCTCATTGTGGGGAGAGCTTTCTCGTACCCGATATCAGAACAATAATTGTCAAAGGCTTGTGTCAAAATCTCCTGAACACGCCAATCCATATCTCTGCTCACCCGAGTTCTCAAGAAGTTGAGGCTCTCATCGGACGTTGCAGCAAGACGGCCAAAGATAAACGTCGCCAACATTCGCGCTTGGCGTACATTCGAAGCGAACAATTTCTTGGCAAGCCCAATGCTTTGTTTAGGCGCTGTAGCCCTTATCACTTCGTTTGCTGCTGCCCGTATATCGGTGAATCCATGCTGGGTCTTTTGGACTCGTTGAATAAGTCTCTCTACCAAGTCCATAATAATGGAGTCCATTTAAATATTAAATATTAAATAAAATTAAATGGTTATAATCTATTTCCCAGAAAATCTATGAATCTCAAGATTAAATACGTATCTTCCATTTTTATGGATGACCTCTTTAATATCTCACCTCTGTATTCCTAAGACTACGTTCCAAACAAATCTCAAATCGCCGGTTATCTTCGACCGTTCTCTTCTTGGGCCCTTTTGTCCTCCCTCCACTTCGACGGAATTTACTTTTGACCTCTCGCTCCTCCAATAAGAACTCGATCTTGTCGGAATGAAATTCCCGCCCGGCCGGGCTCAAACATTTCGCTCCCTTTCCCAGTACCATAGCTGCCAATCCCCAGTCCTGGGTCACGACAACATCTCCTTCATCCGTCATATTTATGATTTTGATGTCAGCTTCCTGGGGAGCGTTTCCCACCGCAAGATGGTGATCAGACTCAATATTGTGATCAAAACTGGCAACCGACCACACTGGAATCCCATACTTGCATCCGAGTTTCATGCAGATACGCAACACAGACTTCGGGCAAGCATCCGCGTCTACCAAAATCTTCATAAAATCACATCCCCAGCTCAAATGGATATGTGGATCTCATCCCAGTTATACTCTTTTGCAATTTCAACAAGGCTCATCACTATGAATAGAGAGCGTATCAACCCTTGTTCCGCATTAAATACTCGGGCATCTGTATGGCCACTACCTCCCCATGCACACACACCTCGCTCTGCGCGGACAGCCTAGTGCCGACCACAACTTTATGCCCTTTGATCTCCTTCACCTGTGCCCGTAACTCCAACGGGCCATCAAGCGGGGTTGGACGAAGGTAATCGACATGCAGTGAAGCAGTCAAGAAGCGCAATGGGGGATCCGTATCCATCTTACGTCCTTCAGCGCGATATGTTGCGGCCGCAGCCGTACCTGTAGAGTGGCAGTCGATAATCGAAGCGATCAATCCCCCGTAAACGTAACCGGGAATGGCCATGTGGTACGGCTTTGGGTGGAATACACAGACCGTCTCTTCTCCATCCCAATAGCTCTTGATTTTCAGGCCATACTCGTTCAATCGCCCGCAACCATAGCAATGGCTCAAGTGATCCGGATAGTAGTCCTGAAATGCCTTCTGGCCCATAGAGCTCTCCGTCTCAGGGCCAACCTATGGACATCTCCCATATGTTGCCCTGTCCGCATAATTCTTAATGTGAAAGGAAATGGTGAATGACGATCATAAACAGGCTACCAGCTGCAAGGGCGACGGTGTTTCCAGTGGCTTTCTCCTCGCGAATTTCCGGCACGATATCCGTGGCGCCTAAATAGAGGAAGGAACCGACCACAAGCCCCATTGCCGCGGCCATCACGGATTCGGGTGCCGGGAAAAAAGCCACGCCGATCAAACCACCAGCCGGGGTTGCCAGCGCTACCGCAACACCAAGTAGTGTCGCCTTCCGGTCGCTGATACTCTGGCGCAATAGTGAGAAAGTTGTTATCCCTTCGGGAAATTCGTGGCTTACTACTGCCAGGGCGGTTACAACGCCCACCTCGTAATCGGTTGCAAAGCCAACCGCGATTATGAGGCCGTCCAGGAAGGAGTGAAAAAAAAGCCCCCAAAAAAAAACGAAGCCTTTGGCAGTACCGCGTCGCTGTGGGTAGTGAACCTCCGCTCCCGAATGAACAACCAGGAATGTTTCCAAGATCAGAAATGCCACAAACCCCCCAATGGCATAGAGGGAAGCATGCTCGCTGTACTCTAGGCCGCGTGGCAACAGCTCGGTAAGAGCAGTCGTGAGAATGATCCCTGCTGCGAAAGAATTGATGTAATGGCTGTAGCGCAAGGAAGACCGATGCCACCACTTGGTAAGCAAAATACCCAATATCGTGATCAGGCCCGCCAGCCCGCTGAGAACGATAGTCTGCCACATTTTTTTTGAATCTTACGCTATTTACTGATTTGCTTTCAAGGGGATCCCAAATGGTGACATATTTCCGCGAGAATACGTGTCACCATTGACACCTGTCCGGGTACCGTAGGGGCCTCGGTTCATTTCGCCTTTTCTTATCTATCAAAATCTCCACTCTATGTCAAAGGTTGAAACTTGGTCCCCGCACTATGGTCGGATGGTCTTTGATATCGCTCTCCGGTCCAATGAAATCTATCCCGCTTCTGATAATACGGGGCCCGTGAAACATCGAGCGATCCGCTGGACCCTCTACATGAAATATCTACTCAGTGGCGAGGACCCACCTCTTTTTCGAGGATATGACGTTACATACGGTGTTCGTGCGGGGGGGGAAAGAGATCTCTCATGACATGGCGTTTCTCTCCCCTTGCGATCCCTTCTATACCGTCAGGATGATGCTGGGGGAACCGCGGCCATTTCTCGGACGGAATATCGGCCGAAACGGACCCCCGGAGGCAGACTATTATGCGATTCCGTCATTACTTCCGCTGGGAACCCTGTTAAAGTTCTCGTATTTACACGATGGAGATCCCGAGGATATCGCGATGATTGATGAGGCAATTAACCTGGAGAAAAAGAAGATTGCTGTTGCTAAGATCATGGAATATGGTGGAACGCGATTCTACTATGATCTGACCGTTTTCCAAGCCTCAGGCAAGTGGGATGTACGGATACCTTTCACTGCTTCGACTCGATGGTCGAGGGTATCACGACACAAACGTTCTCTGGCTGCGTAGCGCAAAGGCTTTTCCGTCAATCGCTCGTGATACAGCAAGAATACCATCGAGATGGTCATATTCGTGTTGTATCAATTCAGACAAATCTCCTTCCAGATCCATGCATGTTTCCTTCCATTTTAGATCTCGATACATTACGCGCAATCTCTGATGCCGCAATACCTTAACCAACAGATCAGGAAAGCACATACAATCATCCCAAACTTCCATCATTTCCTCGCTCTTCCAATCAATCACTGGATTGATTATCACAACGGGCTCTTTGATATGCATATAAATCAGCCGCTTCATGACCCCTATCTGGGGCGAAGCAATAGCCCTTCCCAGTCCAAATCTTTTTCTAAAATCCATCAAAGTATCATGCAAATCTTCAATGACAGGCTTGATATCCTCGATTTCTGTTTCCCCAACTATTCTGGATGTCACATGTAATTGAGGGTTACCAAGAAGCAATATTTGTCTAACGGCCATGTTATATCCTTTGCTCAATGAAAGGCTTCATACTAAGAATCTTTCATGGTTGTGGTCTCCTTTTCACTGCAATGAGGTGCAATGTTGTCCCCATTGCCGAATTTGCGGAGTAAGGCAGCGCAAGTTGGCCGTGGCTCTGTGCTCACCGAAGAGAGGAAATCCTCCCTCGTCCTGAAAAGGACCTGTCTACATGCACCGCACAGCCAACGAGGCTAGGGATGAGGGTTTTGAACGATGCCCTAGGAGAAGGTCACTACGCTGCGGGCGGTCTCACCCCGCTCAAGGGCATCATAGGCCTCGTTGATCTGTTCCAGGGGATACGTGCGGGTGAGGAGCGGGTCGACCTTGAGCTTTCCTGCCATGTACAGATCGATCAGCATAGGGACGTCGACCCGCGGCCGGGCAGAGCCATAGATTGACCCCATCACGGTCCTCTCCTGGAAGACCATTGGGAAGGTCTCCAAGGGGATCGTTGTCTCTCGCCGAGTCACCCCAATGATGACGGCCACTCCTCGTTTTCGGAGCACCTCCACCGACTGGCTGACCGTTTCGGGAAGCCCGATCACCTCGAAAGCATAGTCAACCCCTTGGCCGCCGGTCAGCTCCTTGATCCTGGCTACCGGGTCGGTCTGACTGGCGTTGACCTCATGGGTCGCCCCCATCTCCCGGGCAAACTCGAGTTTGTTATCCAAGAGATCAACGGCGATAATCTTCTCCGCCCCCACCAGGGCGGCCCCTTGAATCACGTTCAGCCCTACGCCGCCTGTCCCGAAGACGGCGACGGACGCACCGGGGCGAACCTGGGCGGCGTTCACTACCGCACCGACCCCTGTGATCACCCCGCAGCCCACCAGCGCAGCCTTCTCCAGTGGGATGTCAGTCCGGATCTTCACCACCGCCTGCTCCATCATCACGCTTAAGCTGGCGAAAGTCGAAACCCCAGCGAAGTGTTTGATTTCCGTCGAGCCTTTGCGAAAGCGGCTGGTCCCGTCTGCCAGACGACCTGTGTTCCGGATCTGGAGCGCCGCATCGCACAGGGCTGGTCGTCCGCCGAGACACCACTCGCACTGCCCACACGAGAGCCGCCAAAGCGGAATCACGTGATCTCCCTTCCGGACGCTGGTCACGCCCTCTCCGACCATCTCGACAATACCGGCTCCCTCGTGGCCCAGGATTGCCGGGAGCGGTGCCGCCATGTCCCCTTTCACCACATGGAGATCGCTGTGGCAGACCCCGCCGGCCACCATCCGGACCATGACCTCACCATGCTTTGGCTCTTGGACCTCCACGTCTTCGACTACGAATCGTGACCTCGGTTCGTAGAGGACTGCTGCCTTCATCGTTCCCTCCCTCCCCTGTTATTTGAGGCTTCAAATACTGCACAACCAGGTTAGCACTGATCAGGTGCCCTTTGACATCACTTCTTCCAGCCAATCTTCCCATTTCAACAAAATTAGTATTGTATCCCCCGAATTGCAACCCCAAACTCTTCTAATGTGATATTTTTTGACGGCTTCTCCTATCACCGAAAACTCTCCTGTTTAACAATCTCCCTTTGTTGACCCTCCTTGTTGTTGCGATCGCGGGATCCTCGGAGAAGGGAATTCTCGTGAATCAAGCCAACCAGGTTCAGGTGTCCCCGAAGGGCTCAGGTAGATTTCCTCGAAGACAGTGGACAAGTACTGACGTGGAGGGAGTGAAAAAACAGTCCCCTCAAGCGATCCACATGGTATCCAGTGAGACACCCGCACTATCCACCGTGACCTTAGGGATGTTCCTTTCAAGGTCCCAGGGGACAAAGAAGGTGAGATCTTCGATCTCCTCGCGGAGGCTGGAATCAAACCCCTTTACCAACAACTCCTTGATTTCATTGATGGTCATTACCACAGCACGGTCGATCCCCACAGCCCGATTCATATTCTTCAGATACGAGGAAGTCCTCAGTTGATCCAAGGCTTCCTCTAAGTGTATCCCCTCAACCTTCCTGCGCAGGATGTAAACGTTTCCTCTGTCCCGGAGGATCGCAATGGGTGGATTTATCTGAATGCTTGCATTCCGGAAGTGCCTCCGCGAGGCGTACTTGGCGATTTTCGGCAAAAACCTTCTCTTCTTTTCAACTGAGGAAAGGAAACGGGGGGATATCCTCTCGAAGATATACTCCAACCCCTCATGACGGAACTCCCTCAACTTCGTCGGGTCAAACCCCAATTCGAGGAGATCCGAGATTCTCAGATCCAAGGATCGTCCACCCCCCTTTCTCTCCATCCAGGAATATAAATAGGGCCGCCTGTAGAGAGGAAGGCCCTCGATATAAAGAGTGGGCTGTTCTTTTAGGCCCTCTGGAAGATCCCGAATGATCCCTTCCTCTCCCCATATCTCGGCCTGACCCTCCTTCGAACCCCACAGAGAGTAAGGCTGAATGGGTAGCGCCTTGATGCGGTCCGAAATGGAAATTTGCTCGAGGGATTCTCCGCCCGTGTAGCCGAGCAGTGTGGCGATCCGCCTCCGGAATCCGAGCACTTTCGTGACGAACTTGGTGAAGAGGAAACGCATAAAGGGGGTCGAGGTTGCGGTTGAGAGTTCCATGTCGAAGAGGCTCTCCAGGGCCTCGTATACAGACCGAAATTCCGCAATAGTTCGCTTGACCATGGACTCGTTGTCATGCATGTCGATGACAGACCTCTTCTTTCTGAGATTGAAGAGGAGCTTGATAAGCTTGTCCCTGAGATCAGGAGTCTTAATGGAGGTTGGGACGAAGACCATGTAGTGTTCCCCTCCGTTCACCATGCCATCCCCAATCAGCCCTTCAATACACTGCCAACCGAGTTTCGTGTATATATCGTAGGTTGGCTCCTCGGGGGGAATAATGTTGTCGAGAAGTCCCACGGCCCCTTTATCCTCTACAAACTCTCTGAAGGCCTTGAGGATCTTATGGCCCAACCCTCGGCCGCGAAAGGGAAACAGGACCTCCACATAGACCAGGTAATAACATGGTATGGGTTTCCTGAGGTAGATCATATTGAGATAGCCGAGAACTTCGCCTCCTTCCGTATGGATCTCGAAGGTATGAAAGGGCTGGGTGTCCTCTTGGGGCTTGAAACGTTCTATCTTCGTTCCACGGACAGTCCTGCCGATCAACTCGTTGAGCCCGTCGAAAACCTCATTGGGGGATAGGGCCACAAGCTCCCTTAGCTGTTCTTCCAGCGTCATGTCGATGACTGCCAGGGTATCCTTGAGGCCAATTCGCGCCCTTTTGAACCTTTCATTGATTCCTGCGCCCTTTGAGTCCAATTTTTTCAGCCCTCAAAATAAAAAGGGCCATGGATTGGCCCATAGCCCTCTTTGGGTCCACGGGCAGCCAGTTGAGTCTGCCCATGGCCATTTTCCCTTTTACATCGTGATTATAGGGTCAGGCGCGGATGGGCAGACC
>JBGVTJ010000110.1:0-29031 GCA_041862515.1 Thermodesulfobacteriota bacterium | reverse complement strand
GCACTGAGAAGGAGGGCGCTTATCCGTGGTCCCTCATCCAGTTGGACCAAGCCCCAGCAGTAGGGATTATCCCGGTTGTACCCCTTCTCCTCATACGCTGTAGTTCCCACCCTGACTACACTGTACGAGGCGAGTTTTCCCCTCCCTGAAAATTGAAACCATTCCATTTCACCTCCCAGGCACTCGCCGCAGAGAGACCTGGGGGGGAGGTAGAGGGTTCCACACTTCTTACATTTCGAGCCCATCAGTTTTTTTTGGTCGAGGAACCCGTAGAACGATGCCGCTGTGAACCCTTTCTCTTCCATGTGGACGACTTACCTCCTTTCGAAGATGTGGACGACTACAGTGCTGCCGGATGCTCCAACGTTATGGGTCAAGGCAAGGTTGACCCCCCCGACCTGTCTCCGGCCGGCATGTCCGCTCATCTGTTCCCACACTTCCACGAGTTGTCCTACACCGGTTGCTCCCACCGGATGTCCCTTCGCCTTGAGCCCCCCGGATGTATTGATGGGCTTCTCACCATCCCGGGCCGTTTTCCCCTCCTCGGCGGCCTTTGGGCCTTCGCCGGGTTTGAAGAATCCCAGATCCTCAGTGGCTACTACCTCGGCAATGGTGAAGCAGTCGTGGACTTCGGCAAGTTGAATATCTTCAGGAGTGACTCCGGCCATCTCGTAGGCCTGCTCGGCCGCAAGTTTGGAGGCCTTCAGGGAGGTGATGTCCTTTCTCCCGTGGAGGGCTTGGGCGTCACTTGCTTGGCCCGTGCCGATGATGTGGATGGGAGTGTCAGTGAAATTTTGGGCGATCTCCTCGGCAACCAATATGGCACAGGCCGCCCCATCGGTGATGGGGGAGCAGTCGAAGAGTCTCATGGGCCACGCCACAATGGGGTTTGCGGAAGGATCCTTGAGGAATTCCATTTCATCTGTCCAGGAAGGTATGGGTTGTCCCCTCTCCTTTGCCCTGGCAAGGCGGGAGTTCATGATATCCCGGATGGAGGAGTTGAAATGCGCCTTTGGATTTAGGACGCCGTTATTGTGATTCTTAATGGCAACTTTCATGAACTGTTCCTCTGTGGTCCCGTATTTGGCCATATGCGCAGTGGCGATCTGGGCGTAGAGGCTTGGGAAGGTGGCACCAACGGAGACCTCATAGATGGCATCTGCTGCCGCCGCCAGGGTGTCGGTAACCCTGGCCGTTGTCAGCTTGTTCATCGACTCCACTCCGCTGACCAGCACGACGTCGTAAAGCCCGGAGGCTACGGCGATGATTCCCTCTCTCAGAGCGACCCCGCTACTGGCACAGGCATCCTCAGTTCGCGTGGCGGGTTTAGGGTTCAATCCCACCCATTCCGCCATGAGAGGGGCTATATGAGCCTGTCCCTCAAAGCAATCGCTGGAGAGATTTCCCACATAGATCGCCTCGATCTCCCTCGGATCAATTCCCTTTTGTACCGTTTCTAGAGTCGACTGAAAGGCTTCGACAAACAAATCCCGGGAGTCCTTTTCCTTAAAGGCCCCGAAGTGAGATATCCCAGCCCCGATCACAGCCACCCCTCTGGCCAATCTCTTTCGCCTTTGAAGCATGGTGGATCTCCTTTCTCACTTTGTTCCGCTTTGAGGACCTAGGTTTCGCCTTATGGGTTCAACGACTTCGACCAATTTCTGGACCGCCTCATGCTCCCCGAACGAACGGCCGTCTATCCATCCCCCCTTGATAAGGATGATTTCCTTCCCCATCGCCCGAATCTCCGATCGGTCGACACAAGCCTTCCTGCAGCCGCATATGATAACGAGGAGATCGGCTGGCTTTTTCGCTTCCGGTTGAAACGTGATTTCATCATTCCCCAGGACCTCCATCCATTGACCGATGATTCGGGGGGCATCGATTTCGGGATTACAGTTGCCACAGTACTTCACGGCGATGCGCATGGGGTCGCTTCTTCCGGTTATCAACGATCCTTTTGGCCTTAAAAGTGGTTTGTCTATGGGAGGGCCTATATGAAGTAGCCCGCAAGGGGTTCTATTTCTTACGACCCTTTCCCTTGACCTTAGGTTTACCCTTAGCCTCAACCTCAACCTTAGTCTTCCCTTTTTCCTCCTTTCCCTGGATGATGTCTTGGAAATAGGGATCTTCCGCGATGCCAGCGATAACCTTGGCCAACTCCTTTTTTCGATCGATGTTGGCTTGCCTCCCGATCATAATTTTCATGGCCGTCGGAGACCCCGCTCCCTGCATGGCCTCGGGGAGGCCCGCTCCTATCGCCATGTTCTCAATGAGGCGGTACATCCTGATCCTGTCCCTGGTGGAGAATCCCTTCTTCCCCTTGACGTATTTCTCGATGTATTTGCCGATCTCGGGGTGTTCGTAATCTCTCTGCGAGGGAAGGGTTATGATGATTCCCCCCGCAATATCCTGGGCCAACCTCATCCATTCATAGGTGAATCGGGTGATATTGAGCTTTTCCACATTGGCCAGAAGGGGATTGATCACATAGGCACCCGAGGGGGTTTGATAGCCCTCGTAGGAGCAGGCCAGGGCACAAGACCAACAGGTCTCGGCCATATTGACCATCTCCGTCAGAGTGTTTCGGATATTGGATGCCCTCTCGATCCCATTGGACTCGGCGATCCAGGCGGAAGCCCCGATGACCACGTCGGCCAGACCGACCTTGCATCCCCCGTAATTCGATCGATGATACCCGGCGAAGGTTTCCACCAACTCCAGGGCGAAATCATATTCCCCACACATGAATACGCGCTCCCAGGGGACGGAGACATCGTCGAAGACGATCAGGGCCTCTCCTCCCACGATGCCGTATTTGGGATTTCCCGCATCGAGATCACTCTCCAGCCTCCTGGTGTCGTTGGTCTGTCTCCCGAAGATGAGGGTGATCCCTTCGGTATCCACGGGAACGGAAAAGGAGAGAGCATAATCCCTGTCCTCGGGGCCCATCGCCCGTGTGGGCATGGTGATGATCTCATGGGAGTTGATGGCCCCGGTAATATGAGCCTTTGCCCCCCTTACGACGATTCCGTCGGATTGTCTCTCAACGACTCGCAGGTAGACGTCCGGATCATCTTGCTCATGGGGTCGAAGGCTGCGATCCCCTTTCGGGTCGGACATCGCCCCGGCACTCATGAGGTCGTTCTGCTGCACATACTGGAGAAAGGTCCTGAAATGTTCGTGATACTTCGAACCGTATTTCTGGTCGATGTCATAGGAGGTCACGTAGATACCGTTAAGGGCGTCCAGCCCCACACATCTCTGGAAACAGGTTCCCGTCCTCTGGCCCAAGAGCCTCATCACTCTCACCTTTTTAACGAGATCCTCGGTGCTCTGATGGATGTGGGTAAATCGGTTGATCCTCTCCTCGGTGAGGTGTGAGGAGGCAGTCATGATCTCCTGGAATTCGGGTTTGTGGGCTAATTCGTAGGTCATCGCCGCGGCATGAATATGGGGTTTAAAGAGCGGATAATCCACCACGCTCTCGACTTTTTCCCCAAAGCAGTATACCCTGGGCTTCAGCATCCTCAGACTTTCAATATACTGTTGGCCTGTTTTCATTGCCATGTTGTTACCTCCTCTGGAAAGCCCCTCGCATTCTTGGGAAAATGGTACCCCGATTTCCTTTTTAAATTCAACGTTTCCGCGGAGCCAGGGACTCGAAGCATTTCATTCCCGGAAAAATTCCCCATTCTCCCAACTCCTCCTCGATTCTCAAGAGGCGGTTGTACTTGGCAATCCGTTCACCCCGGGAAAGCGCTCCCGTTTTGATCTGCCCCGCATTGGTGGCCACCGCTAGGTCCGCGATGGCCGTATCCTCCGTTTCGCCGGATCGGTGAGAGATGATACAGGCATAGTTGGCTCTATGGGCTCTCTCGATGGTCTCCAGGGTTTCGGTCAATGTTCCCACCTGATTAGGCTTAATGAGAATGGCATTCGCTGCTCCCTGCTCGATCCCCCTGTTGAGTCTCTCCGTGCTGGTGACGAAGAGATCATCTCCCACCAGTTGGACCCGGCGTCCCAACCTCTCCGTGAGAAGCTTCCAACCCTCCCAATCATCCTCCGCCATTGCGTCTTCTATGGAAAGGATGGGATAACGATTTACCCAATCCTCGTATAGATCCACCATCTCCCCTGGACTTTTGGGGTTGCTACCCCCAGCTTTCAAGCCATAGGCTCCATTTTCAAAGAACTGGCTGGCTGCCACATCCAACGCCATGGATATATCCTTCCCGGGTTGATATCCAGCCTTTCGAATGGCCTCCAGGATTACCTGCACCGCCTCGTCATTGGAGGGAAGGTCAGGGGCAAATCCACCCTCATCGCCTACCGCCGTATTGTACCCGCCTGCTTTCAGGACGGATTTGAGATGGTGAAAGGTTTCGGTGCCCATGCGGAGAGCCTCTGCAAAAGTGCTGGCCCCCACCGGGAGAATCATAAACTCCTGGATGTCCAGGTTGTTGTCGGCATGGACCCCTCCGTTGAGGATGTTCATCTGAGGGAGCGGCATGGTACGGCCGCGGATGCCCCCCAAATATCGATACAGGGGGACCCCCAAGAACTCAGCTGCAGCCTTGGCACAGGCTAAGGAGGTGCCCAAGATAGCATTGGCCCCCAGCTTCCCCTTGTTGTGGGTGCCGTCCAGTTGGATCATGATCCGGTCGATGGAAGGTTGGTTCAGGGCATCCATTCCAATAAGCTTCGGCCCGATATGGGTAGTTACGTTCCGGACCGCCTTCAACACGCCCCTTCCCAGGTAACGCTGGGGATCCCCGTCCCTCAGCTCGATGGCCTCGTGCTCTCCCGTAGATGCCCCAGAAGGGACAGCCGCTCTTCCCCGTGCTCCGCTCTCCAGAAAAATCTCCACCTCAACGGTAGGGTTTCCCCGGGAATCGAGAATCTCACGGCCGGTAACGTGTACGATGTGTGACATTGTCCCCCTCCTCATTTTTCCGTTAGGAGTTTGTTGCCGATATAGATATAGTGAACCCCGGATAGGATGGTAAAGAATGCCGTCAATCTGATGAAGGAGGGAAACAGGAATTCAACCCTCCATTGGAGAACGGAAAGGAGCGCCCAGATGACGGTGAGAATCTGGAAAACGGTGGTAATCTTGCTGGTATATCTGGGTTTCACTGTGAGCTTGTGATCTGTCATGGTCAGGACCCAGAACCCGAGGGCAATGAGGATATCTCGGCTCATGACGATTACCGTCAGCCAACTGGGGATGATGCGGAGAATAGCCAGAGTAACGAAGGCCGATGCCAGGAGGAGTTTGTCGGCGATGGGGTCCATATAGGAGCCCAGGTCCGTCCGCTGATTCCAAATCCTGGCGACGAAACCATCAAGACCATCGGTTATCCCTGCGATAACGAAGGTGATGAGGGCGTTTTGGAATGATTTCGAGATGAGAAAGATGACAAAGAGGGGGATGAGGAGTATCCGAATGAGGGTTAATGCGTTGGGAAGGCTCATGGCCTTGACTTATCCTTCCTGTCGCAGTGCCAACTGGTCAAGAAGATGAGGATGTCTTGGGTTTGGGCTGTTCCCGCTCAATCGGGGTATTCCTCGCCCCGATAGAGGGGTTTGAAGACGGTGAATTTATCGATGAAGGCCAAATCTACCTTACCAGTAGGGCCGTTTCTCTGTTTCCCAATGATGATTTCGGCGATTCCCTTGTTGGGGGTGTCCTGGTTATAGAATTCCTCCCGGTAGATAAAGATGATCACGTCGGCGTCCTGTTCGAGGGCCCCGGACTCCCTCAAGTCGGATAATTGTGGCCTTCTGTTGGGCCGATCTTCCGTTTTTCGACTCAATTGGGAGATGGCGATAACGGGGATGGAGAGTTCTTTTGCTAAAGCCTTCAGAGATCTGGAGATTTCGGAAATCTCTTGCTCGCGGCGCTCTGCCCTTCTCCCCTTCATCAACTGAAGATAGTCGACGATGACCAGCCCCAAACCATGTTCGGCTTTCAGTCGCCTGGCTTTGGCCCTGATCTCCAGATTGGTAATGGCGGGGGTGTCATCGATAAAAAGAGGGGCTTCGGAAAGGTTTCCTGCAGCCAGGGTGAGCTTAGGCCAATCGCTTTCGCTCAAGAAACCGCTCCGCAATCTCTGTCCTTCAACCTCCGCCTCGGAGCAAAGCATCCGAAGGGCCAATTGTTCCTTGGCCATCTCCAGGGAGAAGATCGCAACGGGGGTTTTTACCTCAATAGCAGCATATTGGGCCACATTGAGGCAGAAGGCCGTTTTTCCCATGCCGGGCCTCCCGGCCACGATGATCAAATCCGAGGGTTGAAACCCTGCTGTTTTCCTATCCAGGTCCTTAAACCCTGAGGGGATTCCCGTGATGAGTTCCTTCTTCTCATAGAGCTTTTCTATGGTTTTAAAACTCTCCTTAATGATATCCTTGATGGGATGAAAGGAGGGTCTCACCCTGTGTTCGGAGATCTGGAAGATGAGCCGTTCCGCATCATCCACAAAGCTATCCACATCTCCCCGGTCCTCATAACTCTGGGTGACGATTTCGGTTGCCGCCTGGATTAATTTCCTCAAGATGGACTTCTCCTTGACAATCCTGGCGTAATATTCGATGTTGGCCGCCGTTGGAACCGAATCGATTAACGAAGTTAAATAGGAAGCGCCACCGACTTCCTCCAGGAGGTTTTTATATTTCAGCTCATTGGTCAGGGTAATGAGATCCGATGGTTCATTCTTTTCCGAGAGACTGATCATGGACTTGAAGATCTTTCGGTGAGATTCCCGATAGAAGTCTTCGCAGTTCAGGATTTCCACTACCATATTGAGAGCCTCGTTCTCTATCAGGATGCCACCCAGTACGGATTGTTCAGCTTCGGTATTTTGGGGGGGAACCTTATGGAGCGAATCGCCGCTTTCATTCATCCTTAATAATTACTCCCTGACGACCCAGAGCTTGAGGTTCGCTGTTACCTCGGGATGGAGCCTGACTGGAATCGTATAGACCCCAAGGTTTTTAATGGGCTCTTCCAACTCGATCTTTTTCCTGTCGATCTGGAACCCGTTCTCGTTGAGCTGTTGTTCGATTTCCTTGGAAGTGACCGATCCAAAGAGTTTCCCGCCCTCGCCCACGGGCTTGGTGATGGTGCAGGAAAACTCCTCGATCTTATTAGCCAATTTTTCGGCATCCCTTTTAACCTTTTCCGTTTTTTCGTGGGCAAAGCGCTTTTCGTGTTCCAACTGCTTTCGATTCTTGGGAGTTGCCTTGATGGCCAGTTTATTAGGTATCAAATAGTTCCTCCCATACCCATCCGAGACTTTTACCAAATCTCCTACCTTTCCGAGGGAGGGGATATCCTCGAGGAGGATAATCTCCATAGTACCTCCTTTCCTTGAGCTCAATGAGATATTGTATGGGATTACGGAGACTCACCCTTACGGGCTCATCCCAGGGGAAGCCGTGCCCATCGTTATTTCATCACCGTTGTAAAGGGTAAGATGGCGATGTTTCTAGCCTTCTTTATGGCGGTCGTAATCTCCCTTTGATGTTTGGCGCAGTTTCCCGATATCCTTCGGGGGATGATTTTGCCCCTTTCCGTGATGAAATATCTCAATATCCTGGGGTTCTTATAATCGATCTCGAGGGTCTTATCGGAGCAGAACCGGCACACCTTCCTCTTGATATAGATTCTTCGCCTCTTGTCGGCGACCTTTTTCATTCGCTCATCCTTGCCTAAGGTTCGCTGGCCTATCCGCCAGGAAATGTCCTAAGGGTTCAACGGAATCGGCTATGATTTCCACCTTTGTTCGGCGTTGGCCCTCTGGTGTTTCCCATCTCCTCTGTTTCATTTTCCCCTCGATGAGGACCCACTCGCCCTTTTGGATTTTTTCCGTCGGATCCTTCTGATCCCTTAGGAAAATCAAGACATCGAAATGATCGGTGGTCGTCCTGGAATCACTTCCCTGCGGAATGGCAACGGTGATCTTGGCCACTCGGTTACCCTTAGGATTGTAGCGGATTTCGGGGTCCCTTGTCAAGCTTCCGATGAGAATGACTCTATTGTATCCGAGCACTAACTCTCCACCTCTTTTTCGTTCTCATCGTCCCTGCCGATTTGGGTTTCTTCACCTTCAGGGGGTTCTCGAACCGGGGGCTGCACTTCCTCCGACGTCTTCTTATCCAACCTGATCGATTGATATTTCAGGACGCCGTCGGAAAGGCGAAGGTTTCTTTCGATCTCTACGAGGATTTCACCATTCCCCAAAAAGCGGATGAGGACGTAATAGCCCTTGGTCAATTTCTTTAGCTTATATGCCAGCTTTTTCCGACCCCATTCCTCCACTTTGATTATCTGACCGTTCAGATTTTCGATAATCCCCTTCATCTTGTCAATGAGGGCTCTTACCTCCTCTTCAACCAAATCCGGATGGGCGATGAAGATGGTTTCGTACGTTCTCATTGAGAATCTCCTTTCCATTCCATTGGGCAGTTGGAGGGAAGTCCCCTATTTAGAGCGATCCGGTTGCGGGAGGAGTTTGGTGGAGATCTGGCTTCTGGCCACCTTGACCCTCACCTTTTCAGTAATCTCCAAAGTAACAACGGTATCGGTTATTCCGGTAATTCGCCCATAAAGTCCCCCCGCCGTGATTACCTGATCGCCCTTTCTCAGGTTACCCAGCAATTCCTTATGCTCCCTTTGCCTCTTCTGTTGAGGTCGAATGAGGAGGAAGTAGAATATGCCGAAGAGGAGGATGAGAGGAATGAACATCCCAAACCCTTGTTGGCCCCCTTGTCCGGGAGCACCCATTGCATAGGCGATTTGATCGAACATAGTAACCTCCTATCTATATGTTGACGATAATGTTGACGAAAGGCTAGCGGCCGGAGCTTTTCCGTTAGAGAGCATCTTTCTCCTTCCTCTTCTTCTGCCATTCCTGACAGAAATTCAACAGCCTGTCCCGGAGGATGGCCTCCCTTACCTGTTTGAATAAGTGTACGTAATAGTGGAGATTATGGATAGTGTTAAGCCTCAAAGCCAGTGTTTCCCTGGCCATGTAAAGATGTCTCAGGTAAGCCCTGGAATGGTGACGGCAGGTATAGCAATCGCACCCTTCTTCAATGGGTCGCTCGTCGATGGCATGGCGGGCGTTCTTGATCACGAGCTTTCCGGAAGAGGTAAAGAGCATCCCGTTCCGCGCGTTCCGGGTGGGGATGACGCAGTCGAAAAGATCGATTCCTCCCTTGACCGCATTAATGATGTCCTCGGGCTTCCCTACTCCCATTAAATACCGCGGACGCTCCCGGGGCAAGAGGGGGGCCGTATGGTTGACCATGCGGTACATAACCTCCCGGCTTTCACCCACACTCAACCCCCCGATGGCATATCCGTCGAAACCGATTTCACAGAGCTCCCTCGCGCTTTTCTCCCTCAAATCCTCGAACATACCCCCCTGAACGATCCCGAAGAGGGCCTGTCCATTCCCTCTGTGGGCTTCCTTACATTGCCTCGCCCATTCCGTGGTCAAGGTCGTCGAGCGAAGCGCGTATTCATAGGAAGCGGGGTAAGGGATGCATTCATCAAAGCTCATGATGATGTCTGCTCCCAAGGATCGCTGGATCTCGATGGCCATTTCCGGGCTGATAAAGTGCCTCGAACCGTCGATGTGCGATTGAAATGTCACGCCATCCGTAGATATCTCCCTCAATGGGCCCAGGCTAAACAGCTGATACCCGCCACTGTCAGTGAGAATGGGGCGATTCCAATTCATGAATCGATGGAGTCCTCCCAGTTGTTCAATGACTCGGTGCCCTGGCCTCAAATAGAGATGGTAGCTGTTATTTGAGATGATCTCAACCCCAACTTCAACCAAATCATCCGAGGTCATGGATTTAATGGTGGCCTGACTTCCAACGGGAATGAAGGCGGGGGTCTCAAACTCACCATGAGCCGTGATAATTTTTCCGAGCCTCGCCCCGACCTCCGTATCCGTTTTTATAAGATGGAATTGAAAACCCATTTCCCCTAGATCAATCCTTGGCGGCCAAAACCCCTTCCTTCAGAGAATGAACATCCCATCCCCGTAACTGAAGAAACGATACTCGTTTCTGATGGCTTCTTTATAGGCCTTCATGATGAGTTCCCCGGTAGCGAAGGCCGAGACCAACAACAACAGAGTGGTCCCCGGAAGATGGAAGTTGGTGACCAGTGCGTCCACTATCCTGAAGCGATACGGAGGATGGATAAAAAGGTCTGAATATCCAGCGGTTGCCACCAGTTTTCCCCTTGAATCGACGGCGGATTCGAGTGATCGAGTGGTAGTCGTCCCTACCGCGATAACCCTCCCCCCCCTTTCTTTTGCCATGGTGATCTCTTCAGCTACCGCCGGGTCTATCTCAAAATACTCAGGAGCCATTTTATGATCTTCTACCCGTTTAGTCCTGATGGGGGAAAAGGTCCCCAGGTTAACATGGAGGGTAATGGGAACGACGGATACACCCCTCTGTCTTATCCTCTCCAGAAGGGCATGAGTTAAGTGTAAGCCAGCGGTTGGAGCGGCAATTGAGCCCGGTTTTGTAGCAAAGATTGTCTGATAGCGCTCCTCATCGAGGGGGAGGGATTCTCCCCTCTTAATGTAAGGAGGTAAGGGAACCCGTCCCCAACGATCGATCGTATCATAGAAATCCCCCTTGAAGTTGAACTCGATTCTCCAATTCCCGCTCTCATCCCTTCCCAGGAACTCTCCCCACAAGCCATCACCGAAGCAGACTTTGGAGCCATGGCGTATGGATCTTGCCCTTTTGACAATACATCTCCACGTTCGTTTCCCAGCCCTCTGGGTGATCAGGACTTCCACCCTTCCCCCGGTTTCCTTCCTTCCCGAGAGCCTTGCCTTTAAGACCTTCGTATCGTTGACGACGAGGACATCGCCTTCATTGAGATACTTAGCTAAATCAGAAAAGGTTCGGTGCTCAAGAGAACCCATATCGCGATGGACTACCATCAGCCGGGATTTATCCCTTTCCCTGGAGGGATATTGAGCGATGAGATTACGTGGAAGCCTGTATTGAAAATCTGCCAGATCCATTTGACCACTTGCAATGTGAGGTAGTTAATTAATCACAAATATCTCACAAAGTCAATTACCATGCTTGTTGGGTGCTTGTTGGGATGGTCGATGGATTTTCCCGACGCATCGCGATTCCGGGAAACTTCATCTTCGCTTCCACGAGAAGGGCTACGAGGATAGGAAGGATTGGAAAGATATCTCTCATTCGCAAACAAAATGATTTGACATTGGTGAAGGGATTTTCTAAGATTTAACAACGCAAAACAATGTCTTATTAAGGTCTGTAGGAGGTGAGTCTCGATGCTGTATAAGGAAGCAGGAGTTGACGTTGGTTTGGGAGAGGAGTTCGTAAGGAGAATAAAACCGCTTGCTGAATCCACCTTCGATCCCCGCGTCCTTACGACGTTGGGGGGATTCAGCGCCTGTTATTCGCTTGAATGACATCGAAACCCCGTACTCATGGCTTCGACGGATGGCGTTGGAACTAAGTTCAAAGTGGCCTTTATGGTCGACCGGCATGATACGGTTGGAATCGATTTGGTAGCCATGTATGTCAATGATATTCTTGTCAGCGGAGCCCAACCCCTCTTTTTTATGGATTATATCGTAACGGGGAAATTAGAATTGAAAAAGGCCGTCTCCCTCATCGATGGGATTGTAAAGGGATGCAAAGAGGCGGAGTGTTCCTTAATCGGAGGCTAGACCGCGGAAATGCCGGGGTTCTATGGGCACGGAGAACATGATTTGGTGGGTTTCGCCCTGGGAATTGCCAATAGGGGTGAGATGATCGACGGGTCTGAGATTTCCCCGGGAGATAGGCTGATCGGGCTTACCTCCAGTGGGCTCCACAGCAATGGATATTCGTTGGTGAGGAAGATCGTCTTCGAACAGCTCAATCTCCATGTGGACGATTTTGTTGAGGAGTTGGGCCGAACCATCGGGGAAGAGCTCTTGGAACCGACCCGAATCTATGTCAAGCCAGTGATGCCCCTGAAGCAGGAATTTCGCCTTCGGGGGATTGCTCATATTACGGGAGGGGGAATTAAGGAAACCTTTCCAGGATTTTTCCTCGCAACTGTAAGGCCTCGCTTCGAAAGGGAAGCTGGCAGGTTCCTCCCGTCTTTTCCTTTCCCCAGAGGGAGGGCCGAATTCCGGAAGAGGAGATGTGGAGGACTTTTAACAACGGGATCGGGATGATCCTCGTGGTCAAAACTGAAGAGACAGAGGATGTTTTGATTCGACTGCAGGAGTTGGGGGAAAGGGCCTATCTGATTGGAGAGATATCAGAGGCAAAGGGGAGAGGGGAGAGGGTGGAATTCATCTGATGGAGGGAGGCTGAGTCCTTGAGGGTATAGCAAGTGACTGATCCAGTAAGGGCCATTATAGCCCAGGTGGTCCGTCCTGCGGTTTGCCGGATACCGGGCTGAAGCAAGGCGGTAAGAGGATTGAGGTCGCTCCTGCCTTATTGTTGATGGGGGAATTGCAATTCTGAGTGGAAAGGACGAAGGGACCTTATGAGGAAATGGGACGTTGTCATCCTCGGTGCCAATGCTGGTGGGATATTAGCGGGAACTCTCCTAACTAAGAGGGGATTTTCAGTGCTCATATTGGAGGAGAAAGTGAAGGCGGGTTCCGCTCGCGGGAAATATCGATTCCGGCGGTTCTCCAACCTTTCCGAACTCCTCGTCAGCAGGGCCGTCATTGAAAGGGTTTATCACCTTTTGGACCTCCCCTTCAACCATGGCGCTTTTGCCCAAAGAGCGGACCTTACATGTCAGATTCTTCTCCCCAACCATAGGATCGACATATCCCTTGATCGCGCCATTCTTTTGGACCAGATGAAGAAGGAGTTTCCAAGGGATTTCGGTCTCATCGAAACCTTCTACTCTCAGTTACAAGAGAGAAATTGGATTCGCCGCACGATGATGGCAATAGGTGATGAACAACCGTTTCTCGATCGGATTGGGAGATGGTTTGGTCATGTATATCACACCGCATCCGATAGGCCATTGTCCGCATTCCTTGCTCCCATAAAGGGGGATAAAGCCTTCGCTCGACTTATAGAGGTCCAGATCAAGACCATGAGTTATCTCATCGCGGATGATCCCCCTTTTAGCTTGGCCTCCCATTTCGTTGGCACCTTACTGCAGGATGAGGTCCTCATGGATATTATGGGCCCTCAGGGGTTCATGGATAGGGTTAAGGGGGAGGTGGTGAGGGGGGGAGGAAAAATCAACCCCCTTGAATCTTTTAACTCACTTCGCATCGAAAAGTCCCAGGGAGAATTCAGGATTTACACGAAGGGGGATGGAGACCCCATACTATCCAGGGTTTTAATTGGGGATATCCCTTTCACCCGATTGAGAAGGCTCATCCCCACGGCTTTTTCAGAACGAAAATGGGCCGAAAAAAGTAAGCGTCTCTGGCCTCAGTATTTCATACTCTCCTTAAACCTCGGCATTGATGCCCGAGGTATTCCGGTAGGATTGGGAGATTGTTTCGTCTCATTGCGGAATCTGGCTGTCCCATATGAAAATGGGAACCTTTTGATGGTTTTCATGGGACCCGAGGGGGTCGGCGCTCCATCGGGGAAGAGGTCGGTTACAGTCAATGCTTTCGTCCCCGCGGGCCAGAGGAGGTCGACCACGGCTGGAATCAAAGGAGTTATCGAGGATATGTTAATTCACCTATTGGAGATCGCTCCCTTCCTGGATAAATCGATTCGACTGATCGATGGACGGCCTTCTATCGAGCGTTATCGTAGTGAGTGGACCAGTAGCGATATCATATACGGGGGTACATCGTCTTTTCGAGTGGGGGACGAGATTCTCCCCACTATTACCTCGATGGAGGGCCTATTTCTTGCGTGCAGGGGAAATTTCCCCTATTTGGGTTTAGAGGGAGAGATCCTATCGGGCATAAAGGCGGTTGAGGTCATTTCGGACCGCTTCAGGTAGATTTCCTTGCCTTTTGAGAAAATTTTACTCACCGGATCATTACAAGGCCGGGGGCGATGAGGCCATCACTCTGGCGAAAGGGATGAAGAGGCATATAAGGGTTGCACGAATGGTATTTTTTTGATAACTTAATTATTCGATCGAGGTGAATCATGTCTAGGGTTTGCGAGATTTGTGGAAAGGGCCCCTCTTTCGGCCACAATGTCAGTCATGCGAACAATAGGACACGGCGTGTTTGGTATCCGAACCTCCAAAGGGTGAGGGTTCTGAGGAACAAAAATGTCGTGAAGATGAGGGTTTGTACCCGCTGTATCCGTTCTGGTAACGTGGCCAAGGCAGTTTAACGGTCCTCCCAGCCTTCAGATCTTCAGTCTTTCAACGTTGACGATCCCCTTAATTTTCTCCAGCGAAGTGATTACTTTCCTCAGGTGGTTTAAGTCTTTGATTTCGACTGCGAAGGTGCAGATGGCCCTTTTGTCTTGCGTTGTATTGAGTTGGGCGTTGGTGATGTTGGCCTCATTGGAGGTGATGGAAGCACTGATATCCGCCAGCAATCCCTTTCGATCCGTGCAGATTACACGAATCCTGACGGGGTGAGTCTGTTTGTGCCTTACATCCCATTCGACCTTCACTTTTCTCTGGGGGTCGTTATTCAAGACGTTAAAACAATCGGCGATATGGATGGTTATCCCCCTTCCCCGGGTAATAAAACCTGTTATTCTATCCCCCGGAAGGGGATTACAACAGCTTGCAAACCGGACCATCATGTCATCGGCGCCCTTGATTTTGATGGCATCTTGGGCACCTTTTTTTACGAGATGAATGATCTTCTCTATTCGGGTCTCTTTTTTCTTATCCCCTGCTTCCAATTTTTCGGGAGGAACCAGCTTTCCGACAATCTGTTTGCAGGAGATTTTTCCATACCCAACCGACGCCATAAGGTCGTCCACGGCTGGAAAACCGAAATCATCGGCTACTTTCTGTATTTTCCCGGATTTAACCAATTTGGAGAAGTTAAGGGTAAATTTCCTGCATTCCTTCTCGCAGATCTCCCTTCCCAGGGCAATGCTTCTCTCCCTCTGTTCCTTCTTGATCCATTGTCGAATTTTGGTCTTAGCCCTGGAAGTCCTTACGAACTTCAGCCAATCCTTACTGGGTTGATGATTCGGGGAAGTTAGAATCTCAATGGAATCCCCGCTTTTCAGTTGATACTTCAACGGGACCAACCTTCCACCAACCTTAGCTCCAATGCACCGGTGCCCGATATCTGAATGGATGCTGTAGGCGAAGTCAACGGGTGTGGCTCCTCTCGGGAACTCCTTTACCTCTCCCTTGGGGGTAAAAACGTAGACATCATTGGGGTAAAGGTCCATTTTGACCGTCTCCAAAAATTCGCTGTTATCTTGGAGTTCCCGTTGCCATTCCAATAGCTGTCTCAACCAGTTGATTCGCTTATCATCCTCGCCTCCTGTAGATTTACCCTCCTTGTATTTCCAGTGGGCAGCTATCCCCTCCTCGGCGACCCGATGCATATCCGACGTCCTAATCTGAATCTCCATCCTCTCTCCGTAAAGCCCGATTACCGTGGTGTGTAGGGATTTGTATCGATTGGTCTTGGGGAGGCCGATGTAATCCTTGAATTTACCCGGAACGGGCTTCCAAAGGGAGTGAATGATCCCAAGGGCTTCATAGCACTCCTTGATGGTGTTGACGATAATCCTGAAGGCAGTGAGATCGTAAACCTGGTCGAAGTCGATATCCTGGGCGTTCATCTTCTTATAGACACTGTATATCTGCTTTGGGCGACCCGCCACTTCGGCCTCAATCTTGTACTCGAACAGCTTCTTGGTAATGATTCGCTTGACCTCTTCGATATACCTCTCCCTTTCCTTCTCCTTTTTTGCAATCTTTCGCTGGATATCGGTATAGATATCGGGGTGCAGATATCGGAAGCTCAAGTCCTCCAATTCATTCTTAATCCACTCGATCCCGAGCCGATTTGCCAAGGGGGAATATATCTCTAAGGTTTCCTGGGCGATCGTTTGCTGTTTGGGAGACACGTGGTATTTCAGTGTGCGCATATTGTGGATTCGATCCGCCAATTTCACCAAGATTACCCTGATGTCCTTGACCATAGCTAGGATCATTTTCCGAAAGTTCTCGGCCTGATCCTCTTCCGAGGTTTTAAGGGTGATTTTGCTGATTTTGGTCACTCCGTCCACCAGTTGAGCTACTTCCTCCCCGAAGTTTTCGCGAAGCTCTTCCAGAGTGGTATAGGTGTCTTCAAGGGAATCGTGCAGTAATCCCGTGATAACGCTGGCCGTATCTAGTCGGAGCTTTGTCAGAATGTTTGCGACTTCCAAAGGGTGAGTGAGGTAAGGCTCTCCGGAGAGGCGAACTTGTCCCTGATGAACCTTGGCCGAAAAGACATAGGCCTTCTTGAGGAAATCGAGGTCCGCCTGGGGGTTGTAAGAGGTGACCTGTTCCAATATGTCGTTAAATCTGATCATAAACTCATATTAATAATATCCCCAATGTATTGAGAAATCAATCACTTTCGGCTTTTTTCCTTTCCCGATCTCTATGGGGGGATTTTTGAAAAATTTTTGACAGCTGGGCCTTCGATACTCTATGTTTGGGGGGGAGGGAAGCACGGTGGAACCGAAGGGGAAAATCCTGATTGGAATGTATGAAAGACTATTGCGCAGGGTTGGACCTCGCCATTGGTGGCCCGGGGAATCCCCCTTCGAGGTTATCGTGGGAGCCATATTGACCCAAAATACCTCCTGGACAAATGTGGAAAAGGCCATTGAGAATTTGAAGAAAGCGGGGATATTGAGCCCCATGGACATAAGAAGTCTTGATAGGGATGAACTAGCCCACGTTATAAGGCCATCGGGTTTTTATCGTTTGAAGGCAAGCCGCCTTAAACGATTCGTTGACTTCTTCTGCGATGAGTTCGATGGTGATATGAGCCGGATGAGATCCCAGGAGCTGAGCTCCTTAAGGGAGAAGTTGCTGAAGGTCGATGGGATTGGCCCTGAGACCGCCGATGGCATCCTCCTGTACGCACTGGAAAAACCCATCTTCGTTGTTGATGCCTATACCAAAAGAATCTTTTCCAGACACGACCTCATCTCTGAAAAATGGAGCTATGGGGAGATCCAGGATATGGTGACGGGGGAATTAGACCGAGACGTTGGGTTATACAATGAATTCCATGCCTTATTGGTCTTTTTGGCGAAGTCCTGGTGTCGAAGAATCCCTCGCTGCGGCGGGTGTCCCTTGGAGGGGTTATGAGAGGGTATCCATCTTTGGGAAAGGGGTGAGGTACGAACAGTTCACCCTCTTGCATCTGTTGACTGAACGGAAAAAAAGGCTATAAGCACCCATATTACCCTGGAGGCAGGATTGGCTTGACAAAAACCTCCATATCCTATAGAAAGTGGACAATTGTGTGCGCTGGAAGCAATTTCAATCCTTTCTTCCTACGCTCGTATGGAGTTCCTTTTGCAAAGACTCAGCCCTAAATCATCGCCAATGGTATTCAGTTTACTGAGGGGAGAAGTTTTTCCGGGAGAGGATGGGGACGGATCACACATAAGGAGTTGTGGAAGGGGAGATAGGAAAAAATTGAGAGGTTTGAGAGGTTATAGTCAGGCCTCTCCAGATGGGCACGGTGTTTGCAAGGCAGATAGGACCCAGTACCGTAGAAAGATTTGTTCACGGAGACGGGGCAGGTGAAACTAAGAAATAGGGTTCAGGGGAAAACGGGCTAATGGCATTTTTTCCCACGGATCAAATTGAAGGAACCAAGGCGAGGAAGGGTCCAAGATCCATATGGACCATTGGTGGAGGGAAGGGAGGGAGTGGTAAGACCTTCATCGCCGTCAATTTGGGAATTTGCCTTTCCAGGTTCAACGAGGAAGTGGTCTTGATTGATACCGATCTGGGAGGCGCTAATATCCATACCTTATTGGGCCTTTCCTTTCCCCAGCGAACTTTATCCGATTTCATCAACAAGAGGGTTGGAGGCATTCGGGATGTGGTTGTGAATACGGATATCCCGAACCTGGGATTGGTCGTCGGCGCCCAAGATCTTCTCACCGCAGCAAACCCAAAGGAGCCGCTGAAGTGGAAGCTGATCCGGCATATCAATTCTTTGGACGTCGACTATATTATACTCGATCTGGGAGCTGGGAACTCCTTCAATGTGTTGGACTTCTTCCTCATGTCCGAGAACGAAATATTGGTGGTTACTCCGGAGCCAACCTGCATTGAAAATACCTATCGTTTTGTGAAAAGCGCATTCTTTCGGAAGGTGAAAAGGGTTGTTTCTCACTTCGGGGTGAAGGAAATCATCGAAATGGCCATGGATCAGAGGAACGAGAGGGGGATCAAAACGCCCTTGGATATCATCGAATTGGCAGGTGAGATCGATAAATCCATCGGGCTCAGGTTGGAGCGGGAGTTGGAGAGGTTCAGGCCGAAGCTCATCGTCAATCAGGTGAGGACAAAGAGCGACGTTGATATTGGTTTGTCCATGCAGAGTGCCTTTTTGAAATACTTTGGGATCGCCCTGGATTACCTGGGTTATATCGTTTACGATAACGACGTATGGCAATCGATACAAAGGAGGAAACCACTGGTCTTGGAATTTCCCCAATCCAGGGCTTCCAAGTGCATCAACGAGATTACCTTAAAATTGATTACTGACAAGCCATTTCTGTTCAGTTCCGAGGATGAAGCGAATCAAAGATCAGACCTATTATGAGCTGTTGGAGGTTGACAGGGGGTCTTCCACGGAAGAGATCCGAAAGGCCTACCGGAGAGAAAAGGAGATCTTCAGCTCCGACTCGGTGGCCATCTACTCCCTGCTGGAACCCGAAGAACTCAATAGGATCAATTCCCTCATGGACGGGGCCTATCGGGTTTTGACGGATGAGAAATTGAGATCGGAGTATAACCGGAAGCTGGATGGCCTTGAGGGAAAGGCGTTCTCAGGGGAGCCCCTCGGGAGTTCCGACATTCGAGAAACCAGGCCAGCTCTGAAAGAGCCGGTGGGTATCTCGTTCCCCAATGGGTTCAGATTTACCGGAAGCAGTCTGAAGGGAATTAGGGAATCCATGGGGATTGAGCTCAAACAGATATCCCAGAAAACCAAGATTAACAGGGAGAGCTTGGAGTACCTTGAGGAGGAGAGGTTCGAAAATCTACCCGCACTAGTCTACGTCAGGGGATTCATCATGGAATACGCCAAAGCGCTCGATTTGGATCCACATAGGGTGGCCGACAGTTACTTGCAGTCACTTCACCAGTGGGAGAAGGATCGAAAGGGTTAAGGGGAAGATGGGGGTTTGGGAAGCAAGCTCCTCCAGGAGGATTATCGATTGGTCGAAAGGGTTAATTTCATCGTCAAGACAAAAAGGGTCAAGGCAAGGGATATTAAGAAAGCCCTCGAAGAGGCCGGCATTGAGGTGAGAAGCGTAATAGAGGTCTTTCGGGAGGAAGAGCTGGAAGAAGAGGAGGTTATTCCTCATAGAAGCTGAGCCGATTTACCCCTGATCTTGATTCTCCGATGCTGGTCGCCACGATGGCAAGTTTATGGACAACGGGGCACTTATTTTCATAGATCCCGCATCCGATACAGAGTCCTAAATCCACGACGAGCTATTTGACGGTTTCGGCGATGGCGGCCTACTCTCCACTTTTATTTTCTGAACCAGTTAGCCTTTTTTTGCGCAATGCTCCCCACAGATTCCTTGAGAATAAGCGAGATAGCGATTCTTGAGGATAAATACCAGGCCGATTTCCTCTACTTCTCGTAAAAGCATACAATCATGGGTGGGCCAGGGGGAAAAATTGGTGGGGCTCAACTACCTTCCTTCGTTAAGAGCCTATCGGTTTCAGCAGTGATCTTGCTCATGAGAGTTTGGCTGAATCCAACCCATTTATTGCTTATATAGCCCTTCCGGTCTATGAGGTAAGTAGTCGGAATGGGGGATATACCGTACTTTGTTACTAGGTCATCATTGGCCATGATGATGGCATATTCGATGCCCATATTGTGGGCAAACTTTCTGACGCGTTCCGGACTCCCTTTATCCAGGCTCAGCCCGATAATTTCAAGGCCTCTTTCCCGATAAGCCTTGTACAAATCGTTGAGGTGGGGTATGGCCAATCGGCACGGGGCACACCACGTTGCCCAGAAATCGAGCAGAACTACCTTTCCCCTCAACTGGGAAAGGGTTATGGTTTTTCCATCGACGGAGGTCAAAGTGAAATCAGGAGCCAGAGGCCTCTTCTCCTTGGGGGCCTCTCTTTTGCAACCTATGGGGGATTGGATTATAATGGCTACAAGAAACGGCAAGCCATATTTGAGCCATCTTAAGGGGAGGTCCATAGAGGCAATTTTTCTGTCACTACCATGTTCGCTCAACGACATAATTGGCCATGGTTAGAAGGGCTGTTTTTTCCCTTGAGGGATCGAAACAATCCAGGTCTCCCTTAGCTTTGGCTACATACTCCCTGGCCTTCTCCAGGGTATATTCAATCCCACCGTACCTGTTGATAAGATCCACCACGCTCAAAAACGATCGTTCATCTGCACTTTCGGAGAGAACAATCCCCACAACCTTTTCCCTTTCCGAAGGCGAACAGCTTCGAAGCGTGTGAATGAGGGGAAGGGTGATCTTTCCTCCCTGGAGGTCGATACCGATCTCTTTACCGAACCTCTTCTCCGTCGACGTATAATCTAGACTGTCATCCATCAATTGGAATGCGATACCCAGGTTCATTCCGAAATTCGCGAGGGCTTGTTCCCTTTTCCCGTCGACACCACCCAAAATTGCGCCAATCTGGCAGGTCGCTGAAATGAGCGACGCAGTTTTGTTGGTTATGATGGAGAGGTATTCCTCCTCGGTAACGGAAAGGTCGCTGGCCTTCATGAGTTCTTGGATTTCCCCTTCTGCCATTTGAATAGTCGCCCTGGAGATGGTGTTCAGAATCTTTAAGTCCCCATCGCCCACCATGAGGAAGAAGGATTTTGAGAGAAGAAAGTCTCCCACCAAAACGCTGGCCTGGCTACCCCATATGGAGTTTGCCGAGGCATTACCCCGCCTCAATTCGGCGTCATCGACTACGTCGTCATGGAGCAAAGTGGCGGTGTGAATGAATTCGATTATACTGGCGGCTTGGATTTGGCGTCTGCCCCCATAACCGCATAATTTAGCGGATAAAAGGAGTATGGTTGGCCTAAAACGCTTTCCCCCGCTTGACAATAGATGTTCGCCGATCTTCGAGATGAGAGGGACCTGGGATTTCAAGTGTTTCTTGAATTCATCTTCAACCTGGGCCAATTCGCTGCCTATTAAATCCATAATAACATGCATCGTCGTTTCAGACCCCTTGCCGGCTAAAAACCCTTCGGCCTTTATTTTGTTTAAAAAACCATTAGATCATATTCCATCTGCCCCGTGTTGTCAAACCTTCGGACCTAGAAGGCGAAAGAGGTCTCATACAATAACAAGGATATTTCCTGTAAAGATCAGGAGATTAGTTTGTCTATGTTATGGATGAATAAATGGATCGCATTTCCTCGGAGTATTGGCCATTCAAGTCGTGTATGAAGAGGGGCGGCTGTATCTCAAGGGCTGGCCCGCCCCCCTTAATGGCCTCGAGCAGAATCAGTTTAGCGCCCTTTTCTACATTTGGATGGACAAGCCTCAATTCCTTGGGCTCGAGGCGGCTCTCCCTTAGGAAGGTGATGAGGTCTGCAAGCCTCCCTGCCGGGTACACCAGGTAAAAGCTCGCCTTCGGTCGGAGCAAGCGGAAGGCGACTTTGGCCATATCGGGCAGGGATCCCCTTATCTCATGACGGGCTATGGCCTTTTCCCTTTGGAGGTTGAGACGTCCAGAACGAATTTTTCGATAAGGCGGATTGGTCAGGACGATGTCGAACTCCTCAGATTGCATGCGGTCTACCAGCTTTCTGGCATCACCTTTCACGATGTGAACCCGACGCTGCAGGTGGTTCATTTCAATGTTCCTCTTGGCCATCTCCGCAAGATCTTCCTGAATCTCCACCCCCCAAATTTCCGTCGATTTGACCTTGGTGGCCAGAATAATTGGAATAATGCCACTTCCCGTTCCCAAATCCACAATCTTCTGCCCCTCCTTCAACCGGACAAAGTGGGCCAACAAGATGGAATCGATGGAAAAGCGATATCCCCTTTTCTTCTGGAGAATCTTTATGTTTCTCGAAAGGAGATGGCCCAGCGTTTCGTCTTGGAACATCATTTGGTTTAGGAAATGCAATGGTGAATATCACAAATATATCGCCAATGAGCCTGAGGTTCAAGACGTTCAACGACACGGTCTGACCTTCAAATTGCTTGACAAATATCGAATTACCTGGATAATTATGGAAAGATGAGCGTGAAGGAGGGGAACATGGGATTGAAACAAAGGTTCATTTTATCGGTCTTAGTAGCTGTGTGCTTTTTGGGTATGATTTTCTTTGGGCCAGCATCGACCCGCGGTCAGCAGGGAGAAAAGAAGCCGAGGGAGGGGGTTTATATCATCAAGAGGGGGGATACCCTTTGGGATCTTTCCGAGAAATACTTCAGCGATCCCTTTCTCTGGCCCAAGCTCTGGCAAGGTAATCAATATATTACGAACCCGCACTGGATTTATCCCGGCAATCCCATTCGGTTTTATCCCTTTGAGGAGGTGGAAATTCCCCCGACAAAACCGGCGGAGATAAGACCCCCTGAGGTAAGACCCCCTGAGGTCAAGCCCGAAATTGTTGAGAAACCACCTGTGGAGGAGAAGCCCGTCGAAGAGGCTGCACCCCCGGTCAAACCCCCCAAAGTTGTTCTCAAGCCCGAGGGTATTCTGCTTAGAGATGCGAGATGGCCGGGTTTTCTTACGAAGGAGGAATTTCCCAGCATTGGGATAGTTGTCGAACCCAAGGAGAGCGGTAGGCTCATCATGGCGGAGGGAGATATCGTCTATTTAGCCTTTAGGACGAGGGATCCCATTGAGATCGGGGACCGGTATACGATTTTCAGGACTTCACGGATCCTCAAGCATCCCCTTACCGGAGAGAATCTGGGCCGGAAGGTCAGCATTCTGGGAGATTGTAAGATCATCGATGGCCACGGGGCTCTGTATACGGCTCAAGTTTTGAAATCCTACAGTGAAATTGTTGTGGGTGATCGTATCACCAACTACCAACCCCAGGGGGTTCAATGAGAGCCCGCTGACGGAAAAGGCGACCTCGGCATGCTGAAAATGAGATGAAAGAGGCTCTCATTCCTAAGGTGTATCAATCACCTTCTGCAACGATCCCCTTCGCATATCCATTCATTTCCCTATTTCCTTCCAGAGTGGGATTGGATCTTCCAAGGTGACAGGGTGGACGATCGTTTCTATTGGCTGGCATTAAACTCCCTTCCCGGATTCGGGCCAGTCTTGATCAAGGCCCTGCTTGACCGATTTGAAACCCCCAGGCGTGTCTTTGAGGCCTCTCGAACGGAATCGGCAAGGGTCGACGGAATTGGCGAACGATTGGCGGGGGTGATCAAGGAGACCGATGTTCGAGGGAAGGTCAATCGAGAGTTGCAGCTTATCGAGGAATTCAACGTTTCTATCGTAACCATCAGGGATCAATTATACCCAAACAATTTGAGACAGATATATGATTCTCCTCCATTGCTCTACGTACGGGGGAATCTGCAACCGAGGGACGACTTGGCTATATCGATGGTGGGATCCCGTTTGGCAACAGATTACGGTCGAACGGTCACCGAGAGGATCGCTGGGGATTTAGCAAGACATGGGGTGACGATGGTGAGCGGTATGGCGAGGGGGATCGATTCGGCGGCTCACAGGGGAGCCCTTTCGGTTGGGGGGAGAACGATAGCGGTATTGGGTTGCGGAGTCGATATCGTATACCCACGGGAAAATCGCCATCTCTTCGAGGAGATCATGGCTCATGGAGCGGTCATCTCGGAATTCCCCATGTCCACACCCCCGGAAGGGGTGAACTTTCCCAGGAGAAATCGAGTCATCAGCGGCCTCTCACTGGGGGTAGTAATCGTTCAGGCGAGCGCGAGAAGTGGATCCTTAATCACCGCCAGATTAGCCCTGGAACAGAACCGTGATGTATTCGCCGTTCCCGGCAATATAGGAATGGCCGGAAGTCAGGGGACTAATCGATTGATAAAACAGGGGGCTAAATTAGTCGAATCCGCTGAGGACATTTTGGAGGAGGTCCTTCCACGGTTTCGGCATCAAGGGTCGTCATCCGAGGACCGAGACCTTTCCCTTGAAGAGGAGGAGGAAAGGGTCTTCTGCGTTCTGGAGGATGAGCCGATCCACATTGATTCCATTATCGCACAAACCCGAATGAGCGCCAGTCGTGTTTTTACCACTTTACTACAATTGGAGCTGAAGGGGCTGGTACAACAGTTATCCGGGAAGCGATTCGTCAAGAAATGAGGGGTGGAAAGGGAGGAACCTTTGGTGTACATTTTGCACGGCTTTCGATAAACCCTTTGAGTAATGGAGAGAGTATGGAAAAATCCCTTGTGATTGTTGAGTCTCCGGCCAAAGCCAGCACCCTCAATAAGTTTCTCGGATCAAACTTCATCGTTAAAGCCTCGGTGGGACACGTAAAAGACTTACCTGAAAAGGAACTGGGCGTCGATATCGAGCATGACTTCGAACCCAGCTACGTAATCATTCGGGGAAGGGGAAAGATAATCAAGGAGTTGAGGAGGGTCAGCCGAAATGTTGGAGACATCTATCTCGCCCCCGATCCGGATAGAGAGGGGGAGGCAATAGCCTGGCATATTGCCGAAGAGTTGAAGGATCGCGGCAAGAGGATACATCGGGTCCTCGTCAATGAGATCACGAAAAAGGCGGTAGTGGAAGCCATCAAGAATCCAGTTCAGCTTCAACGGAGTAAATATGACGCTCAGCAGGCAAGGCGTATATTGGACCGTTTGGTGGGATATCAGATCAGTCCCTTGCTTTGGGATAAGGTACGAAGAGGATTGAGTGCCGGTCGGGTTCAGTCCGTAGCAGTCCGGATCATCTGTGAAAGGGAGAAGGAGATTAACAGCTTCGTCTCCAAGGAATATTGGACCATGACGGCTCGGCTTAAGAAATTGACATCGGAAGATGTCTTTGAGGCAAAACTGGTTAAGGTAAAGGGGAAAAAGGCCGACATCTTGGCCGAGGCGGAGGCCAAGGAGATTAAGCAAAGACTAGAGAAAGCCGATTTTATCGTGTCGAGGGTGGAAAGGAAGGAGAGGAAGAGGTATGCTCCACCCCCTTTTATCACCAGCAAATTGCAGCAGGAGGCTGCAAGAAAGCTTCGCTTTTCGGCCAAGAGGACGATGATGGTGGCCCAAAGTTTGTACGAGGGGATCGAACTGGGAGAAGCGGGTTCGGTAGGCCTCGTTACCTATATGCGTACAGATTCCACCCGGGTATCCGAGGGAGCCCTGAAAGAAGTTCGCACCTATATCGGTCAGCGCTTCGGAGATCCGTTCTTACCTCCCAAGCCTGTCCATTATAAGAGCAAAAAGGGTGCGCAAGAGGCTCACGAGGCCATTCGGCCTACCTCCATGGAATTGGAGCCCGAAAAGGTCGCCCCTTATCTGGATAAGAATAAGAGGGCCCTTTATCAGCTCATCTGGGACCGTTTCGTTGCCAGTCAGATGAGTCCTGCCCTCTTCGATCAGACAACCGTGGAGATTGAGGCCGAGGATTACCTCTTCAGCGCCACGGGATCCATCCAGAGGTTTCCGGGATTCATGGCCCTCTATGTAGAAGGAGAAGATGAGGAAAAACAAGACGAGGAGAAGAAGGGGGGATTACCCGAACTGCAGAAGGGAGAACGACTGAGCCTCCTCTCCCTTCTCCCGGAACAGCACTTCACTCAACCCCCTCCCCGGTTTTCCGAGGCGACCCTGGTGAGGGAGTTAGAGGAGAAGGGAATCGGGAGACCTTCCACCTATGCCACTATTTTGAGCACCATCCAGGAGAAGGACTATGTGAGGCTTGAAAAGGGTAGATTTATTCCCACGGAACTAGGCGGATTGGTTAATGATCTCTTAGTGGACAGTTTTCCCCGCATTCTCGATGTGGAGTTCACGGCTCAAATGGAGGATAAACTGGATAAAATCGAGGAGCAAAAAGTGGGATGGGTGAGGGTGTTGAAACAGTTTTACGGGCCCTTCAGCGAGAGCTTGGAAAAGGCCAAGGCGAACATGAGGGACGTAAAGAGAGAGGGAGAGATGACCGATATTCCCTGCGATGCCTGTGGTAATCCAATGGTGATAAAGTGGGGAAGAATGGGGCAATTCCTTGCCTGTTCTACCTATCCGAAATGCAGGAATACGAAGGATTTTTCTCGAGATGGAGAGGGGAGAATTCTTGTCGAAACTCACGAGGAAACCGAACACCGATGTGATCGGTGTGGCCGTGGCATGGTAGTAAGGAATGGAAAATTCGGGAAATTCCTCGCTTGCTCCGATTACCCGCGTTGTTTGGCGACAAAGGCGTTGACTCTCGGGATACCCTGTCCCAATGAGGCATGTGGGGGTGAATTAGTGGAAAGGAGGACCCGTAAGGGGAAAGTTTTCTACGGGTGTAGCCGTTATCCTCGATGTCAGTTTGCCACGTGGGGAAGACCGGTACAGGAGAGTTGTCCTCAGTGCGACACCCCGTTCCTCATAGAAAAGTCAAGTAAGAGGGGAGATGTGACGCTGCACTGTGTGAAGGATGGATGCGGGTATCGGGGAAAGGCACCTCAATGATTTAAGCTCCAATCGTAACCCCGGTATCGTACCCTCACCGACTCCTTTTGGTCTTGGACGAAATCCTGCTTCTCGCCCGGATCCAGGTAGCAGAGGAGAAATTCGATGACCGCCCTCTGGGTTCCCCCGAAGTCCCTCCGGTACCACCGGAAGATCTGGGAAATCCTTACCAGGTTCTCGGAAGGAATGATCTCCACCTCCGGGCTGTTGATGAAGCTAGCCGTTGCCAATTCCAACTGTTCCTCGATTCGCTCCGACGAGTAAAATCCGATGGGCGGGCATGATCTGGAACCACAAACCAGGGTGAAATGGATACGTGGGTCCACGGGTGAGACGATGAATGCAAGTCTTGGGTCCCCTGGTCCAAAGGGCCTGAAGAGTCTATAAGGAGGTCTTGCATTATCCCTGAGAATACCGTGCTCTATGTCACTTAAGGAAAAGAGATGCCCCCCAATATCATATTTCAGGCGTGTGAAAAACCCATTCCGCTCCTTGACACTCTCCCGAATATCCCAATCAATCACCCCGTGAATTACCATGGTGTTGTAAAGGTTAATCCAAAACGCCAATTTTTCCTGCCGTTCTTTGAGTTGGCTTAAGTTGAAATTCCTCAGGAGTCCTGCCTTTTGGAGATAGGCATCGTATTGCGGAGATCCTTTCATGGGTTGATAATTCACACGGTCCGCCTCCAGGTCGAAAAATTTGGCCTGAAGATCTCCGATGGTCTGTCTCAAGAGGACTGACAAATCCTCGGTGGGCTTCTCCGAAGTACCATTCCCCTTTTGGTTCAATACCCTCTCGTGCCCCTTAAACATCGTTCGGATCCCCCCTTTTTTCAAAGAGAGCCTATTTCAGTTCCCCTTTTTAGATCATACCTCAAAATGAGCGTAAGCGTTCCAGAGGAAAAGAGCAGAATGAACATGAGCGGGTGGCTGTTGGGTGAAGTTTCGTCGAGGTAACGTTATCCAATGGCCTTCACGAATTCATTGTAGCTCTTGCGAGGGTTATCATGGCGAAAGATTCGACTACCGACACATGCATAATCCACCCCCGATGATCTTATCCTTTGGATATTATCCATTGAGATTCCTCCATCGATCCCAATGAGCATGGAGGGAAATTGCGGGCGAAATTCCCCGATCTTCTCAAGGACCTCGGCAATGAAAGGAGATCCGTAAAAACCGGGGTGAACCGATAGGAAGAGGACCGAATCGACCCGGTTGACAAATTCCTCGAACTGGAAGAGTGCCGTCCCGGGGTTTATGGCCAGCCCCACATGCAACCCTAAATCCCGTATGGCGGAAACGACGGATTCGGGATGGGGACTTGCCTCCCAATGGAAGATGACCCTTTTCAGTCCGTCCTTATTGAGTGAGGAGAGATAATGAATGGGGTCTCTTACCATCAGATGGGCTTCCCAATCAATGTTTATTTCGGTCTCAACCAGGTCTTCTGGAGCAATGCTCTTGGAAGGGACGAAAAATCCGTCCATTAAATCGATTTGAACGAAATCCGTGAAAGTCTCTGCTTGGGCAAGCATCAGCTTGAGGTCTTGCGGGTTGTCGGTCAATATTGCCGGCACGATCTTCATTCTTTTATCTCTTCGAAAAGAAGTTCGCAATACGGGTCGTTCGATCGGTTTGCCATGCGTTATTCCTTCGGTGTCCGTCATCCAGGCGAAAATAGCTCAAAGGATTTCCACATCTACGGCCTGGAAAGGGACAAACCACATCGGTCTCACTTAGCGATACATAAGAATACTACTATATGTTAAGCATTTCCAGAAAATCCGTATCAGGTGAGACATTAATGGGAACTTCTCGAGTTTTTGGAGAACAGCATTGTCCCTTCGCTTCAATACTTTAGGGGTTGTTGCCGAAATCCCTGGAGCGAACATTAAAGAATTTTTGGTAACCATTCTTAGTGAAGCGGAACGCCCGCAAACCTAATGTTTGAGGCCAAAGGGCGAGTTTTGGATTTGCAGTGAAGCGAACTTCAGAATGATCAAAAATTCTTTTCAGAGAGCGAAAGGGGATTTGGGCAACAGCCTGTTTAGAAGTGACCCTTTCGGGGTCCCGGGGAATAGTTGCGCTTTCCAACCTTTAAAAGGCTGGCCTTCCCCTCCGTTCGGCTGAGCTCACGTCGAAGCCTGCTCACCCTCGATGGGTTCCCCACTTCTCCAGCAGACTTCGCTCA
>JBGVTJ010000109.1:0-19461 GCA_041862515.1 Thermodesulfobacteriota bacterium | reverse complement strand
CGCTAAGCTCTATAAGAAAATTCTCGCCCTTAACCTCAGCCTTCGGTGGAACCAAATTCTTTGTGATTCGCTCCTGTGTGGGCGCCTCCACCTTCCTCTCAGCACAACCAAAAAATCCAATGGCCAGGGTTAAAGCTATAAGTATGAAGATCTTTTTGAAATGCATATAATGTGTCCCCCTTTCTTGGTTAGTAGAAATATCAGGCCTTTACGGGCTGTTGCTCAAATCCCCTTTTGCTCTTTAAAAATACTTTTTAACCATTCTAAGGCTCGCTTCAGGCAATTTCCAATCTCGCCCTGCGGGCTCGAACAGAGGAAATTGCTCTTCTTTCGCTTCGCCAAGAATGGTTACCAAAAATTCTTTAATATTCGCTGCAGGGGAGTTGCTGTTTGAGCAACAGCCCCTTTAGATCTAACACCTCCTTTCCATTTTTTGTCCCCCGGTTGTCCATATTTCTGGACCATACACCACAACGGCAACCCAAGTCAAACTTTATTTTGAGATCGGACTGGCACTGCAAGGATTTCCTGTTATCGCCTAATCTCCTTGGGGAGCTTTTCCGTGCGTAATAGCCATTACATACCGGCCGTCTTAATCCTTGATTTCAAGATCATCAGAGGGTACGCCAAAAAAATCTTGGGGTCAGGCATTAGTAATAAAGTATTTTCATCAATACGTGACCCTGAAATGTACGTCCCTTTCTCCTCTCGATGTAACCCAATTTCCCATTAAATGTGGTTATTCAACTTAGTCAACAACATCCCTCTCTTGCACTGCGGGCGCCACTATTAATGTTGAAACCCTGAACGAGGACTTTTTTCAATTCGATATTAAAGCCTTGATCGGCGCTCTTCCCTCAGACACCCTCCTGATATTCTCCACGAAGAATTCGTAGCGTTTGTGATGAAAGTGGAGTCCATCCGGAGACCCGGCTCTATGAGGAGTGAGGATAACGTTATTCAATTTCCGAAGGGGACTATCCTTCGGCAAGGGCTCCGTTTCAAAAACATCGAGCCCCGCACCGCCGATTTTTTTCGATTGCAGGGCTTCAATCAGTGCAGCCTCATCAACAACCTGGCCACGTGAGGTATTAATTAGGAAAGCATCTTCCCTCATCAAAACCAGTTCCCTCCGACCTATCAAGTGTTTTGTCCTATCGTTGAGGGGGGTGTGGAGAGTCACAATGTCTGACGATCTGAGAAGGGTTTCAAAATCCTTAAGCTCAATTTCAACTTCCGTATCAATGGGCCGCACGTGGTATCCCAGGACGTTCATGTTGAAGGCCTTTGCTAGGCGGGCGACTTCCCTTCCAATATTCCCGAGCCCGACGATTCCTATGGCCTTCCCGGAGAGTTCCTCACCAATACAGTCTGTGCCGTTTTCTCCCCTTTTCATCAACCCGTCAAGGGGAATCATGTTCTTGTACCAGCAGAGAATGAAGGCAAAAACATGCTCAGCCACTGCTGATGCATTGATGCCTGCGGCGTTGGCCACATAAACACCTCTCTTTGTACACTCATCGACCATTACATTATCGTAACCAGCTCCGGTTTGTACCAACTTTAAGTTCTTGGCCCGATCGAGGAGAGGTCCGTCAATCGTGTGATGTTCGGGAATGATCGCCTCCACATCCTCCAGCTCCTTATTCAATTCCTCTGGAGTCACCACAACGACCTTCCAATCATGGGGAAACTTGCTCAAGATGAGACGTCTTGTCCTTTCCGGAGCCTTTTTAACAATGACAACGTTCATGATATACTCCGTACCACTCAAGCGAGGGCGCACGTCTGAGAAAAGACTTGTCTAACTTAATATCTCGGGTGAAAAAAATTTATATATTACCAATGAACGTTAGCGTCAATAATCTTATGTGGATCATTGATGAACAATTTCTTTGAAAAGGGGTGAATGATATTGAGCTTGGCAACCAGAGGACACCGGTTTTACGTGGCCGTTGAAAGCCAAGGATGCTTTTACTTCCCCAGGACCTTCCAACAGCGAACTCTTTGACCATCTTTGACGGGATAGAACTCTATCTCCTCTCTCCGGCAGCGATCCTCCACCAATGGGCAGCGCCCCTGGAACTTGCAGCCGGGAGGAGGGTTGAAGGGGCTGGGGACATCGCCTCCAAGGGGCTCCCATTCGCGAGATCTTCCAGGCTCGGGAACGGGAACGGCTGAAAGGAGAGCCCGAGTGTAGGGATGGAGGGGTTTGTCATATATAAGGTCCGCAGGCCCATACGCCATGAGCTGGCCCAAGTACATGACGGCCACCGCATCGCTGATATATTCGACGACGTTCAGGTCATGAGCGATGAAGAGGTAACTGAGCCCCAACTTGGCCTGTAAGTCTTTCAGAAGGTTGATGATTTGGGCCTGGATGGAGACATCAAGGGCCGAGACAGGCTCATCACAGATGATGAGAGATGGCTCAACGCTCAGGGCCCGAGCGATTCCAATACGCTGGCGTTGCCCCCCGCTGAACTCATGGGGATAACGGTCATCCACATTGGCCGGCATCCCAACCATTTCCAAAAGTTCCCCGATCCGGTTCCTTCGCCAAGCCCTGTCCCCCTCGGCGTGCGTTCGCAATCCCTCCTCGATGGACTGGCCGACCGTCATCCTTGGATTGAGGGAACCAAAGGGGTCCTGGAAGATAATTTGCATCTCCTTCCGCAGGGGCTTCATCTCCACCGGGGAGAATCCGCTAATATCTTGATCCCGGAACAGGATCTTTCCCCCATCGGGCTCGAGAAGCTTGAGTATCAGACGCCCAACCGTGGTCTTGCCGCAGCCGCTCTCGCCCACAAGCCCCAGGGTTTTCCCCCGGCCGATTTCCAGATCCACCCCATCCACGGCCTTGATCCAGCCAATGATCTTCCGAAGAAACCCCCTTCGGACGGGGAAATATTTCCTCAGGCCCTTTACCGATAGCACGGTGTAATTGGTCCCTTGATCTGCCATCGCTTTGCTTTGATCCAAAGCCTTGCCTTGGTCCGTCAACTTCCTTTCGTGAGAGCTCTGAAAAAGTCGCTCTTCGCTGCTCAAAATATTTTTTCGACCATTCTAGAGTTCGCTTCACTGCAAACTCAAAACTCGCCCTCCGGGCTCAAACATTGAGTTTGCGACCGTTTCGTTTCACTAAGAATGGTTACCGAAAAAATCTTAATTCGCGCTCAGAGCTCCTTTTTCGGGTTTTTCAGAGATTTTTCCTCTCTTGGAAGATAATCGGACATCGGGCGAAATGGTGATCCCCGAAATCGCACATCTCCGGAAACTCCCTCCGACAGATCTCATTCACATAGGGACACCGGGGATTGAAGGGGCACCCCTGGGGTTTGTACGCAGGGTCAGGAACAGCGCCAGGGATAGAGTAAAGGGGTTGCCCTTTCCTCACCCGGCTCGGCAGGGATGCGAGAAGTCCCATGGTGTAGGGATGGTTGGGATTGCGAAAGACCTGTTCCACATTGCCGACTTCTGCGATAATCCCGGCATACATGACGTAGATCCGGTCCGCAATCTCGGCTACCACGCCCAGGTTATGGGTAATGTACAGAAGGGCCATCTGCCTCTTTTTCTTGAGTTCTCTGAAGAGGTGGAGTATTTGATCTTGAATGGTGACATCAAGGGCCGTTGTCGGTTCATCGGCAATGACGAGGTCGGGTTCACAAGCGAGGGCCATGGCAATCATCACGCGCTGTCGCTGTCCTCCGCTGAGGTTGTGAGGATAGTCCTTCATGCGCTCCTCCGGAGACGCGATCCCCACATCGGCCAGGAGTTCGATTGTTCGCCGTTGCGCCTCGGCCCTCTCCACGGCCTCATGGGTGGTGATCGCTTCTTCGATCTGATCCCCGATGGTGAAGACCGGATTGAGGGAGGTCATGGGTTCCTGGAAGATCATGGAGATCTCTTTGCCCCGAATCTCTTGAAGTGCTTCTTCATTGAGCTCTAAGAGACTTCTTCCCTTGAAGAGGATCTCCCCCCCCGGGATTTCTCCGGGAGGCTGCGGAACCAGCCCGAGGATCGCGAGGACTGAAACGGTCTTGCCACAGCCGGATTCGCCGACGAGGCAGACGGTCTCCCCTTCTTTCACCTCGTAACTCACCCCATCCACGGCTCTGGATACGGTACCATCGCTGTGGAAAAAGACCTTTAGATTTTCAACAGAGAGCAGCGGCTCATTCCCGCATGACATCGCCCTTGAACCCCGCGTTTTGAGTTTAGTGCCGTTCTTTCAGTTTTGGGTTGAGAACATCCCGCAATCCCTCGCCAAAGAGATTGAAAGCCAGCACCACAATGAGAACGGCAAATCCCGGCACAAAGGTCAACCAGGGGGCGTCGAAGAGAAAATCCTTTCCGCTTGAAAGGATATTTCCCCACGTGGCATAGGAGGCGTCGCCAAACCCCAGGAAACTCAACCCCGCCTCTATCAGAATAGCGCTTGCAATGCCGATGGTCGCCGAAACCAGAACTGGAGACATGGCATTGGGAACCATGTGTCTGAAAATAATCCTCCAGTCGGATACGCCAAGGGCCTTGGCTGCGGTTACAAAGTCCTGCTCCCGAAGGGAGAGAAACTCCGCTCTTATGAATCGTGCTGATCCCATCCAGCTGGTAAGTCCGATAACGATCATGATGTAGTGTATTTTGGATGGAATCAGGGCCACTACCGTGAGGATCAGAAAGAAGACGGGAAAACAGAGCATGATATCAATCAAGCCAGTGATGAGGACATCAACCGAAAACAGGTTAAAAAAGAGCACCGAAAGAGCCTTGGGAATCGGCCGCTTGCCCTCTGCATATCCCACCCGTATCAAAAGGGCAGCAGTGGCACCGCCGAAGAGAATCAGAGAAATCCCCATGGCTGTTCTTCCCGCAACAATAGCAATGACTCCCCCACCCAGAAGGAGACAGGCGAGAAGATGCCCAAGGGGAATTTGGCTACTGCCGTAATACCCCGCAATTCCCCCCAGGAATACCCCGATAACCACGGCAATACCTACGGCGATGAAACCCACGGTCAGCGAAACCCACGCACCTTGAAGCATCCGAGAAAAAATATCTCTTCCCAGGTCGTCGGTGCCGAAGAGATAGATCCCGAGCCTCGGCAATTCCTCAGGCTTGAGGGTCTCCAGGTTGGGTTTGGACAAGGGTGGGCGGAGTTTTTCCTGAAGTCTTACCAGCGCTGGATCAAAGACGGGACTCCTTCCGTAGGTCAAGAAGAATCCTCCCACTGCAATGATAAAAAAGATGACAAAAATCACCAACCCCGCCATGGCTAGGCGATTCTTCCTGAAGAGGTTCCAGTTCTCTTGAAATAACGTTCTTTTTGGTGCCTCTAAGACTCCGCCTTCTGCAGGGGAAGGCTTGCTATTCTGATTCATAACAATCATAACCGAATCCTCGGATCGACAACCATGTAGAGAAGATCCGAAATAAACGTCCCAACCAATACCAGTATGGCCGATATGAAGTTAACCGCGAGAATCACGGGATAGTTGCGGGCCAGAATGGCCTCATAAGCCATTCGCCCCATTCCTGGCCAGGAGAAAATTGACTCAATAATAACGGATCCCCCGATGAGTCCGGGAAGAATGAGACCGAACATGGTTACGAAGGGCAACAGGGCATTCCTGAGGGCATGCTTGTAGTGAACCTTGTCGGGTGAGAGCCCCTTTGCCTTCGCTGTTCGGACATAGTCCTGGCTCTCCACCTCGAGCATCTGATTGCGCACATAGCGGGAGAGCACGGCAATGCCACCCGCTGCACCGAGAATCGAGGGAAGAAGCAGATGCCACATCCGGTCCATGAACCAGTACCATCCCGTCGAAGAGATGCCGAAGGTCTCCATCCCGATGACCGGCACGTGAAAGTGGGTCACCACAAAGATGATCAGCATGTATGCGAAGAAGAACCCGGGAATGGATATGAGGAGGTAGGCCAGAAAGGTGGTGCTCCGGTCATAGAGACCCCCCCGTCTGATGGCGGCATGAATCCCTACGGGAAAGGATAGCGTCCAGGTGATGAGCGTTCCAAGTATGAAAAGCCAAAGGCTGTTTTTAAACCGCTCGTAGATCTTCTTCAGAACAGGCCGGTTGTCTTTCCAGGAAACGCTTTTACCGGTTAAGAGATCCCGGTAATAATAGAGGTATTGAATATGAAGGGGTTTATCCAGGTGGAATTCCTTGCGGAACCGCTCCAAAACCTCTTGGGTGAACTTTGGGTTAAGGGGGTCGATCTGGCTCGGCTCCCCAGGGGCCAGGTGAACAATGAGAAAGGAGATTATGGAGACGAAAAAGAGGGTAACGATTTTCTGGATGGCGCTTCTCCCGATAAAGGCCAGCATTCCTCATCCCTCCATCTCAAATCTGGGAACCTCGGGGAGTTTAATCCACTTGTTGAAATAGAACGTATAATTACCCGTCTTCGTTGGCTGGATGCGGCTGTATCGTGGCTTCCCTTCGGGATCGACCTCTTTAATGACAATGCGTTTATCCAGAATCGCAGTCCATTTTCCGACGTACAGGAAGGTGTATGGCTGTTCTTGGGCAATGATCTCATGGAGGCGACGGCAGTATTGCACCTGCCGTTCATGGTCGTATTCCTGACGGATTTTGATGATGAGATCATCCGCCTCCTCATTCCGGAAGGCCACAAAATTGAGTTGATTGGGATGGATCTGGCTCGAGTGCCAGATCTGATAAAGATCCGGGTCGATGCCCATGGACCACCCCAGGATCAGTGCATCAAAATCGAGTTTATTTACCCGCTCCTGGATGAAGACCGCCCATTCCAACACGTCCGTGCGCACATCGATGCCAATTTTACGCCAGGAATCCTGAGCGATAGATAGGATGGCTTTCCGAAGGTTATTACCTTGGTTGGTGATCAGGGTAAATTGGAGACGTTTCCCATTCTTCTGGAGCCAACCCTTCGGCCCCTTTTTCCATCCGGCTATGGCCAACAGCCTGAGGGCCCCTTCAGGATCATAAGGGAGGGGGGCAATAGCATGGTTATAAAAGTCCGTCTGTTTCAGGAAAGGTCCCGTGATCTTTTCTCCCTGACCGTAAAGCACATATGTAATAATCTTATCCACGTCGATGGCCATCCCCAGGGCTTTCCTGACTCGACGATCCTTAAAGGGTTCCCTTCGCATGTTATAGCCGATGTACGTGTACCCAAAGGAGAGACCGGAAAAACTCTGGTAAGCAGGATCCTTACTCAGTCGTTCAACCTGATGAGGCTGAACACCATAACCGTCCACTGTCCCGGCATAAAATTCCATCTCCTGTGTCAGGAGGTCCGGCACGATTCGAAAGGTGTAGCGTTTGTAATTGGGAGGTCCCTCCCAGTAGTCGTCAAAGCGGTCGAGCACGATGTATTGATCGCTTTTCCATTCTCGAAAACGGAATGGCCCACATCCGAGGGGACGGCGGTTGAATTGGCTCTGCCGAAGGGTGAATTTATCCGGATCGAGGCCGCGATGCATTGCCTCTTGCCGGAGGGCTTTGGAATTCAGCAGATGAACGGGCAGAATACCCATGCCCCAGGTACCCAGAGCGGGTGAATAAAGCCGCTTGTACACAACGCGTACTGTCAGGGGATCGAGAACCTCCACCGCCTTGACGGGTTCGTAGTCCGCTATTCGGGGGGAGAGGTTCCGTCGGTTCATGATTGCCTCATAGGTGAATTTCACGTCGTACGCATCGAAGATGTGCCCGTCGTGAAATTTGACATTAGGCCTCAGATGAAACACGATAACGGGGTTATGTGCGGTGGCCGGGAGCAGTTCCTTACCATAGGCTTCCCTGTTGGAAGAAAAACCCTTGGGATGGACCTCGATGAATCGGGCCCCATCGAAGGAAGAGAAATAATCCCTTCCCAGGAGTTCTGAGAGGTGATCGAAAAGTTCCTGATCCACCTCCTTGAGGACCATTCGGATCCTGGGGGGAGCAGACACCCGAATGGTTATTGCAACCGACTCCCCCCCGGCACCTTTTTCTTGCTTTGATACCTCGAAGGTTCTCCCCGGAAGCGCCTCAATCTTCTCGATGTTGGCCAGGGACCTCGAGACCCTGTCATCTCTTCGCTTTCTGGTCTCCATGGCCTTACGAAGGAATCTTATCACGCCTTCGGCATCGCCCCTTCCCAGGGTGGGGATCCAGGCATCATTGTTGACATAGAAGTATGCCTCCTCGAAGATCTCCCAGTGGGTTGCCAGCCGTCCCCTGAAACGTAAGTCCTCGTCCCGGTCGATGAGGCCCTCGAAGACCTTTGACTCAATGCCACTGCTGGCACTATCTGCCGAGAGAACGGGGTTCAGTATCTGGGCATCCCCGATGGAGCCCTCGATGAATTCGTTCAGACGCTCGGGGTTCTCTCCCTGCTCCTCATAGCTCGGCACCCACAGGTAGGACTGGAGAAGAAAGACGATGAGAAGTGTTGGAACGGCTATCAGTGTCCACCGCATCGTATGGATTTTCCTCCCCTCTACCGAGGGGAAATCAGGACGGAATATCCCATGTCGGCCAGTTGTGCTGCCAATCGGTAAGCCCTCTCCCTGGTGTTGAAGTGGCCAACTCTCACCCGGTAATAGCGGGCCATCGGGGTTTCGAACACGGATATGTAGACATCGCGGATTTCCTTGCCCAAGGCATTGGTCAGTTTCACCGCATTGCCCTTATCTGAGAAAGCTCCCACCTGAACGGTAAAGCCCCTCCCAAAACCCTCATCTTCCTTTTTCGCGATAAGGGGCTTTCCCTTCAAGACAGCTACCCTCACCCTCGCCGTTCCCTTTTCCACCATGTCGATGCTCCTGGCCGCGGCATAGGATAGGTCGATGATCCTCCCCTTCACGAAAGGTCCCCGGTCGTTTATCTTCACCTCGACGGATCTGTTGTTCTCCAGGTTGGTCACCATGACATAGGTCCCCAGGGGTAACGTCCTATGGGCAGCAGTCAAGTGATACATATCATAGATCTCACCGCTGGCCGTGGGGTTACCGTGGAATTTTTTCCCGTACCATGAGGCGACTCCGTGTTGGACCATTCCCACGCCGCTCCGTTCCTCATAATGCATCTTGGCCCTTTTAAGGGTGCATGAGGAGACCAGAAAGAATCCACATAGAGTTATCACAAGATATCGATGGATTTTGAACCACTTCATCCCTTTGACCTATGACAATGGCAGCGTACGGTATGAAATTTCATCCAGCTTTGTACCGTTTATGAGAATGAGACTTCCCCTTGGCTGTTCCTCATCAACCTCGATTTGAACGTCCCTCAGGCCAAACCTGTATTTCAATTGATACAGGTTTTGGTTCTTTTGCCCGCGGATGTTGGAAAGATCAGAGGGCGAAACCCTGGCGCGAGGGATTCGGGATTGCCTACTTTTCTCCATGAGACAAGAGGCCATGTCGTAAAAGAGGGAGGACTCCACTAAATGGCCGAAGGCGGGATGGTATGGCCCCGCAACAACACTATCCCCCATCTCAAGTTCCGGGCTGGATTGTAATCCAAGCCGAATGACGGGAATCCCCGCCCTTTGGAATTTCAGGAAAGCCATCTTGCAGAGGTCAACAGCCTCTTTCAGGGAGAGAGGTGTATACCGACCGGAACGATACCATTTTTCCAAAGGCGTCCCTTTCAGGACCAATGTGGGATAGATCCTCACGAAATGGGGGTTTAGTCGGATTACTCGGTCGACTGTGCGGGCATATCCCTGGGCATCATCCCCGGGCAGGCCCACCATGATTTGGGTTCCCACCTCGAAACCGTGGCCGTGGAGCAGTTCCACCGCTTTCAGGACATCATCTGCTGTATGGCCCCGCTTTGAGCATCGGAGCACCTCCTCCACCATCGATTGGACTCCTAGTTCCACGGTCTTAACGCCGTGCTTCCTTAAGAGCTGCAGGGTTTGAGGGTCGATATAATCCGGACGAGTAGATACCCTCACCGTATCGATTAATCCCCCTTGGATAAGGGGCTGGACCGCCAAAAGGAGTTGTATCTGAACCTTTTTCTCTATTCCGGTAAAGCTTCCCCCGTAAAAGGCGATCTCCCTCCGGCGAAGATTCCCTCGCTGGGCTCTCAATTGATCATTGGGAGATCCCTGAAAAACAGGGGAAAAACGCTGTGAGTAGCGAAGGGCGACTTTTTCAGAGATCTCATTGATGACTTCGGTGATTGAACCTGAGGATATACTGGGGGTGGAACCGGTTATAGAGGTCTGATTACAGAACACACATTGGTGTGGGCATCCTATATGGGGAACGAAGATGGGTATGATACAGGGCCTTTGGGAGGGCTTGCCATCCCTTGTCATGGCTGTTCTCCGGAGATCCTCTTCAAGGCTTCTTGAGCCGCCTTCTGCTGAGCTTCCTTCTTGTTTTTGCCTATGCCATAGCCATAGAGCCGGCCGTCGATGAAGATCTCCGCTCCAAAGGTCTTGTCGTGCTCCGGCCCACTCACGTCGGATAATCGATATCGAGGGGAACATCCAAACCGTCTCTGACTGATCTGTTGAACCTTGGTCTTAAAATCACCGTTATCGGTCAATCCCTTATCGAGTAAGGGGGTAAACTGCCTCTCAACGACCCCGAAGGCTTTTTCGAAACCGCCGTCGAGATAGACGGCACCGACAAGGGCTTCATAGGCATCGGAGACTAAGGAGCTTTTTTCCCTTCCCCCCCTTCGGGATTCCCCTTTTCCCAAGAGCAAGTATTGGTTTATGCCGAGATTTTTCGATACCCTGGCCAGGGATTTTTGGTTTACCAGGGAAGCTCGCAACCTCGTCAACTCCCCCTCACGGCAATGGGGAAACCTTTCCATGATGAGGTGGCTGATGATGACATTGAGAACGGAATCTCCGAGAAACTCAAGCCTTTCATTGTCCGGATATGTCGCGCCGGACCTTTCGTTGGCGTAAGACCTATGGGTCAATGCCACGTTTAATAGATTTAGGTCATTGAACTGGTAGGAGATCTCCCCTTGCAATGCTGATAACGCTTCCAGCCTATCCCTCTCCATTTCCGCGACGCCCTCAAGTATCCCCGACCACACGCCCCAACACCCTCCCATCTTCGAGGTCCGTCACCGATACCCTGATCTCTCGGTTCATCAAGTCATCTTTTCCCTCGATGAGGACGGGGATATAATTCCTCGAATATCCCTTGAGCCTTCCGGTGAGTCTGTCCCGTTTTCCCTCAACGAGAACCTCCAATTCCCGCCCCAGAAATCGCCCCTGAAAAGCTTCCTTTTTTCTCCATCCCAGGGCCCGCAGTGCCTCACATCGTTGTTTTTTTACTCGCGGATCGACCTGATGGCGGAATCCATAGGCCTCAGTGCCCCTTCGCCTGGAGAAGGGAAAGACGTGGAGGTAACCGATGTCCGATTTCTCCAAGAGGTCATAGGTTTTCCGGAACTGTTTTTCCCCTTCTCCGGGGAAACCGACGATGACATCTACCCCGATATTGACGTCCGGGATACGATGGATCAGGGTCTGGACGAGGTCGGCGAAGAAGGTTCCATCGTAATTGCGGTGCATTCTCCGAAGGATATCATCATCACCGCTTTGCATAGGGATGTGAAGATGGGGGCACACTCTCGGGGAGGAGGCGATGGTTTGAATAAATTCCGAGGAAAAATCGTCGGGTTCAATGGAGCTCAACCTGATCCTCTGAGGTGCCGGGATCCCTTCCATCTTCTTGCAGAGCTCTGTCAGTGAACTAGGTGGGGAGAGATCGGCCCCATAGATGCCCAGATGGATTCCCGTCATTACCACCTCTTTAAATGCCCTGTTTTCCAGCCTTTGAAGGTAATAGATGACCCGAAGGGGGCTAAGGCTTCGACTCCTCCCCCTTGCCCGGGGGATGATGCAATAGGCGCAGGAGGCGTTACACCCATCTTGAATCTTGAGCGGAGCTCGGGTGCGTCCACAAGACCGACCGATGTTAGCTTCCCCAACCTTCCTCTCCTTCTCGATATCGCTTACACTGACCATCGGGTAAGAGCAACTGGAGAGATTTCTCAGGATATGCGAAATAGAGGCCTTTTCCGTGTTTCCCAGGACCGCCCCTACCCCGTCTATCCCTTGAACTTCTTCGGGATATGCCTGGGCATAGCAGCCCGTTACCACAATCAAGGAGGCTGGGTTGAGGCGACGGGCCCTCCTGATCAATTGTCGGGATTGGTAGTCGGCTCTATGGGTGACGGTGCACGTGTTTACAATATAGATATCCGCCCTTTGGGGAAAGGGAATGATCTCGAATTCGCCGGTCTCAAGGGATGCCCGCATCATCTCGGCATCGAATTGATTTGCCCTGCATCCCAGGGTGGTAATAGCCACGGTTTCAGTCATTGACGTCTCACCCCTTAAGGGTTCAGGCTAGCCAATTCCAGGTCTCCCCTTATCCCCATAGCCTCTCCCACGATGATCAGAATTCCAGTGACACCTTGAATCTTGCTTCCGTAGTCCAGCCCCTTTTCGATGTCTCCCTTTCCCTCGATGAGATTACCGATGGAAGTAGCTGCGGCATCGGCCAATGAGGTTGATCTGGAGAGGACACAAACGGCATCAGCCTTTCCGAAGCTCATCGAGTGGCCCACCGTGCCGGAGGAAGAACATACCCCCAAAGGGGTATCACCAGGCTTGATTCGTAAACCGACCTTGAAGCTTAACGGGGATTTTCCGGCAAAGACCCCAACAACCCTTTCCTGAGAGGAGGCGATAAAGATGTCTCCTCCATTCTCGCAAATGACCTCTGGTGAGAGGGGAATGAGGTCCTTGCCCACGAATTCCGCGATGGCCCCAGCAACGCTGGCCATGGGGCCTACTTTGGACAACCGGGAGGCCTTGAGCATTTCCTTCACGATTTTCGGAGCATGGGGATCACTGCCTATCGGCGTCAGGCTTTCCCGGAACTCCGGGTGGTACCGAATATACTGCTCGATCTGCCAGCGATATTTGATTACGGCTTCCTTGGCCTCCTTTTCCAACTTTCGATTCGCCAATAGGAATAGATCCGTTTCCCTGATCGTTACCCGAAAGGGGGCGAGGTCCTTGGTTTTGACGAGATTTCGGTATGTCCTCTCTTCAAACATGGGGATTTCATGCTCTTCTACCAGTAGCGTTCGACCAAGATCTCGGCGATTTGAACTGCGTTGAGGGCTGCTCCCTTGCGAATGTTGTCGGATACGATCCACATATCGACCCCCTTTTCGATGGATGGATCCTCCCTGATCCTTCCCACGAAAGTCTCATCCTTTCCGGCGGCATAGATGGCTAACGGATACTCATTCTTCTCTGGATTGTCGACAACCTTGACTCCCGGGGCCTGGGCGAGGATATGCCTTACCTCCTCTGGGGTGATCTTTTTCGTGGTCTCGATATTCACCGATTCCGAATGACCGCAGAATACGGGGACCCTAACTGTGGTAGCTGTAATTCCAATCGATTCGTCCTCCATGATCTTTTTGGTCTCGTTGATCATTTTTATTTCTTCTTTCGTGTAGCCATTCTCCGAGAAGACGTCGATATGGGGAATGCAGTTGAAGGCGATCTGGTGGGGGTAGACCTCGCACTTGAGCTCCTGTTGGTTGAATATGGCCAGGGTCTGTTTCTCCAATTCGCGGATGGCCTCCTTCCCCGTTCCCGAGACGGACTGATAAGTGGAGACAACCACCCTCTTTATTTTGGCTACATCGTGGATCGGTTTGAGGACGACCACCATCTGAATGGTTGAACAGTTGGGATTGGCTATGATTCCCTTGTGGTTGTAGTCGGCTATAGCATGGGGATTGACCTCGGGAACAACTAGGGGGACTTCCGGGTCCATCCTGAAGGCACTGGTATTATCGATCACGACACAGCCTTCTTCGGAGGCCAAGGGTGCGTACTTCTCGCTTATGGCCCCTCCAGCTGAAAAGAGGCCGATCTCCATCCCCTTAAAGGAATCCTCCCGGAGAACCTGAACCTTCAGCTTTTCCCCTTTGAATTCGTGAATAGTACCCGCGGTCCGTTCCGAGGCTAGAAGCCTGAGGTCCCTTATGGGGAAGTCCCGCTCCTCCAATACGCTGATCATCTCTTGACCAACTACCCCTGTTGCACCAACGATACAGACACGATAGGCATTCCCTTCCATGCCGATTCCTCACCAATGATGTTTGCAACAAAAGGGTGCCCACTGGACACCCTCGCCCGAATACAGCGCTCCGTTCTTAATTTAATTAGAGGAATTTTTCATAATTGTCAATACCTAGAAGCGGAAGTTTACCGCGGTTATGGAGATTATCAGGGAGCTAAACTCCTTACGAAGTCGAGCTCATTTCCATCAATTAGATCAGGCCTTATCGAGGCCGAGGCTAATTCCACGAAGAAAAACCTCTCCACGGACTACAAGAAAGACTGCTGGCCTGCCACGAGCCGGCGAAGGGGACCAAGTAGGTCTGCATCCAGGAGAACCCCACCCTGAGGTAGGGAGAGGGGACAAAGGTAGTTTTTTGTGGTAAGATTAATCCTTGGGAGCGTGGGTTAACCCGTTGAGTAAGCTTTTGAGGGGTACACCATGAAGTATCGATTGGTTTACAATCTTTTACTGCTTACCCTGCCTAGTCTGCTGACCCTGATCCTCTTACTTATGATCCCTGCTTCTGCCGCCGATCGACACCTCGACGACTCCACCATCGTTGCACAGCGGGAGGTTCCCGGCACTCCCAGAAAGGAGGGCGCTGCGCCCAAGGGAGAGGGTTCCCTCAAAGAGATACCCTTACCCGTGAGAGACCTTGGTCTTAGGCTGGTGGGGACGGTTGTGTCCGACGACCCACGGAAGAGTGTCGCCATCATAGATAATCGAAGTACCCAGAAACAGGAGATCTACCGCGAGGGAGATGGAGTAGGGCAGGTCCTTATAAAGAAGATCCTCCGGAACAAGGTGATCGTCGAAACCGATGGAGGGGATGTGGTGCTTACCATGGGGCATGAGGAAAGTCCAGTCATCTCCCCTGCTCCACAGCAAGCTCCTAGGAGGCAGCCGCCGGAAGCCGCAGTCAGTGCCGCTCGTCTGGACCGAGAAGAGGTGGAGTCTGCGCTTCCCGACTACAGTCAGCTCATGCGACAGGTACGTGTAAGGCCCCACTTTCAAGAAGGCCAGCCGGGCGGATTTCTCATTTACAATATAGATCCTGACAGCATCTTTGCGGACATGGGCCTGGAGAATGGGGATGTGATAACGGCTGTGAACGGTGAGCCTATTACGATAACCCAACAAGCCGTTGATTTTTACAACGCCCTCACGGAGGGTGGAGAGGTCGTCCTCGAGGTCAAGCGGGGCGAGGACACGCAGGAGATACGTTTCGAAATCCCATGAGTGGTTCCCTCAGCTTAACCTACGCCGCTTGAGAGGGCCCTTGGACGGAAAGTCGTTCCAGGTCTGGACTTTTTCGAGTAGCGACGCTGGTAGAAGACAGGGAATCTCGGGGGGTTACGGAGGTTACCGATTCCCGTCTCTCTTCCCACTAGTCCCTCGACCGTCTCCCGGCACCTTCACCGACGGCACCGAGTTAGACAGCTCCCACAAAAGGGGCAAGCCCACAAACTTTCAGGTCGCCGGCGTCATCCCTGGCTGGACTGAGGCCTTGCAGCTGATGAAGGAGGGGACCAAGTGGCAGTTCTTCATGCGGTCCGAACTGGCGTATGGTGAGCGCGGGATGGGCCGCATCCCCGCCAACAGCACCCTCATCTTTGGAGTCGAGCTGATTTTCATCAATGAGATCAGGCTAGATCGAGACTTGTGACGGGGGGAGAGAAGCCTCCACGGACTAAAAGAAATACTCCCTTGGTAAAATCCGCCTCAGAGGGAGAACCCGCCCCCTTTAAGCGCTTCTCAACAGGTCGAGGAGAAGTTCCTTGAAATGATCTCCTTCGATGATCTCCAGGCTGATTCCCAGACTCATGGCGGGGAAATCCCCCTTTACCACCCCAATCAGCTTGGCCGCATCCTTATCAGTGGTTACGATACATTCTGCGTTCTGAATACCCCTTTGAATGATGGGGATATCTTTCCGCGAATAGACATGGTGGTCGGGGAAGTTGATCTCCGCCTCCACTTTCGCCCCGGCTCGCTCTAAAAGGTGGCGAAAATACGCGGGATTGGCGATTCCAGACACGGCTACCACTCGCCTTCCCTTTATATATCCCAGGGGCAATCGTTTACCCCCATGCAGGTCGGTGAGATAATCGGGCCTGTAATTGCTGTGGAAGATGATAGCATCTTTGTTATGGAATTTTATCCTTTCCTCCAGTTCCCCACAGGTATCACGTTCATCTAGTTTGGTTAAGATAAAGAGATCGGCTCGCCTCAATTGATCGAGGGGCTCCCTCAAGGGACCTCTGGGGAACAAGTAGCCGTTCCCGAACCCGGTTTGGGAATCTACGAGGAGGATGTCTACATCCCGTTTGACCCCCAGGTGTTGATATCCATCGTCGAGGATGGCCACACGAGGATGAAACTGGGTAGAGGCGTAGCGGCCCGAGAGATCGCGGCGACGGCCGATGAGAATGGGAATGCCTTCGAGCCGTTGAGCCAGCATGTAGGGTTCATCACCCGCCTCCCCAGGTGAAAGCAGGATCTGCTTGCCATCGCTCACCACCCCGAAACTCCGCTCCATCCTTCCGCCATATCCCCTACTCAAGACGACTACATCCATGCCTTCCTCTTTGAGCAGCTTGGCGATGTGTTCCACGGTGGGGGTTTTTCCAGTTCCTCCAAGGGTAATATTGCCAACGCTAATCACTTTGCAGGGTAGACGGTATCCCTTAAGGAAGCCGGTTCCGTAAAGAAAGAGGCGAGCCCGAACCCCCAATCCGTAAACGAAGGAGATCAGATGGAGGGGTGAGAGATAGGTCCTTTGGCATGGTGACCCATTTTTCCCGAAAATAATCCGCTCGAATAATCTTTTCCGACGCACTGCGACCATTCCCTTAAAGGACTTGAAATATGGTTTTCAGGGTTTTACTGGTCGCTCCCCTGTTTTGCCGGATGATTTCGAAGCCGTATTTTCCCATGCGCGACGTGAGGGATGCATCGTCCATGAGGGTTCTGGCGTGAAGGACCATCTCCTCGACCTCCCTAATCTGAAACCCCGCGCCCCTTCTAAGAACTTCATCGGATATTTCCCGAAAGTGGTCCATGAAGGGGCCGAAGAAGACCGGTTTTTTGAAGAAAAGGGGTTCCAGGATATTATGACCACCTACCCTCACCAGGCTTCCACCCACGAAGATGAGGGTTCCGATGCTATAGAGTTTGGAGAGTTCCCCCATAGTATCCAAAATTATGACGACGGCTCCCTCCCTTTTGCCCTTTCCCTGGAGTTGGGATTTTCGTTTCCAAGGGATTTTTTGCCTTTTAAGGAGAACCTCAACCTCTCCAACCCGGTCGAGGTATCTGGGGGCCAGGATGAGGACCAGATCGGGGTAATCGGGGGCGAGCCGTTGAAGGACCCTCAGCATAAATTCCTCCTCCCCTCTACGGGTGGAGCCCGCGATGAGTATTGGTTGGCCTTCATGGAGGTCCAGGGTTTGAAGGAGGGTTTCTTTCTCCTTTTGAGTTATTACGGGAGGTGGTTGGTCGAATTTGACGTTTCCGCTGACGGTAACCCTCTGGGGATTGGCTCCCATTTCTATGATCCTTTGAGCATCTAAGCTTGACTGCATGCAGAAGGCGGAGATCGAGGCCAGAGGGGAGGTAAAGAAGAAACGAAACCGCTTATACCATTGGAAGGAGCGAGTCGAAATGCGACCGTTGAAGAGCATTACGGGAATTTTCCTTCTCTCCAGCTCCATGAGGAAATTTGGCCAGATCTCGGTCTCCGCCATGAGAAAGGCCCTCGGATTAACCAGGGAGATAGTCCTTCTGACCACCCATGGGTGATCCAAAGGGAAGAAGGTGATTGCCCGCATACTCGAGGCCCTCTTCTTTGCCATTTCATTTCCCGTAGCCGTCATGGTTGAAAGGAGGATGGGGAGTTCAGGGTTGTTTTGCCGTATCCCATCGATTATCGGTAATGATCCCAATACCTCACCCACCGATGCGGCGTGGATCCAGAGGGGTCTTTCATTGGCTACCTCTTGATAAACGCCTTTGTTGCAGATGCCCAGCCTCTGGCTCAACCCCCTTCTGTAGTGGGAGGTTGTGATGATTTTGTAGGCAAAGAAAGGGCTCGATAGGATAAGGCCGAGGGTAAAGAGGGTATTATAAAGGGGGTTGATCATCTATGCCCGGCTCCCTTCTCGAAGTAGCGGTCTGCTCGATCCGTTATTTCCCTCAATCTCCTTTCCAACAGAATTCTCGTCTGCTCGAATAAGCCTTCAGTCATCTCTTTTGGAACGAGTAAGGGTTTCCCAAAAATGAATACCCCCCTTGAGAAGGGATAGGGGAAGAGAAAGCGATCCCAGCTTAGAAATACCTTTTTCCTTGAAGCGTTAAAGGTGAGGGGGATGATGGTCATTCCCGTCCGCCTGGCAAGCTCTATGGTTCCGTTTTGAACTTGATACCGGGGCCCTCGTGGCCCATCGGGGGTGATGGCGATATCATATCCATCCTCAGAGGCCTTCAGCATCTCCCGCATGGCCGAAAATCCTCCCCTGGTGGTAGATCCCCGTATGGACCTGAAGCCAAAGTACTTCACGGTTCTGCTAATGAGCTCCCCGTCCTGATGGAGGCTGATGGGAATAGCCACACCTTTCCCCCTATGCCGAGTCGGCATCATCAAAAGCCTGTCATGCCAGAAGGCAAAGATGAGAGCCCTCCCTTTTCCCGAATAGTCATCGTATACATGCCCGTCGACCACCTCTATCCGCATGGTCCAAGAGAGAAGCTTGATTATCCAATAGGCGAGCGGCGGTACTATGGCCAGTATGAGACTGTTGATCAACCTCTTCAACGCGGGTTGCCTGCGCCATGTTTTATGTGCGATACGTCAGTGGCCCTTCGCCACGTGAATACCACTTCTTCAATTCTTTCCTGCGGGATCGAGTCTTTCCTAATAGATCTGTCGCACCTTGGCCTTTCGCAGCACGGTTTCGCCGTCGTCCCTGAACTGCATATCGTAAAGTTTTTTATAGGTCCGATTCAGGGCCAAAAGCTCATCATGGGTTCCCTCTTCTCCGATTCTCCCCTTGTCAATGACCAAGATGCGATGGGCATTCCTTATGGTGGAGAGACGGTGGGCGATGAGGAAGACTGTCCGGTTTGCCATCAACCTTTCCAGCGCGACCTGAACCTGAAATTCGGATTCGGAGTCCAAGGACGAGGTGGCCTCGTCCAGGATCAAAATGGGGGCGTTTTTGAGCAATGCCCTGGCTATGGAGATCCTCTGCTGCTCCCCGCCGGAGAGCTTTATTCCCCTTTCCCCGATCACCGTGTCATAACCCAAGGGCAACTTTTCGATGAAGCCATGGGCGTTG
>JBGVTJ010000108.1:0-16748 GCA_041862515.1 Thermodesulfobacteriota bacterium | reverse complement strand
CCCTTCCCTATTCGCTGACATTCTGGAGGCACGGGATAGAAGAAGGTCTGGATTAACTGCACCAGCCCAAGGACTTTTTTTGGTTAAGGTGAACTACTGAACGAATTTAGAAGAAATTTTTCCCTTCCCTTGACATGAGGAAACATTCACGGCGGGAGAGTAACCTCACACAGAGGTTGATTCCCCCGAAGTTACACACACCTCGGCAACGGCTTCAGGGATTCGTACTGAAGGTTCTGCGAAACGCTTCAACATCTCACGGGCTTCCATATCTTCGAATTGATGAAACGGCGATTTGAAGAGATAGACACTGGCATCGATAATAGGGCCGGAAAGACTGCGGTCCAAAGCTACCTTGGCCGCCCGCACGGCATCCATGATTACCCTCGCCGAGTTTGGCGAATTCTCCGCCGAAAGATTGCTTCGTCTCAATTCGCAAAAAGCAGAGTTTGTTGTCCTTCAACCAAGAGACACAATTGTTCGGACCACTATAGATGTTTTGAGGATCGAACTCCTTCCCATCCATCTGGCTGAGAACCGAATGCGTCTTGCTCGTCTTTTTGCTCTCCAGCCGCGAACGGTCCAGCATATTGAGAAAATCGGTATTCGCCCCGACGTTGAGTTGGTATGATCGCTTTATGGGTTGTCCCCTGCCCTCGAAAAGCCTGGTCAATACCCTGTGGATGATCGTGGCCTCCACCTGAGACTTGATGTCGTCACCGAGGACTGGAAGGTCGGCTTTTTGGAAGCGATCCCCGTAAATCCCGGACACGAACCGGACTCTAGATCGGGATGAGATCGTATTTTCTCCATCCTAGGCCGATTTCCTCTGCATATTGCAGTTGCACTGCCCAATCGATCTGAGGGTACAAAGCCCGAAATTTATCCTCTCCAGGCGCCAGATGAGCATTTAACCTCGACATCTCGTTTCCCGGTTGCGCGTTAACCAGATCGACAGAGGCCTGATCAATGGCCACGGGATCACAGGAGGAGAGGACTCCGATATCTCCCACGATGGGGGTATCGGAATGTCCGTAACAATCACAGGCGGGGCTCACTTGGGTCAGGAAGTTGAGGAAGATCGATTTTTCCCGTTTTCCTGCGAGGGCCCCATAGGCGTATTCCGCCATCTTCTTCTGGAAGAGGGCCGCATCGTTATCCCATCGAACTTGAATAGCGCCCTCCGGGCAGGCCGAGAGACACTCTCCGCATCCAACGCATTTTTGAGGATGAATACGCGCCTTGTCGTTGAAGATGGCAATCGCGCCTTGTGAACAGCAGGCAATACAGGTTTTGCATCCAGTACACCGGCCAGTTTTTACCCGTGGGGCCACGCTTGAGTGTTGTTTCAATTTTCCTCCGCGGCTAGAACATCCCATGCCCAGATTTTTCAAGGCACCTCCAAACCCGGAGAGTTCATGGCCCGTGAAATGGCCGACTCCAATGATGGCGTCAGCGGTGAAGATGTCGTGGGCGATGCTCACCTCACGGTATATGGGCTTATCAATCCTGACCGTGACGGAGGCATTTCCGCGAATCCCCCCTGCGATGATAATAGGGGCATCAACGATGGAGTGGTCAAATCCGTTTTCAATAGCCGTCGTGATATGGGAGACCGATTCCTCCCGTGTACCCGTGTAGAGCGTGTTGGTATCGGTGAGAAAGGGTTTGCCTCCACGTGCCTTGATGGTATCCACGATCCTTCGGATAAAGATAGGCCTGACGAAGGCTGTATTCCCTCTCTCCCCGAAGTGAAGTTTTATGGCTACCAGGTCATTAGCCTTGATCTTATCCTCGATTTCTCCCCGATGGAGAAGTTCATCCACTTTGTCCAACATGGTCCTTTTGACATTACTCCGGAGATCTGAGAAAAAGACTGCGCTGTTCTTCATGGTATCTCCTTTTCCGAGGCGAGATTAGGGCGGAAGTGTAGTGTAATTTGACTGTGATGTCAATGTTGCCATGCCGGGAGTTTCATGAACCTTCGATAGCTAGTCATCTGGTGATTGCTTCAAGGGATGGGTTTTGTTTCGATGGGGGTTATGGGGCCTTCATTGTCTCAGGGGAACATGTCCAGTTAGGCGGGCATGCAGTGGATGAGCCCACGTTCCAAAATTCCCGTATTTGCATCGAAATTAATCAGTATTCGTCAGTATTCTGGGGGATCATTGCCATGGAGTTCAGGGTTGACTTTTGCAGGTGAAAAAAGTAATTATAAGGTTAACTCGTTAGAGAATCGGTTCGGGAGCGATTTTCTCCATTTTCAGGCAAGGGTGCACATATGAAGAAATTCGAGGTAAGCGAAATTAGGAATGTCGGGATATTTGGTCACGGGGGAGACGGAAAGACCTCGCTGGCTGAGGCTATCTTATTCGATACGGGGGTGAATAATCGGCTAGGAAGCGTTGATGAAGGGACTTCCGTGATGGATTATGACCAGGAGGAGATCAACCGCAAGATTACCATCAGCTCTTCCCTCGTCCACGCGGAGTGGAATAAGCACAAGTTGAACCTCATCGATACTCCGGGGTACGCCAATTTCATTGGCGATGCACGTTCATGTATGAGGGTAGTGGATGGCGCGGTTATTGTCATTGGGGCCAATTCCGGGGTGAAGGTTCAAACGGAAACCGTCTGGGAATATGCCCAAGAGTTTGAAGTCCCCGTCCTCATTTACATCAGTAAGATGGATATGGAGAGGGCAGATTTCCAGAAGACGGTGGATGACATTAAGAAGGGACTTTCATCCATTCCCTGTATGCCGGTTCAACTTCCCATTGGAGATGAGGCAGAGTTTAGGGGAGTGGTCGATCTGATCCAAATGAAGGCCTATCTGTACAAGGATGACTTCAGCGGAAAATTCGAACTGAAAGAAGTTCCAGCAGAGCTGAGCGATGAAGCGACGAAACGCCGCGAGGAGATGATCGAGACCCTAGTGGAAACCGATGATACCATGATGGAGAAATACCTCGAAGAGGGGGACCTGAACCAAGAGGATTGTTATTTCTGTCTGAAAAAGGGTCTTATCGAGAGGAAGTTCGCACCGATACTCTGTGGAGCCTCCACGAGAAATATGGGGATTCAGCCCCTCCTCGATATGGTTGTTATGGGTTTTCCATCCCCCCCGGAGAGGGACCATGTGAAGGGCAAGAATGCCAAGACGGGAGAGATGGAAGAGCGGGAAGCAAAGGAAGATGGGCCTTTTTCCGCTTTCGTTTTTAAGACCATAGCTGATCCCTATGCGGGGAAGCTCACGGTTTTCAGAGTTTATTCGGGGATGATTAACCCGGATTCAACCGTTTTTAACTCGACCAAAAAAGTCAAGGAGAGAATCGGACAGATCTATGCCTTGGAGGGGAAAAAACAGAAACCATTGGGATTGGCGATAGCAGGTGACATTGTTGCCGTTGCCAAGCTGAAGGAGACCACTACGGGGGATACCTTCTGTGACGAGAAAAATCCTATTCTCTTCGAGCCGACGAAACTCCCCCTGCCCATCATCTCTTTCGCCTTGACGCCGAAAAGCAAGGGAGATGAGGATAAGATCACCTCGGCGCTGGTACGCCTGGGCGAAGAAGATCCCACCATTAGTCTGGGCCGCGACGAACAGACGGGGCAGATCCTCCTTTCCGGTATGGGACAGGTTCACGTGGAGGTGATTCTCGACAAGTTGAAACGGAAATTTGGCGTAGGGGTGGATCTCAGTGTACCCAAAGTTCCGTATAAAGAGACCATCCGGATGCCGAAAAAGGGGGTTATCTATCGCCATAAGAAGCAGACGGGAGGACGTGGACAATTTGCCGAGGTTCACTTCGACCTTTTCCCCCTTGACCGGGGAAAGGGATATGAGTTCGAAAACGCCCTGACAGGTATGAACGTACCGCGGAACTTCGTTCCCGCCGTAGAGAAGGGCATTGCCGAGGCGATACAGAGCGGAGTATTGGCCGGATACCCGGTTGTTGACTTTAAGGTGAGGTTTTATGACGGGAAATCCCACGAGGTGGATTCTTCAGAAATGGCCTTTAAGATTGCCGCCATCATGGCCTTGAAGAAGGGGATGAGGGAGGCCAACCCGGTACTCTTGGAACCGATCATGGAGATTGAAGTTACCGTCCCAGAGGAAAACATGGGCGATATTATCGGCGATCTGAACAGTCGAAGGGGAAAGGTCCTGGGAGTAGATGCAAAGGGGAATTACCAGGTGATCAGGGCCCATGTCCCCATGGCTGAAGTGTTGAAGTACGCCCCTGACCTGAAATCGATGACCGGTGGAAGAGGTGAATTCTCCCTGCATTTTTCCCATTACGAGGAAGTTCCGTCCCATCTGAGCGAAAAGGTTGTTGCCCAATCGAAGAAGGAGGATTAACCCATCCTCTGAATCTTTCCCCTTCCGATCGAGGAGAAATCGATCGAGACATGAGGGCTGTCGTCCAAAGGGTTAAATCCGCTACGGTATCGGTAGATGAGGATCTCATTGCAAGCATAGGGAGGGGGCTGGTGGTCTTCCTCGGCGTGGGAAAGGAAGATGACGCTGGGGATGTGGAATACCTCGTTGAGAAAATCCCACATTTGAGAATCTTTCAGGATGAGGGGGAAAAATTCAATCTTTCCCTCATGGATGTTGGTGGAGAGGTATTGGTAGTTTCCCAATTTACTCTCTTTGGTGATTGTCGGAAGGGTCGTCGACCCTCTTTCACGGAGGCGGCGGGTCCCGATCATGCCCGTGACCTTTATGATCATTTCGTATCCGGACTGAGGGAAAAAGGGTTGGGGGTTCAGGCGGGTCGTTTTCAAGCGATGATGATGGTGAACCTGGTTAACGATGGACCCGTCACTCTCCTTTTGGATACTAAAAAACATTTTGGGGATCCATGAGAAAGCATCTCCTTCTTTTCGTCCTCATCTTTCTGGTTTCTCTTACGGGGCAAGCAAGAGGCGCTCTCGGAGGGAAGGTCAGGAAACCCGTCGTGGCGGGTATGTTCTATCCCTCGGATCCCCATGAACTCCGGAAGATCGTTCGTGGATATATCGGGAACGTCGAGAAGGAATGTATCGATGGGAAAATCGTTGCCCTGATCGCCCCTCATGCCGGTTACGCGTATTCCGGTCAGGTGGCCGCTTACGCCTATGAGTTAGTGGAGGGGATGAATTTCGATGATGTCATCGTCATTGCCCCCAGCCATCGGGTTGATTTTGTGGGGGCATCTATCTATGACGGGGAAGGGTACGAAACTCCCTTGGGCATTGTGCCTATCGATACAGAACTTGTGGGGAGGATTAGTCAGCGGAGTAAAATCATCGAGTACGTTCCACAAGCCCACGTGCAAGAGCACTCCCTTGAGGTACAAATCCCCTTTCTCCAAAGCGTTTTGGAAGGGTTCAGTTTAGTACCCATGGTGATGGGTTCCACATGGAATTTCGATGTTTGCCATCATCTAAGCCAGACAATTATCCGTTCCATTGAGGGGAAGAGAGTCTTGATCATTGCCAGTTCCGATCTGACCCACAGCCATGACTACCGCCAAGTGGTGGAGCAGGATGAGATACTAGCCCGCCACATCGAACAGTTCGATATTACCGGGTTGAAAGAGGATTTGAGGAAGGGCAGATGTCAGGCATGCGGAGGAGGGCCGATAGTGGTGGCCATGATGGTGGCTAAGAGCCTCGGCGCTCAGAGAGCGAAAGTCTTGAAGTTGACCAATTCCGGGGATGTTACCGGAAGAAAAAGCCTCGGGAATTACGTGGTTGGGTACATGGCGGCCGTGCTCTATCAAATTGCTGAGAAATCGCGGGCAGATTTAACAAAGGAAGAAAAGCGGGTGTTGCACGACATCGCCCGGAGGGCTATAGAAGAGGCCGCCCGGGGGAAACCGGTCCCAGAGTGCACGGTGGAGTTCCAGGCTCTCATAGAGAAGAGGGGAGCCTTTGTCACCCTTAAGAAACGCGGTCAGCTCAGGGGGTGCATCGGCTGTATTAAGGGTGTTAAGCCCTTGTACAAGATAGTAGGAGAGATGGCGGTGGCCGCGGCCTTTCATGATCCCCGTTTTAGACCCGTTACGGAGACTGAGCTCCGGGATTTGGAGATTGAGATCTCGGTCCTCACTTCCCTGAAACGAATCAGGGACGTGGAGGAGATCGAGGTGGGGAAACACGGGATCTTCATACAGAGGGAATCTCATTCCGGCCTTCTCCTTCCCCAGGTGGCTACGGAATATGGCTGGGATCGCAAGACGTTTTTGGAGCGTTGTTGTCTCAAGGCCAGGTTGCCTAGAGATGCCTGGCTGGACGAGAAAACGAGGATTTATGCCTTTTTTGCAGAAGTGTTTTAAGAAGAGGTGCCTACATGGAGAATATAAGAGAACCTGCGGTTGCCGGAGCATTCTACCCTTCAGATCCTGATGCTCTGTCTGATGACGTCAGGGGGTATTTGAAAAAGGCGGGAAAAGAGACCCTTGAGGGGGATGTCATCGCCTTGATCTCCCCCCATGCCGGTTACGCATATTCCGGTCAGGTGGCCGCTTACGCCTATAAGTTAGTGGAGGGCATGGATTTCGACGATGTCATCGTCATTGCCCCCAGCCATCGGTGGCCCTTTGAAGGGGCCTCGATTTATCATAGAGGTGGCTTCAGGACCCCCTTGGGTGTGGTCCCCATAGATGGGGGCATGTGCGATGAGATCATGGCGCTGGACAGGCGTTTTCAGTGGATTCCCGAGGCCCATCTGGGGGAACATTCCCTAGAGGTCCAACTCCCCTTCCTTCAGGTTGCCCTCAAGGGGTATAAGTTGGTGCCCATCGTATTAATGGGCGGAGCGAATTATGAGATATGCCAATCGCTCGGGAAGGCCATTGCCGAGTCGTCAAAGGAGAAGAGCGCCCTCATCATCGCCAGCTCCGATCTAACCCATAGCTATAGCTATCGAGAAGTGGTAGCTCAGGATGAGATATTGGCACAACACATCGATCAGTTCAACATCACCGGTCTTGCGGAAGATCTTAGGAGGGGCCGTTGTCAGGCCTGCGGCGAGGGGCCCATCTTGACGGCGATGATCGCTGCGAAGACACTGGGTGGGGACGCGGGAAAAGTATTGAAGCTCACCAATTCTGGGGATGTGACCGGGGACAAATGGCCCGGTAATTACACCGTAGGGTATTTGGCGGGGGCTTTTTGCCGAACGGGAATACGGCAAGAGGCATCATAGTTTTGGCTGGAGAGATCAGCGGGGCGAAGATGAGGGGTGGCAAAAAGGCAGGAGTTGATCTCGGGCTGAGCAACCGGGACAAGGAAACCCTGCTGCATATCGCAAAGACAGTGATCGAGAGCAAGGCTCGAGGGAAACCGGTGCCGAAGTTTACGGTTGACTCTCCGACATTGAAGGAGAAAAGGGGAGCTTTCGTTACCCTCAACAGGGGAGGTCAGCTTCGGGGGTGTATTGGCTATATCAAAGCCTACAAACCCCTTTACCAGACGGTTGAGGAAATGGCAGCCCAGGCGGCTTTTCATGATCCACGATTTGACCCAGTGACCGAAAGGGAACTGCCTGATCTGGAGATTGAAATCTCGGTCCTCACTCCCCTGAAACGAATCAAGGACGTAGAGCAGATCGAGGTGGGGAAACACGGGATCCTCATAGAAAGGGAATTTCATTCCGGCCTTCTCCTCCCCCAGGTGGCTACGGAATACCGCTGGGATCGTGAGACATTTTTAGAACACACCTGTTTTAAGGCCGGGTTACCAAAAGATGCCTGGAAGGATGAGGATACCGTCATCTCCATCTTTTCCGCAGATATTTTTTAAACCTTTTTGAGATGTGGGGGTCTCATTAAAGAGGGAGAGCGAAAATTTCCGGGTTTCTCGAAAAAGGGGATCCCTCGAAAACCATCAAAAAGGGGAATGACAGCCGTAAGAAGAACCTTAGTTAATGAAGGAAGGGCCTTCGGTATGAAGGTGAATCCTTGCCAAAAAGGAATGAGTAGAAGGGAATTCTTGGGTGATTGCGCGAAATATTCCCTTCTCTTTTCCTCGCTAGCGAGCATTTCCTCCCTTTTCCATTTCGTTGAAGGTGCCGAGGCGTTCAACATCAGAAGGGAATGGGGCCTTATCAAGACAAAACTCTCTCCCTATTACACCCCCTTGGAGGGAAAACAGATCCGGTGTGAACTGTGTCCCACGGCGTGTGTCGTCTCAGATGGAGAGAGGGGATACTGCGAGGTAAGGGAGAATAGGAGTGGTAAATATTATAGCCTGGTCTACGGAAATCCCGTTACCTGGCATATAGATCCCATAGAGAAAAAGCCCTTCTTCCACGTCCTTCCGACAACGGGTTCTTTCTCCATTGCAACAACAGGATGCAATTTCGACTGCAAATTCTGCCAGAATTACGAGATATCCCAGGCAAGACCTGAGGAGACGGCGAATTTCGATATGCCCGCTGAGTTGGTGGTGGCGGCCGCAAAGAGGACGGGTTGCAAATCCATAGCTTCGACCTACGTTGAACCTACCATCTTTTACGAATACATGTACGATATCGGTGTACTAACGAGGGAAGAGGGGATTTTGAATGTCTGCCATTCCAATGGTTATATTAATCAGAAGCCCTTAAAGGCCCTCTGCAAGGTTCTCGATGCTGCCTGTATCGACCTGAAAGGATTCACGGAGGAGTACTATCGAAGCATCACGGAAGGGACGCTGCAACCGGTCCTGGAGACCCTCAAGACCTTGAAGGGGGAGGGTGTGCATGTGGAGATCGTCAATTTAGTAGTCCCCACGAAGAACGATGATATGGATCAGATTCGGCAGATGTGCCTGTGGATTAAGGAAACGCTGGGATCGGATACGCCCATTCACTTTTCGCGATTTTACCCCATGTATAAGCTGAGAAACCTCCCGCCTACCCCCGTATCGACCCTGGAACAGGCCAGAAAAGTAGGCCTCTCCGTCGGGCTGGAGTACGTATACATCGGAAACGTTCCTGGCCATGAGGGGGAGAATACGCACTGTCCCAAGTGTAAGAAATTGTTAATCCAGCGAATAGGCTACCGTATCCTCCAGAATCACTTGATCGGGCGAAAATGTCGGTACTGCGGACATTCCCTGCCCGGGATATGGGCCTAGGAACCCCACTTCTCCAGCTTCCCCATACCGTTTCTCATATTCCTTGTATCCCATTCATCCGTCTTGAGACGCCTTTGATTTTTGGATGAATCCGAGCAATCCCAGTGCGGAGAGATTGAGGGCTGTGATGAGATAGAGGGTATGTGCAATCCCCAACACGGGCAGGAGGATGATCCCGGCCGAGAGGGCCCCAGTCGATGATCCCACTAGATCCACTCCGTAGACAAGGCTGGCTACCTTTCCCACTTCCCTTCCCTCGGCTAAATAGATAACATTGGCCAAGGGGAAATGCAGCCCTCCCAGATATCCCGCCACTAATGTTAAGAGGGGAAAACCTCCTTCCATTATGGAGGATATTCCGGAGAGCTGACCTGATTTCTGGAACAGAAGGATTATTCCCAGGAGGAGGATGGCATAGAGCGCGAGGCCTCCTTGAATAGGCAGGAGTATCCGCAGGGGTTTCGTTATCCGTTCTACAGCGGGGGTAATATGCCAGCTTCCGAGGATGAGGCCGATCATGTAAGCGGTGATCAGCATGGCGATCTTATAGTAGACGTAACCGTAAAAGATCTGAAAGGCCAGGATGAGAACCACGTTTAAGGTCATCTCGGAATAGCCCGTAACGAAAATCGCATAGATCACTGCAGGCTTCAGGGCCTTTTCCCGAGGTTCTCGGCGGGCAAGGGGGAAAAGCACAGCGGTGAATCCCGCGATCAAAAGGATAAACCACATAAATTCGATTTGGCCAAGAGAGAGGAAGATCGATTTCAAGCGCGGTGTGTATTGGGCACTCCAATGGACGATATCGTAAAAATAGCAGGAAGGGCTGAGATCACGGTTGATCCTTGTCCCCTTGGTCGCTTGTAAGATTCCCCGAAAATAGTGGAGTCTCTCCTGGGTGAGGTTAAATAAGAGGTAATAGTCTCTCACATATTTTAATGCCAAACGCCTCTCCTTGATCCTGTCCACCAAGACCTGAGGGTCGGAAATCAGGGTACCGTCCTCCATTGTGCCGAAGAAGCGGGCCGTTGACCCGGGAAGGACGAGAACGCCTGGATAAACCACGGACATGGATCGATGGAGCGAGTTGAGGAGTTGGGCGAGGGTAAGTCCGACGATGTTTTCCGATGATGTGAGGCTGAGGGATAAGATGCCTCCTGGAAGGGTGATCCTCCTCGCCTCTTGGAAGAATTCCACGGTGTAGAATCGATTGAGTTGAGCTGTCATCGGATCAGGGAGGTTGACGAGGACCACGTCGTACCGCGATTGGGTGGTCTTGATGTATTTGCGACCATCGGTGTGGATGATGTGAACTCGTGGATCATCCAACGCAGTGGTCGCTTCCCGGGGAAGAAGTCGCCTTCCCAGTGCAATTAGCGTGGGGTCCAATTCCACGTAGTCAACCCGGGAAACCGTGGGGTGTTTCAATATCTGAGCCAGGGAACTGGAAATCCCGCCACCCACGAGGAGGATTTCCTTGGGTGCGGGGTGTTCGAGCAAGGCGAAATGAACCGATTCCTCCGCTGTGAGCAGATCCGGGTAGGTGAATATCCAGAGCCCGTTTTCATAAAAGCTGATCTGTCCCTCTGCCGATACCGCTGTGAGGTTACCATAAAGCGTGTCTTCGGAATCCATGAGGCGATATCCTTTCCACTCCCAGCCTCTGCTCAGCATCTCGCATTTCTCGCCCTGAAGGGCCAGGAGCATGAAGAGCCCAATGAGAAACGGGGCTGAAATGTAAACCCACGACCGGCCCCTCTTCAGGCCATAAGGATGAAGCAGGAGGAACATGGAGGACAGAACCAGCAACGCCGATAGAGCAAAGGAAGTCTGGAGATGATTCAGAAAATGGACGAATAACGCGGTGAAGGCTACGCCACCGACCCCTGAGCCTATGGCTTCCAGGAGGTAGACGGATCCAACAGATTTACCCCTCCCTCCCGTTGTCTCGCTGTGGACACTGCAGCCGAGGGCGAAGAGAAATCCCGAGAAAAAACAGAAGGGAGCCAGGATGGCAAATGAGATAGCCATCATCGTTGCGAGGTCGATGACCTCCCCCACGGGAATATTCCAGAGGATCCTGGATAATCGAACCATGAGGATGGATGAGGGAAGGAGAAAGGCCAGGAGAATCTGGACAGATCCGAAGGCCCGATGCTTATGTGAAATGGCGTCGGCGATCCTCCCCAGGGTTGCGCTGCCAAGGGAAGTCCAAATGAGCCAACTGGCCAATATGATGGCTGTAGACAACTCGTTTCCGTAGAAGATAACCAGAAGTTCCCTGATGAGAAGGATTTGGCCAACGATGGCTACAAATCCGATGAGAAAGAGGGCAAAGGAGAGCCGCCTTTTCATGGACGTTATCTTAAAGAAGGTAATCCCATAAAGCAAGGCCCGAAGGGGGGAAATGTCCCAACCGGTTTCCTTCCGTTAGCTTTTGAAACCGTTTCATAAGACATTAACAATGGAGGGGGAGGAGATCTGAGGGAGAAGAAGGTTTCTTCGCTCGTACGGAATGAGCTAGAGATGATAGGGAAGGCCCATTCGGAATTTCTTCAGGCCATTATCATACCCTTTCAAGGTGGAGAGATCCGAACCCCTTTTTCCCATTTCATTGGGGTAGAGAGGTCTTCCCAATGATTCGATCGAAGTAGTCGAGCCATGGCTTTTTCATCCAGTCTCGGGGCCCTATGATCTTCAAAAGAATATCCCCCTTCTTATTGATAATGAAGGTCTCGGGTACTCCAGTGAGGCCATAGAGCCGGTATACCTTTTTATTGGAATCGAGCAGGACGGAAAACGTCAAGCCATATGTGGCAACGAAGGATTGCACCCGATCCGCTCCTTTGGTATCGATACTCACCGCAAGCATCTGGAAATCTCGCCCTTTGAGCCTTTGATAGAGGGATTCCATAGAAGGCATTTCCTGACGACAGGGGGGGCACCAGGTGGCCCAGAAGTTCAAGAAAACCACCTTACCCCCATAATTGGATAGGCGAACGGGGTTACCCTCTAAGGTTGGAAGGGTGAAGTCCGGTGCCGGATTTCCGACTCTTGGTCTGGAAGCCGCCCGGATCTCTTGTACCTCCGAGGGAGGCTGATTGCTTTTGAAGAAAATGACGTAAAGGGCAATGGATAATCCTGCTAGTGCCAAACCAATCAGTATTTCTCTCCATCCCCTGATTTCAAATCTGCGCATCCTTTATTGGGAAGTCCGGGATTAAGGAATTCGGTGCCCCTTACAGATACTCAAAGTAGGAAGCGATAGAAGAGCAATGGTACGAAACCCTGGGTGGGTTTAGCGACCAAATTCCTTGTCAATTGCTCTCTTTATTGCTTCGATTGTTTTACCTTCTTTGTAAAGCTGGGCTGCCCTCAGGGCCTCCTTCTGACAGAGCAGTCACCCTTTGCCATGATTATCGGTAAAACAGCTCAAAAGACTTTTATGCTCAAAGGGCGGTTCGTCGCATTTACAATAGCAGAAGACCTGATCCATTACCTCTGGATATTCCTTCGCCGCCGCATAAGCTGCGCGGGCCATACCTGTAAACAATGAGGGATCGAGTACAGGGCGTGTCTCGCCTCCCCGGACGGAGAAAGACTTACCCTTTTTGCTTCCAATAAAGGGTATATGCCCCAATAGAGCAAAAAAAATAACGATTACCAGGATTGCTCCTCCAATCCACAGAAAGGAAGTCCTTCTCTGCTTCTTTCTCTTCGGAAGAGATTTCCTTGGAGATGTCTCCGATCTCTTCTTTTTACCTCTTCTCGCCATCGGTCACCTCACTTGATCTATGAGCCGGGTCCTTATAGTATTTTACATCAGCCGAAAGGTTAATTTCCATTTTTGGCCAGCCTTATCAGCAGTTGTCAATTCTTGCCAAAGCCCAATGTGCGATTTTAGATGCCCCGCAATGGCTTCCAAAGGGCGAGAGCTCCCAAGAAATAGAGTATGAGTGCCATCCCTATAACCACGGTGAAACCGAAATGAATGGCCAGTATGGTAGCCAAAATCGCGCTCAACACAGAAGCGCAGCCGTTCACTCCCCATGCCCAAGGGATGAAATCTGGCATCGTTGTAGCGACCCGCGACAGACCCAGGGGGAAAGGCATTCCCATGCAGAATGCCAGGGGGGCGATAAGGGCGATGGAGATCGGGATTTTCAAACCATCTGGCAAAGCCATCCAGCTATGAAAAAGTGAAGGCAAAAGAATCACATAAGAAAGAGCAATGGCAACAATTCCAATGACGACAATAAGGATGGGCATTCCTTCTTTTTGTTGGTGGAAGTGTTGAAAGCGTCGGGCCCACTGGGAGGAATAGCCGCTGCCAAAGCCTGCAAAAACGAGGAAGGCGCACAAGACGACAGCGACCGCATAGAGGGGGTGACTGAGAAAAAGGATAAATTTCTGAATAAAGGCGATTTCAATGAATAAAAACGCCAACCCCAGAGACAGAAAGTAGAGAGCAACGCGGCTTCGATTTCGCCGCGGGCTCCCGTTGCGTCGCAGGGTCAGAAGAGGAAGGAGAACCAGCACGAAGCTCGTCAAAACAGCTAGAAGGAACGTCACCATGAGGATCGGATAGGTCCATTCCAACAAGGGCAATCCCCCCCGCCCTCTTAGCGACAAAATTTCCGGAAGAGTGCCCCACTTAAAGAAGTGAAAGAAGTAAGGGCGGTCGTCTGTGGCTGGAGTGATGTGAAACTTGTAGCGCTTGAGAAAATTGTTCCTCTCTTCCCCCGTTAGGGCCATCGCTCCTTCATAGAGATACGGTCTTCCCAGCATATTGTAACGATTGGTCTCCGTTGCTCGTATCCCTGGATAATAAGCAACGTCAAAGAATCGTTCTTCGCAGAAGGTCCGAACTGCTCGGATTTCTTCCTCTAAAAATTCCCCATTTTTGACCAGCAGCGTGGTTGTTTTCCAACTCCGGATCAGCACCAACTGCCGCTGAGGGCTGTCAACACCGGATTTCTCCAACGCCCTGAGTGCCGTGGCGAAGAGTTTCAGGCCATCCCGTGGAGGTATTTTAAGCCAGCGGGTGATAGCCAAAAGGCCTCCGGGCTGCAGGTGGTGGAGGTATTCCTCCAAGGCTTCCACCGTGTAGAGATACGTTTCATTGAGAGCGTACCCTCCCGACGCTGAGGCACTGAAGGAGTCCAGCAAAGAGATGTGAATTAAATCATAACGCTCGCTGTTTCCGGCCACAAAACCCCGTGCTTCAGCAACATGAACCTTGACGCCCTCCCTTTGGTAGAGATTCCCGGCAAATTCGGCATGAACCCGCGCTATTAAATCAACGATCTGCGGATTGAGCTCGACAGCATCGATGCTCTTTGCTCCTTGGTAAAGGGCCATGAGCACATCTGTGCCACTCCCCGCTCCAAGGACAAGCACCCTGGGTTGTTCCAGCAAGTGATAAGGCAGGGCAGAAGAGAGATGATCCAAATAGGCAAGCGGTTCACGTTTCCCCTCGTATCGGGTAATTGGGCTCAAAGAGTCGCCATCAGTGAAAATTCCCAATTGCGGAGGTGGCTCCACAAAGTAATTTAAACTCAGACCGGGTGCATGCCGGAAGGGAATGGTGGGACTCCGGACGACCGTGAGCCAACCCAGTGGGCTGGAACGTTGACTGAGCACTGCTGTACCGGGTACACGGAGCGCCAGGCTCAGTCCCTTATAGTCCGATATCCGGAGAGTAAGCCACCCATCGGGCCAAGCAAAGGGCAGTATCAAACCGCATGAGAAAAAAGCTACTGCAAGCCATCGGGATCGAGGCAATGCGTGGCTCAAGCTGATCAGTGCTGCGGCGAAGAACCCCAAAGCTCCCGGGAATTTGAGACAGGTAATTGGGGAAAAGGCAAAAAGGAGCAGGATGATGGCCAGCGCGCCAGTCCCGGCCCCGAGCAGATCAAAACGGTAAATGCGATTGATTTGATCCTTGAACCGGGTAAAGGTGAGACCGATGCAGTTGGCCGCACAAAAAAAGGGTACGGACAGCAGCACATAGAGTACCAACAAATAGAGCGGCTGGCTACGATCCCAGAGTATCTCAAGGGTATTGAGCGGAATCTGCTGTGCGAGGATAAAGTTACCCACTGTCGTGAAACCGAAAAGCAGGGCATTTATGGTAAAGGACAAATGAAATCGCGGAAGGAGCCAACGTTGGGCCACGGCGATAAAGGTTCCGCTCGCTCCAAAGCCAAGCAGGGCAAGGCTGATGATCATGTAGGCGAAATGGTACCACTGGATGATGGAAAGGAGCCGCATCAGGAGGATTTCATAGCCGATCACTCCAGCCGATATCAGGAAAATGGCATACCCGACAAGCATGTCAATGCCCACCGGTAAGTGGCACAAATATAACGGGCAGCACTTGCTCTGTTCTGATCGTGCCGTCTTTTTCCTTTTTTACCAGCATCAACTGTTGGGTCATGAACGGACTGCCAACAGGGATGATCATTCTACCACCAGACTTCAACTGCTTAATGAGAGGCGGGGGGATGTGGCTGGCTGCAGCCGTGACGATGATGCCATCAAAGGGTGCATGCTCTTCCCAGCCATAATAACCATCACCCACACGAACCTCAACCTTTTGATAGCCAAGACGCTTTAACCGTCCTTTTGCCTGTTCCCCAAGTTCTCTGACAATTTCGATGGTGTAGACCTCTTCCACTAATTCTGCCAGGATGGCTGCCTGGTATCCAGACCCAGTTCCAATTTCCAATACCACGTCATCCTCGTCCACATCCAAAAGATCCGTCATCAAGGCCACAATATAAGGCTGGGAAATCGTCTGTCCATAACCGATGGGAAGGGGCCGGTTTTCATAAGCAGAACGCCTGAGGTCAGGGGGCACAAACTCATGGCGGGGGACTTTCCCCATTACTTCCATCACGTGTCCCCCCAGTGCCTTTTTGCCGATTCTCTCGCTGGTGAATTTCACATCGCCTTCGATTGCTTTCACCATCCGCTTGCGCAGAACCTGGTATTCCTTGTCCTCAGGGGAAGAAGATCTCATTGCGACAAACACCAACGCGAGCAATGGCAAGAAAAGCATGTATTTTTTTTTCATCTTTTATCCCTTTCGAAGCGTATTAATCCTCGCAGTTTCATTTTTGGTGGATAAGGGAAAGTTGTCTGTTCATGGGTGTTATCTTAAAGAAGGTTATCCCATAAAGCAAGGGCCGAAAAGAGGGGAAATGTGCCGATTGGTCCCCTTGTATTACCTTTCGGCACATTTACGTAACCGATGAAAATGAAAAGATATTTCTGAAAACGAGAGGTTTTTCCCCGCTTTTTATGTGCCTTTTGGCACATTTTCAATGCGAGTGTTTTGGCCAAATTATGATGGAAAATAAGAGGGCATGGATAAATTGCCAAATGATTTTAATAGCTTATCGATGATTACCATTGAGCGATGCTTGCCACCGGTGCTTGGCATAGAAGTTGCGTTAGGTTTGCCACCTTTTGCCTAGTTCATTGGGAGGCGGCCATTTGCCGCGGTTGGAACGGAGGGCTCAGCAACAAGGGATGTGGCATATGAAGAGGATGGCATTGTAAGACTTTCAAAATAACGCTCCCCAAGCTACGGGAGTGAATCCGATATAAGGGGCGGGGGGTATCGGCAA
>JBGVTJ010000107.1:0-12506 GCA_041862515.1 Thermodesulfobacteriota bacterium | reverse complement strand
AGACGAACCTACATCATCCTTGGATGTTTCCGTACAGGCAGAAGTCCTGAACCTATTGAAGAGACTAAGAGAAAACCTGAATCTTACCTACCTCTTTATCACGCATGATCTGTCCCTAGCACGGCTTTTCACGGAGAAAATAGCTGTTATGTATCTTGGAAAGATGATGGAGTATGGAAACACAGAGGATATCTTCAAGCATTCTATGCACCCATACACAAAGGCTCTAGTCTCGGTCACTCCTAGACTTGATCCTAAAAAGAGAACGAAAAAAATTATCCTTAAAGGAGAGATTCCCAGCCCTATCGATCCGCCATTGGGGTGCGGATTTCATACGAGATGCATAGAAAAAGTCGGAGGGATATGTGAAAGAGAGTCCCCGCAATCAAAGGAGATGGGAAAAGGGCATTGTGTTGCCTGCCATCTCTACTCCTAGCTGAAATACTCACAGAACGTCTGGTCCCTCAAAATCCATATTTAATCTTGGAACATGTCTGGGTGGGCCTAACCTGAATCGCAATCCCCGACGGCCTTTTACCCTCCAAAAAATACGGCATTTCCGTTCGTATCAAGCCTGGGGCTTACCTAAAGACCCACGCCCAGCACATGACATGCTGGCATTCAGGTAAGTGAAAGGAGCGAGAGGTGATCAATCCGAGCCATTCATCTCCGAGGGGGCGGCTTCACCGACGTGGTCTATGTAGTTTCTCATACTTCCACGTGAAGAATGCAGATTCGCCGATCAGGGATCCTAGGTTTCAATCGCAACTCAATAGCGATGACGAGACATTTAAAACCACCGACATTTTGGCGACATAAAGAATTCTTACCTATTTGATTTTCCTTGTGTTTTAGAGTTAAATCATCGCTCCTCATTTCAAAGTCCCTGTCCCGTTTTCCTTCCTATTTCAAACGCAACTATCATGCCCTGTTGGACACCCTAGAGGTATGAAAATGCTTCTGTTAAGCTGTCTTAGGCTATTTTCTAACTAAATCAACAATTTCTGATCACCTTGTCATGTAAGGTTTCATCTTGTATCAGACAAAGACAGGCCAGGTTTATTGACCCTCCCACCTTTAACTGATATCTATTTATCGCTGGGGGAACACTTAAAACCAATACTCCTCATAGAACCAATTTCATGGGGGAGAGAGAACTGATGCGAGCATGTCAAGCTACGCTTGGGGCTATTTCAAAAGGGCTTGGCTTCCTAAACAGGCAACAGCGCGATTGGAAAGTAACAGCAGCGCGGTCATCCACGCATAGATTCTTCTACCAGATGGTTCTTCCTTACCTCTCTATTTATACTATGGCTTTGGGAGCTACTGGCACCCAGCTGGGAATAGTCAACAGTATTGGAATGGGTGCCGCTGCCATGCTGAGTCCTTTCACTGGATGGCTCATCGACAGGATTGGTACCAAGAGGATTTACCTTGCGGGTATTGGTCTGCTAGGTATCTCTTTTCTTACCTATGGTGTGGCCCAGAGTTGGCCAATTATTATCGTTGCTATGTTAGCGTACTGGGTAGGATTCACAACAAGTATGCATAGTTGTGGTGTCATATGTGCTAATTCTTTAGTAAAGGAAGACCGAGTCACGGCCATGAGCTGCTGTGAGACTCTAGCCGTAGGCTTAATGGGAATGGCAGGTCCCATGCTTGGAGCTTTGCTGGTCACCAGATTTGGTGGTATTAATGTCAGTAGTATCAGGCCGCTATTCTTGATTAGTCTTTTTGGCACCATAGCCACATTTTTTCTTGTGTCTACTCAACTATCCAACCGCAGTTGGGGAGGAATAGTTGGGAGTGGGTCCAGCTTATTAAGAGACCTTTCTCAAGTATTCAGGCAGGGGCAAAGTTTAAAACGCTTTCTCGTTATCCACTCTATAACTTTCCTGCCGCAAGGTATGGTTATTCCCTTTACTCAGGTCTTCGCTCGTGAGGTGAAAGGAGCAGATCAATTCATACTGGGGGCAATGGTCGCTGGTTTTGCATTGACGCCCTTTCTCCTTGGGATCCCTCTGGGAAAGTTAGCTGACAAGATTGGGCGGAAAAAGGTTCTCTATTTGATGGCACCACTTTTCTGGGCTTCCAACTTGATACTTATCTGGGCCCCAAGCCCTATGTTTCTCTTAGCGGCTGGTGTCCTGCAAGGTTTCATAAGCATCAACCTAGTTGTCACAGGGGCTATGAATTTTGAGTTGGTTCCTCCCGAGCAGATGGGCAGGTGGGTTGGAATCTCGCGTTTTTTTAGAATGCTCCTGGCCGCCGTCACAGCTTTGTTAGCCGGAGCTATTTGGGATAATATCGGCCCACAGTACCTGTTTCTGATTGTAGTTGGGCTGGATATATTTATCCGCTTTCCTTTACTGTTGGGAATGCCGGAGACATTAGGCGCACAGATGGGAACAGAGCAATGAGAATAACAGACGCTAGCCCAATTCACTTCTAAATGCGTGCCACAGGAAAGTAGTCTGCACCTGGGCGATGATCTCGAAATAACTATTTCTCATATGTTGACGGGTTGTTGCCGAAATCCCTGGAGCGAAAATTAAAGAATTTTTGGTAACTATTCTTAGTGAAGCGGAACGGCCGCAAATCCAATGTCTGAGCCCAAAAGGCGAGTTTTGGATTTGCAGTGGAGCGAACTCTAGATTAGTCAAAAATTCTTTTCAGTGAACGAAAGGGAATTAGGGCAAGGGGTCACGAGCAACCGAAGGGACAACGGTGTTCTCTGGAAACTCCGGAAACTCCAGTCTCCTTTGATTGATGAGCTTTTGTTTTTATGGTAAATAGATCGGATGCCCCCAATTCAACCCTTTGCTTACCCGAGCTTGGAATCGGAAAGAGAGAGATTGAGGATCGCATCGAGGGGTATCTTTGATGATAGCGAAACATAGTCAGAACCGGCTCAATATCCATGGGATCATCGGATTCGGGTTCTTGATCCTTGCCGAGATTATGATGTTCAGGAGGGTCGAACCCTTCTTTTCTTGGTTCTATTGTTTCGCATGGTGGGCGTACATCCTCGTCTGCGACAGCCTCGTCTACAAGATGAGGGGGAATTCTCTCCTCATGAGTCGGACCAAGGAGTTTTTCCTCTTGATGCCTTGGTCCGTCGCCGTGTGGCTTTTCTTCGAGTTGGTAAACCTTTCCCTGAAGAACTGGTATTACATTAATATTCCCAGAAATACCCTTCAAAGATGGATCGGCTATATGATTGCCTACTCTACGGTACTGCCTGGGCTTTTCGAGACCACAGAGCTACTCGGCAACATTGGTCTTTATAGGGGGTATTCGGTTGCTGCAATTCCTGAGAGCCGAAACTGGTACATCCCCTTCTGGATTGTGGGTGGCGTTTTTCTCATCCTCCCCATCACCGTTCCCCAGTATGGCTTTCCCCTCATCTGGGGATCTTTCATCTTTCTCCTGGAGCCCATCAATCACCGCTTTGGGGGGAAATCATTGATGCGGGACTGGGAGCAGGGGAATCCAAGGAAATTTCTGCTTCTCCTAACGGCGGGATTGGCCTGCGGTTTCCTCTGGGAATTCTGGAACTTTTGGGCTCGATCCAAGTGGGTGTATACTGTCCCCTTGTTCGAGGAAATAAAGGGATTCGAGATGCCCCCCCTGGGATTTTTGGGGTTTCCCCCCTTTGCTGTTGGGTGCTACGTAACCTATAATTTCATCTCCCTCTTCAGGCAGAAAAGGGGTTGGGAACAGGACCAGTACAACCTCAACCCGGGGAAGAGGACAAAACCCATTGCCATTGTCTTCAGTGTTATCGGACTGTTCCTTTTCTTCCCGCTGGTTTTTCACTCCATTGACACCAAAACAATCAACTCCTACATCGCCAAGGTTACCGATCTGAACCTGATTGAACCCCAATACCGGGAAAAACTTGTGGAAATGGATCTCCACACGGTGGATGACCTTTTTCAAAGATTGAAGGAACCCGAGGGACGCAGAGAATTGGGGGAAAAACTGGGAATCTCTGACGACAAAATCTCCGATTGGGTCAAATGGTCTCAACTGATTCAGTTAAGGGGCCTGGGTATCGAAAACTTCCTCCTGCTGAAGGAAATTGGAATAGATGACGTCCAAACCCTCGCCCAGCAGGAACCCTCCAATCTCTATGAGAGACTCCTTCGGGCCAGCAGAGACTATCATATTCCAACCCAGCCCTTCGACGTGCCCAAAGTCAAGGTTTGGATCAGGGCGGCGAAGAAAACAAAGAGTCCCCTTTAGGGAGATCCCGAATGCAATGGATGCTCGAGCGGAGTCGGGATCGTACCAGAGTGCTCCGTGTTACTCCGACAATTTGATGAGAATCCCCGTCCTTTTGGCATTTCGGATAACAAGGTTCAAGGCAATCCATGCCAGACAGAGGTAGAGCAGGGCGAATCCGTATCCCTTTGCCAGAATTCCGCTGAGATCGCTGTGGAAGCCGTAGAAGGAGCGAAAGTACTCCAGGAAATAGGTGAGGGGAATGAGCTTTGCCACTGCCATGACAGGGGCGGGAAGCATGGAGATGGGATAGTAGATGCCACAGATCAACAGCATCAAGCTCACCAGGGACCATGCAGTGACCTCGGCCTTGTGTCCAAATACGAGCACCAAGATACAGACGGTAATGCCTACCAGGGCCGATGTGAGGAAAAGGCCCACAAGGAATAGACTGAGGGGCTCTATTCCCGGTTTAAGGAAATCGAAATGAAAAGCATGGGAGCTGAATAAAACCAGTAAGATAAAGATGAGGCCGCTCCGGAAAATCCCGATCAGCCACGATCCCAGGATGAGATGAACCGAATTGACAGGGGCTATGAACTCATGCTTAATGCACTTACCCCACACGTCATAGAGCAGGACGTAGGCGATGTCGATCTGACAAACATGGACAACGCTCATGGATATGACCCCAATCAAAATGAAGGCCATCATATCGGGGCCCAGTTGCAAATACGTGGCTAAAAGGCCCACGGAGAGAAGGCCGACAGTTGGCCAGAAGAGGATTTCGAAGAGGCTGAAGACATTGCTCTTGGTGATGATCACATTTTTAAATACAAAGGCCAGGATCTTCGTCCCTTCATTTCGCAAACTCAAGGAAAACCTCCTCCAAATTCGTTTGAGAAGTCTTGACCTCCTTGACCACAATTCCTGCTTCCCACAGCCTTTGCAAAATGCCGCTCACACTCCTTGCTGCGCTGTCAACCACAAACTGACAACGGCCGTCCGACAGGGAGAAATCGATGATACCGGGTAGCTTCTCCAGTTGGATCGAATGGAGGCCCCCTTCATAGTCGATGGTGATGATATCCCCCAATCGAACGCTCCTTTTGAGTTCCTGGGCAGTCCCCACGGTCAATATCTCCCCGCCCTTCAGGAATGCGATGCGATCGCAGAGATATTCGGCTTCCGCCATATTATGGGTGGTCAGGACGATGGTAGTTGCCCTCTCTCTTTGAATCTCCCTGATCTGGTCGCGAATCTTCAGGGATACGTCAGGATCCAATCCCACTGTAGGTTCATCCAAAAAGAGGATTTCCGGGTTGTTGAGCATCGATTTTGCCAGGGCTAACCTCTGTTTCATCCCCGTTGACAATCTATCGAAGGATATTCCTTCATAAGTGCTTAATGCGAAAAGGTCAATAGCCTCGTTCACCTTCTTTTTACGATTTGTTCCTCCCAAGCCATAGAGCATAGCGTAGAATGTGAGGTTCTCTCTAACTGTAAGGCTCCAGAGGAAGTTCGCATTTCCACTGGATATGTTGACTCTCTGCCTGACCCGGTTCCCTCCTTTCACCACATCCATACCTAAGACCTGTACCTGGCCCCTGTCTGGGAGCAAAAGGGTAGACAGGATCGATAAAAAAGTCGTTTTTCCCGCTCCATTGGGCCCCAGAATGCCGAAGATTCGTCCCTCCTCGATATCGAGATTGATACCCCGAAGGACTTCATTACGGGTCCGCCAGAACCAGCCGGAACGAAATGATTTCCACAAATCCCTGACTCTTACAGCGAGTGCCAAGACGATCCCCCTTGCAGAAACCCCATAGAATATACAGCCAAATCCACGAAATTTCCAATACTGAACCCCTTCACCCAGGGCGTATGGTGGACTGAGTTACTATTGTATTTGAGATTTTCTGGTATATGAGTATAGTAACACGTATCGAACCCGGTCTATCGGTTTGGAGATCCAGCTGGTGTTTTTTCGATCAATGGAGGCAGGATACCCTTGTTGAGGGTTTCAATTGAATGAGTTCCTATCATCAGGACGGAGGATCGATATGGGTAAATCGAACAAATCCTACAAACTTCGCGTTCGTGATCTGCCTGTGGAGAAAAAGCCGAGGGAAAAACTGAGGAAATACGGGCCAGCATCCCTTAAGAATTATGAATTGATGGCGGTGATACTCGGGAAGGGCACGAGGAGAGAGGGCATCCTTGAGCTATCTAAGAGAATTATGTCTCAATACGGCGTTCATGGAGTCTTTTCTCAAGGCGATGTGGATACCTTGGAAAAGGTCTTGAGTTTATCACCAGTACAAGCCTGTCAGGTAGTCGCTGCTTTTGAACTGGGAAGACGACTGTTCGGGAGGCCAACCGAAGTCTTTCTGAGATTTCCCGAGGAGGTTTTTGAATATACCAAGGATATGGCGAGATTGAAAAAGGAACACCTCAGAGGGCTCTATCTCGATACGAGGAACAAACTCCTACGGGATGAGGTTATCGCTATAGGCACTTTGAATGCAAGTCTTGCCCATCCGAGGGAAATTTTTCATCCAGCTATCGAGTCACATGCTGCTGCTATTATTCTCGTTCATAATCACCCCTCCGGAGATCCCTCTCCGAGTAAGGATGATATTGAATTGACGAGCCAGGTTCGTGAGGCCAGTAAAATCCTTGACATAGATGTACTTGACCATGTGATCATCGGCAGCCAGAACTATTGTAGTTTAAAGGAGAGCACCGAAATTTGGCGCAGCCTAAAACAAGGAGACCGCTGAGAGCTGTGAGTTTTTAGTCCTCGCTTTTCAGCAGATACCAGGCAGGGCCAGAATTTCACTGTCTCGTATTTTTGCTGTGAGAACCTTTACCCGATTCCTTGGCAGTAAGGTAAGTGATAGCTGCCTAATGGAGTGATCATTGTGGAGAAAATGAGCCGCTACGGAATTCAACTGAGAAGGAAACAAACTACACATTGGGGTTCCCATCGGAGTCGTGATAATGGATTTTAAGATCTACACGACAATGTAGCAAACAAAGTCAAAGCCTTATTGAAATCGGTTTTGATCCTTTCAGAATCTCCCGTGATCCTTTCATCTCCTGGGGGAGTTTATCTATGCATCATAACCATCACATGCCTAGGATCTTGGTCATGTATTTGAAGATGGATTCATTACTCTTCCCCGATGAATGATCCTGTTTATGTCAGGCAGTATTCGGTAAATCAACAGTCGTCTTGTGGGGGTTCCGGTCTAACCCGGCAGGAAACATGATTATGATAACCAGTAAACTATCCGTTCATTTCAAAAGAAAGGCATTGGAGAAGGACTAAGGGGTTGTCAATCTCTCCGTCACCCTGGGAGAAAAGGATTTTCGTGTCGGAGTTGAACGCCTGGACCGTTGCGTTGATGAAAGGATCAACAGGGAGGCCACGAACGAAATAGCTGAAGCTTAAAACTTGCTCTTAAGCGAGAGGCAAAATTGGTTGGAATACCTCGCACTGTTGGCACCTCTTCATCTTCTCGTGCCAGCTTTCTTGCACCTCGCCCTGGCAGATCGTCCCATTGATAAACCAGCAAAGATGCCCACCTTGAAATTCCCATGCCGGGCAATTTCGCCTCATCCCCATGGGACACTTCCGTATCACCCAACAAGGCTTGTTATTTTTATTACCGGCCCTCATCATCGCCAAAAGAAAGTACACCTGTCGCTGGATATACACAGGGATGTTCCTCCATCCCTGCTCAAAACTCTGTATGGCTTTGGAAGAAATACCCAGGAGCTGTGCCATTTGAGTTTGAGTTTTTCCGATATGGGTCCGAATTTGGGAGAACTCCTTTTTGTCCATGTAAAATCTCCTGGTCGTTTTTTCCGTATGATACCACAAATTGGCTCAATGTAAAGGCTTTCTCCCCCCAATAAAACTCCATGTATCTCAACAAAAATTTGAAAAAGCTAAGCCTACGGTATTACAATAGAAAATCTCACTGGATAAATATCCATAAAACTCAGGAAAAGGACCTCCGGCGGTTTGTGATACCGAGACACGGAGAATAAATGAGGAGACCAAGCGGGGAGTAACGGCCGTAAGTAAACGAAAAAGGATATGCTCGATGTATAAGGTTCTACAGCTGTTGCGCAATCGAAATTTTGTCTTATTTGCGGCTCTGCTCCTCGGTCTACTCTGGGGAGAGGGCGCCCGGTGGACCGAGAACCTAGCGCTCCCTGCCCTCGCCCTCGTAATGACCCTTTCAACCATGGGGGTTTCCGGAAGTGCATTCCGCTCTCCTCGGAGTTTGCTTGTTCCGGCCCTCGGCGGCCTCGCGATGAACTATCTGTTGCTCGGCGGCTTTATTCTCGGCTTGAATGCCTTACTGATCCGCGATGACGCTCTCCAGATTGGATTCGTCATTATTGCAGCCGTTCCAGCCGCCGTGGCGGTCATCCCCTTTACCGGCTTTTTGAATGGGAACAGCGTGTTTTCCCTCATTGGAAGCATCGGGTGTTACCTCGGTGCATTGATCATCACGCCGGCGATAGCCCTGGGGTTTCTCGGTGCGAGCTTCGTCGAGCCGCTTAAATTACCCATCATTATGGTCGAGCTGATCATTGTACCGCTCATCCTATCACGGATCTTGCTTTGGACAGGAATGGCAATCCGGATAGAACCGTTAAAGGGGGCCATCACGAATTGGAGTTTTTTTCTGGTTTCATACACCATTGTTGGGCTTAACCGGGCGGTCTTCTTTTCCCGCCCCTTATCCCTGGTTCCGGTGGCCCTCATTGCCTTGGCGAGCACCTTCTTCTTGGGATTTGTTATAGAGAAGCTAGGCGGTCTTTTTCGAATTGACCCGAAGACTGTGACGAGCCTCGTTCTGCTTGGTACACTGAAGAATTATGGCCTCGCGGGAGGCTTGGCGCTCGCACTCTTCAGCAAGCGGACTGCGGTACCAGCCACGGTTTCCGTTATCTTCATGATCGTCTACATCGTCTGGTTGGGGTTCAAGAGGCGATGAACCCAACTACCGATTGGGGGAGCCTTGGGAACGGTGTTGGATATGCGCCAAAATTGAGCAGGAGGGGGAGCGATGTCCGCTCATGAGAATCTGATCAAGATATTCGAATACGCCCTCACCCAGGAAGAAATCGGAAAAAGTTTTTCCCAGTACTCGCTTAAGTATGGCCATGGGGGCAGCGGTGAGTGCATTTAAGCGGTTAATCGAGGAAGAAGAGAAACACATCCTCTCTATCAGAAACATTCTGGACGATCTGAGAGAAAGTCGAGAAATTGCAGTGCCGGGTTAGAGGAACATGGTGCTGGAACCGATGAATTATTTTGTCAAGCGCGCCAGACCGGAATTCCTGCAACATTGTATAGAAGGCTCTATGGTCCCGGATGTATCTGTCTTTAACACGGCCTGGCTCATTGAGAAGGACCTGTGCGAGTTCTACGAAAAAATGGCCAATAATACCGAGGGGAAAGCCGGAGAGGCTCTCATGATGCTATCAGGTTGGGAAAAGGGCCATGAAGAGTTTTTCCGTGAGTACTGCGATAGACTTTCCGAGTTCTACTCCAAAATGCCCTGGGGCGGCTAACCTTCTGACTTCGGGTTTAAGAGAAGAGGAGAGCAAACGCAAGCAGTAGTGGAGGTCCTTTGCGTAATCAAGGGAGAATAGATTCTCGGGATATGGTTTTTCATCGAGTTGACCACCTCAGGGAGGCCCTGGAATTGGACCGGCATCGGATAGTCAGCTTGGTTGGCGCCGGTGGAAAGACCAGCTTGATGTTTGCCATGGCAAGGGAATTAGCAACCCTTGGAAATCATGTCGTCACCTCCACTACAACCAAAATCTTCAAACCCTCCAGCAAGGAAACCCCCTTCCTCTTCATAAGGGAAGAAGCGGAGGATATCCTCAAAGCCATCCCCGATCTGATCCAAAGATATGGGCATTTTACCTTGGCTGAAAGTCGATTGCCGGGGAAGAAGCTGAGGGGAGTCAGCCCCGAACTCATTGATGGACTGGGAGCCCTGGACGGGGTTGACCACGTCCTCGTCGAAGCAGATGGAGCTGCCCGACTTCCCTTGAAGGCTCCCGATGAGAACGAGCCCGTGATCCCTTCGGAGACCTCCTTGGTGGTGGTCGTGGTGGGCATCGATAGCCTTGGTGTTGCATTATCGGCGGATCACGTCTTTCGGCCCCATATCGTTTCCGAGTTAACGGGCTTGCCGTTGGGTGGGATGGTCACCGCGGAAGCCATTGCCGAACTGATCGTCCATCCAAGGGGAATGGCCAAGGGAGCTCCTTCCCATTCAACCATCATTCCCTTCTTAAATAAGGTCGATATACCCGATGGCCTCAAAAAGGGGAGGGTGTTGGCACGGCGTATACTGGAGAAGGGACATCCGAGGATAAACAGGGTTGCATTGGGGCATGCCATCTGTAAGATGCCCGTGGCAGCGGTGGTCTCCCGGAAAGTGGACCCATGAATGCTGCGGTGAACGCCCCTTTTCCGGACAAAAATTGTCATGGTACGCGTGATACCCCACTCACCCTCAGCGAAAGGTATGGTTTATTCCTCCGGATGTATAATGTCTAATTATTTGTAATCACGGAGAAATTCCAAAAATTGGATGTTTACTCATAGTATTATGAAATGGCGTTTTAGATTCGATGGATTTTGGTACGAATCTTGCCTAAAAAATTAAAAACAATAGAAAAAGCCGAAAAGCCACACCCGTCGTAAGGCGGGGTCGTCCGTCGGTGCAAAGGCGGAGGGAAAGCCACGGGTCCCGGGGTTCCGGGACAGCCGGGTTGCCGAAGCGAGTAATACTGAATAGATCGGTGTGTACGGAGGAACCGGGCTTTCCCCATAAGGATGCCCGGTTTTTTTGTGAGAAAGGAAGGCCATGAACGTAGCAAGCCCATCGAAAACCGAGGAAAGGAACTATCGTCCCGTCAATGAAATCGTAAGGTCCGGGCCTACTTCTAAGGGATTTAGTGGGGAGATACTCTGCAAGGATATCCATGAAATTATCAGATCGATTTCCCTCGCCAAATTGGATATCGCGCTTATGATCAAAAATGGTCCGAAAGACGGAAAAATCATCTTCAAAGGTGGGGAGATAATGGCCTCTATTTGTGGGGATTTACAGGGACAGGAAGCGGTCTCGGAAATCAAGAAATGGAAGGAAGGGTACTTTACCTTTTATCGGATATTCGGTGGAATTCTCTGTCGAGATGAATGACCGTCCGCAGGATTCGACAGAAGAGCCCTAGAATGGTCCTGAGGATTAACTCTTCCCCGCAGCCGGTTTCGTTCCTCACAGGGTTTTGGAGTCTTCCCTCTCCCTGAGAGCCTTCAGGATTTTCTCCGGAGTGATGGGAAGATTGGAGATCCTGATCCCGATGGCATCGTAGATGGCATTGGCGATAGCCGGTGCTGTTGGGACGCAGCCGGGCTCTCCAATGCCCTTTGCACCGAAGGGACCGTCCCTATCCATGGTCTCGACGATGACTGGCTCAACTGGTATCACGTCCTTGGCCGTCAGGACCTTATAGTCCCGAAAGCTGGGGTTCATGCATTCCCCCTTATCCAGGATCAACTGTTCCGTCAACCCATACCCTACGCCCATACAAACGGCCCCATAAATCTGTCCTTCTAACAGCATTGGGTTGATCGCCCGTCCCACGTCGTGAGCGGCGACGTACTTGAGGATTTTAACTTTGCCCGTCTCCCTATCTACCTCCACCTCCACCCCATGGGTTCCGTAAGCATAGGTCATGGAGAGATTCCCCTTGAACTCGCGGTCCAAGTTCTCGTTGTCGGGGTCATAGAAATATTCTGCCATGACCATCTTTCCACCCGTCTTATAATGGCTTCCCCTGAGGATCTTCCCCAAGGAGATCTTCGTCTCGGGGTCCTTTTTTGAAAAAACCATCCCGTCCCTGATAATGAGGGTACCGGGGTCTTCATCCAACTTTATCTCGTGTTTGGAACCATCCTTGTCCTTTTCTATCTCCACATAGCCGGCTGCGAGCTCCAGGATTTCATCCCTCACCTTCTTGGCTGCCCCAATGGCGGAGTTACACGCTACGAAGGTAGTCCTTGAGGCGTGCACCCCCACATCCCATGGGCAGACCTCCGTATCGTCATCGACAACATTTACATCCTCAAACGGTACCCCTAATACCTCGGCAACGACCTGGGCGATGACGGTGTCGGATCCCTGACCGATATCGGTGGCTCCCGTGAAAACATCAACCGTACCAAAGTC
>JBGVTJ010000106.1:0-5226 GCA_041862515.1 Thermodesulfobacteriota bacterium | reverse complement strand
TACGCTTACAAAAGAAGATCAGGATAGGCTCGACATATTCCCGCTGGATCGCTTATTTGCCAGGAAGAAATACAGTCTCATCCTGCGCAAAAGGAAATACCTGCCTCCCCATGTCAAGGCATTTATCTACGATATTAAACCAGATTTCAAATCAAAGGAGTTTCACCGGTTCCGAATTCAAAAAAGGTAAATCCATTGTTTTTCACATAGCATGGGAGGTTTTCAAAAGGCATCCCCAAGATATCGATCTTTTCGATTAATTAAAAGATATTTTCGATTTGACTAATACCCTTCCCAATTATAGTATGCGAACAACTATCCTCGTTGAGCCACGTCTTGGCTATCCCGTATCCGGCAATGGACAAAAAGAGCGTTGACGATTTCACCCCACATGAGCTGGAACTCATGGAAAAGATGGCCCCCCAGCACAAGGCCCTGATGCCTAAACTCACCGCTAAGGAAAAACAATCCATGGCCCAGCACGTAAACCTGGATGACATCGACCTCATACAATCCTGGATTGGGACAGATGAAGAAATCGAAAGGATGCTCTTCTGGGACAAAGCCGGCAAGTTCGACGACCCGGAATGAAAACCCTTAAGCCTGTGGATGAAACAACGGCCTCACTCTATGAGAGGACAAAGGCCCATTTTGTGACCTTGAAGGCGGAAGCTATCGAGAATCAAAGACGATCGGATCTAACCCTTTACAGCCAATTCAATACGGGACTACTCTTTACAGGTTTGGCAGGGGGGGTGCGATGCGACCACCATGGTAGAGAAGATGATGGGGGTAAATTCTTCAAGGGAATTGAGTGGCGGTGCATTGGAAGTGTCGAGGAAAACATCAATAGCATCACCATCTACCCTATCCATTCGGGCGAATTTGAGGTTCATTTTGGGCATCGGATAAACGACGAGGCCTTAGGAATATGGATTTACACGGGTGATTCCCACAGCCTGCTCCAGTTGGCTCAACTCAGCGAGAAGATCCTCCCCAAGCACGGATACGATACCACCGTAAAGGATCAGGCCGGAAAGACCCCAATTCTCGATCCCAAGGCCATCAGAGAGGCGGCCATGGGGGAAGCGAAGAAGGTCCCATACGGGGATGAATTGAACCTCTTCGCCTCCGCTCGGTTGAAGGACATGGATAAGGCCCTGGAGGCCGCAGACAACCTCTCACGCTGCTTTTACGAGCGCTTCGGCCTTGAAACGGAATGCTATAAGATCGGGAAAAAGTATGGAAACTTTCTCATCATGCGGGATGACAACTTCGACCATTTTCTACCCACATCCCCTGTAAAGGGAAATGTGTTGGTGCTCATTACAGCCACCCTGGTTTGCAGACGATGCCGACGGGAGATAGAGGAATTCCGTGATCTTGCCAAGCTTTACTCCCATGTCACCTTCGCTCTCGTCAATCTCAATTCCCCCCAGTTTGAATTCTACGAACGGGTTTTTGGGGATATGGCCGGTGGAGATCCACATAACTTTCGAAAGACCGCGGTGGGCGTAACCCCTTTTATCATCATATACACTACTGATGAAAACGGGATCCTAAAGTTTGCGGAGTACCGATCAACGAAAAAGGCGGAAAATACCCCCTCAGTCCGGGAATGCATTCCGCTCTTTGATAAGTATTTCAAATGACATGTCTTCTGAGGGACTCTGTTAAAGTGGACGGTTTTGCCAAAGTCCATCGACCCATAGCAAAAAAGGGCCGAACTCCATAAGATTCCTATAAGTCAAAACTGAAATTGGTAAGGTTAAATGATCAGATTCGCAGAAGACCGCTCGTAACTTTTGACACTTAGGCCAGCTTTTTCTAACTCTTAAGCTCTCTAAGCATGAGAAAAAAGTCAGAACGGAGGTATATGAATGAATGTTATTTTACTTGTCATCGACAGCTTAAGGGCCGATCACGTTGGTTGTTATGGGAATACCTGGATCAAGACTCCCAACTTCGATGCCTTTGCCGGAGAGAGTGCCCTGTTTGAGAGGTGTTTCCCTGAATCTTTGCCGACCGTTCCTGCCAGACGCGCAATGGTCACGGGGAACCGACTCTTTCCATTCAGGGACTGGCAACCGGATCCGAGCAAAGGCAAATCCTTTGCGGTTCCTGGATGGGCACCCCTTCGGGATACCGACGTGACACTCTCCGAGATCCTCCTTGAGACAGGCTACAGAACAGCCTTCATAACAGACACCTTTCACCTATTTAAGCCTTCGATGAACTTCCATCGGGGATTCGATGAGTGGAGGTTGATCAGGGGGCAGGAGGTGGACCCGTACAGATCTGCTCCACCTCCCAAGGATATCGATATCGACTACTTCCTTACCCCTGGTCTGGTCGGAACCTTAGCCCATAGACAGTTGATTCGTTACCTATCGAATACGACCTTCAGAAAGGGAGAGGAAGACTATTTTGCCCCAATGGTCTTCAGAGAAAGCATGAGATGGCTTGAAGAGAATCGAGATGCGGAGAAATTCTTCCTCTGGATAGACTGTTTTGACCCCCATGAACCATGGGATCCCCCGCAGGAATACCGGGATTTGTATGACCCGGGCTACCAGGGAAAGGAATGCATCTTTTTGGCACCCGGAGATCCCACCACCCATATGAGCGAAAGGGAGCTCAATCACACGAGGGCTCTCTATGCGGCAGAGGTCACCATGGTCGATAAGTGGTTCGGCACATTCATGGCCTTCGTTAAGGAACTCGGGCTCCTTGAGAACACGCTGATTATTGTCGTCTCCGACCATGGTCATCCCCTTGGAGAACACAAGACGACCCGGAAGCTTCCCTGGGCGATGTATCCCACTTTGATGGATTGTCCCCTGTTCATCCGACATCCTGAAGGTATCGGGGCAGGGAAGAGGATCAAGGAGTTTATCCAACATCAGGATCTTTTCTCGACTGCGCTGAGTTTTGCTGGGGTTGAGCCTCCTGAAAAGGTCGATGGGGAAGATCTCTTACCTTTGATGACAGGACAGGGAGGCCCTAAGAGGGAACATGTCACCTGTGGTTTGCGACGGTACGTGTGGGTAAGGGATGAAAGCTATGTCCTTATCTCTCTGACGGACATGTCTTATACCCGGCTTTTTGACCTTCAAAACGATCCGGGCAACTTCACAAACATAGCCCCTGATCACCCTGAGATTGTCAAGGAGATGTATGAGAGGGCGGTTGAAGATGCAGGAGGACCGCTCCCCCTATTTCCGGGCCTTATGGATTATTCGGCAGGGGTATGGTTTCCCACACCAGGAGATCCCACACCGGGAAAAACGGGGCCGACGTGAAGGATCACTGGCTTTGTTGGAAGCTTTCCTTACCAGCCCTCGTAAGAAGCCGGAGAAGGTTACTCGGTTTGCTTACTCTAAGGGTTGAATAGTTGCTTTCTTGACAGAGATGAGCAAGCAGGCTACCGTTAGGCAAGTTCGTGAAAGGCAGAAAGGAGGTGATTAAGCTTTTTTCCTCAACGTAAGAGAGAAATATGGGGGGCAAGTAACATTTTTATTAGGAAAGGAGGACAAAAATGAGAGGGAAGCTCGGTATTTCGATTTTAGTGATTATTTGTTTAAGTGTCTTTGCAGGATATTCTTTTGCCGAAGAGAAATTTCCCACTCATCCGGTTTACATGATTGTGGGCCATAATCCGGGAGGTGCGATCGATTTATCTGCTCGTGCCTTGGCTATGGTTGCGGGTGAGTATCTCAACGATCAGCCCTTGGTGGTTGTCAACAAGCCTGGTGCCCAAACAATGTTAGCCGCAAAATTTGTTGCCTCATCAAAACCGGACGGGCATATCTTGCTTATGGGTTGGGGAGGTTCAACCCACGTTTTTCGGGCGCATATAGCCAAGATGCCCGTTGACGTATTTAAAGACTTCAAGCCGGTCATCAGTGTCACTAAGTTGTCAGGCTGCTTAGCTGTACCAGCAAATTCTCCCTTTAAGAACCTGAATGATCTTGTTAGTCATGCTCGTAAGCATCCGGGGAAACTGAGCTGGACTTATCCCGGTGGGAAAGGTATTCATTACATCAACGGTCGCGATTTTATCAGGGCTACGAAGATTGATGTGACAGAGATCCCTTATTCCGGAGGAGTTGGGGCTCGAAATGCAGTTGCAGGGGGACACGTCGATTACGGCTTGTTCGCTACTTTTTTAGCCCCAGAGATGGTTGCTGCGGCAAAGATTCGCGTTTTGGGTATTTGTACTGAGGAGAGAAGTCCTTTATTTCCTGATTTTCCTACTTTCGATGAACAAGGTTATGATATTATCAATGACATAGGTGGGCAAATAGTTGCTGCTCCGGCAGGTACCCCGGACTGGAAAATACGGATATTGCATGATGCCTTTAAGAAATGTATGGAGCACAAAGCGTTCAAGGCATTCTTGGAAAAAGTGGGGATGGAGCCAAATTATCTCGGTCCGGAAGACGCTCTTAAGTCTGCGCGTGAATTGGATCAAAAGTATGCCAAGTTGATTGAGCAAGTTGGCATAGAGGTTTTTAGGGCAAAGTAAGAGTATAAACCGAAGGATAAGGAATTCTGTGAACGTTGAAAGACTTGGTAAATGAGGATGCTGAGAAAACCAGAGGGATCGATGAGACCATCGCGAAAGGCTTTAGTTGCAGCCTGCAGAAGGAGCACTGCATTCGGCGCACGTTCAAGGTTCTCGGCATGAGCGAGAGGCGCTATCACCGGTTTCGTTCCTGGAGGAAACAGTCTTGAATGTGTCGTTGATCCCCATAAAGTTTTATAGTTGCTTTTTATAAGAATTCTCGTGGATGTCGGTCTAAATTAGGAGGTTATAATCAATATACGTCTTTTACGGAAGGCCGTGGAAGGAAGGAGGTGATTAAGCTTTCTTCTTCAATGTAAGAGAAATATGGGGGGCAAATAACATTTTTATTAGGAAAGGAGGACAAAAATGAGAGGGAAGCTCGGCATTTCGATTTTAGTGATTATTTGTTTAAGTGCCTTTGCAGCATATTCTTTTGCCGAAGAGAAATTTCCCACTCGTCCGGTTTACATGATTGTTGGCTATCCTCCGGGGGGTTCGACGGATTTGGCTGCTCGTGGCTTGACTATGGTTGCGGGTGAGTATCTCAACGATCAGCCCTTGGTGGTCGTCAACAAGACTGGTGCGCAAGGGATGTTAGCCGCAAAATCTGTTGCCTCATCAAAGCCGGACGGGCATACCGTGCTTATGGGTTGGGG
>JBGVTJ010000105.1:0-10160 GCA_041862515.1 Thermodesulfobacteriota bacterium | reverse complement strand
TAATATTTTTCGTCTAAATTTTATTTTGGGGTGGGGAAAAAGCGCCTTCCATTTAAGACGTGGGTTACCCAAAAAACTTTTTTCTTTCTGTTCATTATCCCACAGATTTCTTCTGCTGAGTGTATTTTTTATTGCTTGCCTCTTTTCAAATTCTTCTCCAGTGTTGGTATAGTGAATTCCAGACCAACTTCCTCCAGGAAATCCGGAGATGGGGTACCGTCTTCTTGAAGGCCGTAGGACCGGTACATCCTCGTTCTTTCTTCTAGAAATTCCTCCCGCTTGAGTATCCTTGGTTCACCGTATTTGCTGTAGATTGCTTCTTCAAAAAAGCGTTCCGGTAGCACATCATCCTTTTCCGGGATATATCCTTCGCGCATGGAGTAGCATCTTTCCATAGTCGCTGCTCTTAGTGTAAGTTTGCCCCAATCTTCCAGTGTCAGGTCCCATCCGCAGACGGCATTGAGCATGGGTACGCCCCAACCGCCGGCGCTTCCAAAAATCTCTCTCAAAATCCTCCTCAAGAAGGAACAGGTGGTCAGCGAGTCATACATGATCCGTTCCGGAGTACCCCTGCCTCCATGGAGCTCCCCTACGGGCGTCCCAGCCAATGCCAAGGCTTCGCTCAAACTTCCCCGGGGCTCGTAGGAAGAAATGGCGACACCCTTATGCGTCATTGCGTATTTTTCTGTCCCTTTCCCGATCTTCTCGGCAGCAATCTTCAGTCCATCAGCGAGGATGTCGCCAATGCCTTCCCGATAGGCTATCTTTTTCAGCAGGGCACAGATCGCCTCAAGATTACCCCAGGTGAGATCGATCCCATCCAAGTCTTCTTTCGTTACCAGCCCCCTTTCATAGCACTCCATCATCCAGGTGACCACACCCGAAACGTCCTCGCTGTCCAGCCCGAGATAGTCAACGTAGGAACACAGGTAGGTTTGCAGTTCATAGCCGGCAATCAAGGCATTGGCACTCCACCCTCCGGCGTTATCGTGGCGTAATTCTCCAGCATGGGGGCCCAGTGGTGGTTCCCTCCTGAAGTAGGGGACCTTACATCCCACAAAACAGCCGTGGCATGAATCACTCCAGAGTTTGTATTGCTGTTCGAGAAGAACGGGATTGAATAGGTCGCACATAGCATCCCATCCCAGCTGTTTGTTTTTTACCCCTTCTGTGGTCTTATGGTAGCGCCTTGACATCGAGACCGTATGCCCCCAGCGGCGATTCTGGGCTTTATAGAGTCTGGCCTCATGGAAAACTCTTTTTATCAGCCGAAAAACCCTCTCAGGATGACGGTAATTGGGAGGTTTGCTTCCCTTTACGGCAATGGCTTTGAGTTTCTTGGAGCCTATTACAGCCCCCATGCCCAGTCTGGCGGCATGGTGGTAAAAGTCATGGCACACGTCAGCATTTCTTACTAGGTTTTCGGCGGCCGGACTGATCAACATGAAACGAAAGTTCTGGTCATCGGTCTCTTTCCTCAAATTCTTGCTGAGGATTTGCTGGGATTCCACCCCAGGCTTTCCCCAAAGATGACAGGCATCCCTTATCTCTACCTGATCGTCCTTGATATACAGATACACGGGTTTGTCGGATTTCCCGGTGATAAGTATTCCAGCATTGTATCCGGCATAGATCAGTTCGATACCGAAATGTCCATTCATATTGGATTGGCCTCTAAGCAACGTCAGGGGTGATTTGGCGCTAATATTCGTAACGGAGCCCAACAGGCCGGTGAGTGGACCGAGACCCACGTAAACGACGTTTTCTTGGCTCAAGGGATCTGCCTTTGGCGGAACTCGATCCCACAAAATTTTCGCCCCCAGAGACCTCCCCCCGACGAACGTTCGAATTTCTTCCGTTATGTCCAGAACCTTCGTCTTCTGGTTCGTCAAGTCAACTTCTAACAACCGAAATTTCATCTCCTCCATGTCACTTTCCCCCCCAAATCTCTTCTGGCAATGTGAGGACTCTGTCCTCTGGCAGAGGGTAAAGCCTTTTGGCCAGGCATTTGGCCTTTTCATCGGGATGGATTCGCTCCAGGTGTTGAGGGAACATGGGGACCATAAATTCCAGGGCTTGGGTCGGACAAATCTCCACACACTGGGGCCGCCTTTGGCCATCCTTTTCGCACAGATCGCAGACCAGAGCGAAATCGTGGTCCGGGGGATAAAAGCCCGGAACATCGGCGGGACAGGCCTCCCGGCACTGCCCGCAAGCAGAACCCAGACAGCGCTCCTCATCAACGACCATGTGGCCAACTTCCTCGTCATAGTGTATTACAGGAGGGTCCATTGGACACGCTTTTTGACACTCGCGCTCCCGCTCCGGACACTGCGAGCAGACGTTCTGGACTGATTTAGGAACGGGAATAAGGTAGCGGTAAATTCTGATCCGGGAGAGTTCTCGATTGATTACCCCGTAATGGGCCATGGAGCATGCAACTTCACATGCCCCACAGCCGATACAGAGATCCCAGCGTGTATTAATATAGGCGACTCCCTCTGGATAGGGCATATTCTCTATCCCCCACCCCTCTTTTTCCTGAGATGATGATGCTTTTGTCAAACCAGAAGATTGCTGTTTTTGTTCATCGTTCATAAAGGCAGCTCCTTTAAAAAGCCGATGCCTCTTTTGGTTGAGAATTTGTGGTTGCCCGCTCTTCTTCATTCACGTAAATATGCGTAACCATTGGTTCGTCTTAGCCTGTGTTCTGTTTCCAAGAGAACCGTGACGGGCCACCTTTCCCTTTTATGACTTTAGCATGCCTTCTCTTGTAAATTCAAAGAAGCAGTTAACAAAGGACGTTGCCATTAATATCGATCCTTGACCCGAAGCTTCACGGGCGGCTCGAGATGCTCGCGGGATCCATCGATGATGACGTCCAGAACAGCAGGTTTCCCCGAGGCTAAGGCACGTTCTAGTGCCGGGATGATCTCGGCGGGTTTTTCAACACGTTCACCGTGGGCTCCTAAAGACTCGGCGACCTTGGCCAAATTGGGAATGTAGAGTTCGCTGCCGGCAAATCGTCCCCCAAAATGCTCGATTTGCTTCCGACGGACGTTCCCATAAACCGAATTGTGTGGGACCACAACGACCAGGGAAATCTTATTGTCCACAGCTGTAGCCAGTTCATTCAGGGTCATCATAAAGGCCCCATCACCGGTCACGGAGACTACCGCTCGGTCGGGATAGGCCAATTTTGCCGCCATGGCCATACACCACCCACTCCCCATGCAGCTCAGATCTCCCGGTTCCAAAATCGGCGAGTAGGCCTTAAAGCCGTAATAGAACCAACCGTGCGTAGATCCCGATTCGGCTGCGAGTATCGCATCCTTACCGAGGACCGTATTGAGGTCTCTCATGAGTCGCAGCCGATTAATGGGAACGGCATCTGATTCCGCACCTTCAGAAAGGAGGCGCTCCTCCCACTGCGCCTTGGCCTGCAAAAGGTTTTGCAAACGCTCATCATTTTGGTGTTTCGGACCTTCGGACTTGAGTTTTTCGATCATGTCTTGGAGGACCGCTTTGACATCCCCGATAATTCCGAGTTCCATGGGAAAATTTTTCCCGAACTCAGTGGGGTCGAGGTCAACCTGGATGATCTTGGCCTTGCTGGGAATGATCCGGTCGGTATAACTGGCCGTGGTCACCTGATTAAAGGTGCAGCCCAGGGCCAAGATGACATCAGCATTTGAGACACGGTCCATGGCCACCGGATATCCGACCATACCGATGGGGCCCACGGACCATGGGTGGTCTTCGGTAACAAGACCTTTATGGCTCACGGCGATGGGAATCCCCATCAATTCAGCCAGTTCCAAAACCTTTTGTTCGGCCCGCGCCCAGCGAACCCCACTTCCCACTAGCATAACAGGGGATTTAGCCTGGACGAGAAGCGCACAGGCCCGATCAATAGATTGTGAGTCGCCCCTCACGACGGATTCGGAACGATATCGCTCTCTCGGCCATGCGTTTCCAGGGGTCATCTTCTTTTGAATGTTTCGCGGTATGCCGAGATAAACAGGACCTTTCCGTCCGCTCTGTGCTATGCGAAAGGCCATGCGCATGAATTCTCCGATCCGTTCTACCTGTTCAATGCGCTTACTGAATTTTGTAATGGGTCGAAACAGATTTTCCTGATCGATCTCATGAAAGTTGGATGATCCTCTCCCGTAGTGGGAGGTATGAATGTCTCCCAGGATGGCAACCACTGGAGAGGATTCGTGAAAAGCACCAGCTATCCCGCTTACCATATTGGTTGCCCCGGGACCACACGTGGCCGTGCATACACCGGGTTCACCGGTTATGCGCGCATATCCGTCGGCCATGAAGGTCGCAGCTTGTTCATGTTGAGTACGGATGTAGCGTATCTCAGGAGATCTGTAAATCACATCCAGAAAATCGAGGATGGAACTTCCGATAACCCCAAAGACAAATTTTACCCCCTCGGCTTTTAGACAATCCACCATGATTTCGGCGCCGCTTTTCAGCTTCTTCTTATCCATTATTTCCCCCCTCTTGCTCTCACCAACGTATTATGCGCCCAGGAACCCGGGCTTTTCGAGGGCCTCACGGGTCATCATCACATCGATGACATAGGGCTTGTCGCTTTTCAGCCCCGTGTTCACGGCCTCATTCAGTTCGTCCAATCGTTCAACCTGAGCCCCATCGGCCTTAAAGAGGCGCGCCATTTCCCCAAAGGGAGGATTATCATGATCACACATGTACCGTCCTTTGAACTTGACTTTTTGATAGGCCCGCACATTGCCGAATCCAAAATCATTGAAAACAATCACGATCACGTTTATGTGTTCCCGGACCGCGGTCTCTAACTCCTGACAATTGAGCAGGAAGGCACCATCTCCGTTCAGACACACCACCGTATGTTCCGGACAGGCCACCTTCACCCCCAAGGACATGGGAAAGCTTGCCCCCACAGATCCGAAATCGTCAGTGTAATGCGTTGTATCCGTTTTCAAGAAATCGAAGTGTCGCCGCACGTGCTTAGCAAAATTGCCTCCATCCACAACGATAATCGCTTCAGGGGGGAAGAGTTCTCTCAAGGTCCGGGCGATAGCCTCGGGACGGAGAGGCATAGCTTCTAGGTCAATCTCAGAATCCCGTACCTTTTGACTCTCCCGTTTAATCTCTTCAACGATTTTTTTCAGGCTAAAACAGATTTCCTTTTCCCTCGCCTTGGTAAGAAGGGTTTTTATAACCGTGCCCACATCGCAAACGACGCCGATTTCAACCGGATAAATGCGGCCCACCTCTTCCGGGTCGATGCTCACATGGACAATTTTAGCCTTTTGGGGAATGATCTCGAAATTGTAGCGCGTGGACTGGTAGTCGAATTTCACACCCATTGCCAAAATCAGATCGGCTTGCTTCATAACCGCGTTGCCCGCCTCACCTCTTCCCTTTCCTATCAGACCCGCACCCATTGGATGTGTGATCGGGAAGGCATCCGGGTGATTCCGAGTGGTGGCAACGGGAATCTCCAGAGCTTCAGCCAGTTCGGCGAGGGATTCGCCCGCTCGCGACCATAAGACTTCCCCTCCAGCAAGGATGACAGGAAACCGTGCCTTTTCCATGAGATTCACTATTTCCTTTACAATCTCATCCGGGCAGGCAGCGGGGACGTCTGAACGATACCTTGATGGATCGCTGGGCTCGTAATCGAGCTCACCTCTGGAAGCATCACTGGGGACGGCTAGATGAACAGGGCCCTTCCGGCCGGCAAGTGCAATCCGAAAGGCCTTTCTCAACATCTCGGGAATCTTATCGGGCTGGTGTATGCAGGCACTCCATTTGGTTATGGGTTTAAAAACTCCCACTTGATCAATCTCGTGAAAGGAGTCTCTTTCCAGCATTTTTTGGTCATGCACCCCGGTTATGGCAATCACTGGAACCGAGGCCTTATAAGACGCTGCTATACCGGAAACCAGGTTAACGGCTCCAGGTCCTGCGGTAGACAGACATACCCCTGGCCCCCGGATGGCCCGGGCATATCCGTCCGCCATGAAGGCAGCTCCCTGCTCGTGCCGGGTCATAATGGCTCGGATGGGGCTCTGGTAAACCTCATCCAATATGTCGATGATCTGTGACCCCGGCAGATGAAATACATGCCGGACCCCTTCTTCCTTCAAGACTTCGACAACGGCCCTTGCACCGGAAATTTTAGCCATGTTTTTCCTTTCGTGCATAGTTCTGCTCATCGCGCAGAAGCTTGGTATTTTGGGTCATAGCGTGCGCCTGCAAATAAATCTCGAAAATCCTCATCGGCGTGAAACAGCGAATTTCTTCAACAGCTGATAGGCATAGGGTCCGACCATGGACAAAACGAGGAACACAATCAAACCGATGGAAAGAGGGCGGGTAAAAAAAAATGGTAAAGGACCTATCTCCTATTTTCCAGGCTTGGAAAAAACTCTCCGAGGCGATGGAACCAAGGATCATAGCCAGAACCATGCAGACCGTGGAATAGCCGTATCTGTCCATATAATACCCGAGGATCCCGAAAACCAGGGTCACAGACATGCCAAAAAGGGAATGCCGGAGGGCATATGATCCGAGAAAGGCGAGGATTAAAAACAGGGGTACGAGGATCTCAGTGGGAATCCGGACCGCCTTTGCCATGGGCTTGATCACGATGATATTGAGTATCAGGGCCATGATCATGCCCATGATTAATCCAGCAAACATGGCATACATCATCGGAGCGTTAAAGATGATAAAAGACGGGCCAGATCTTATCCCGAGATACATCATCCCGGCCAAGATAAGGGCCATACCCGAACTGCCTGGTATGCCCAGGGTCAAGGTGGGGATCAGAGCACCCCCTCCACCTCCGGAAGCATTATTTGCCGCCTCTGAAGCGATGACGCCTTCAACGTCCCCCCTTCCGAAGGTCTCCGGATGCTTTGAGGCCCGGATGGCTATGAGATAGGAAAAGAAAGCGGCAACGGCTTTCCCCGCCCCTGGTACAGCTCCAACGAACAGTCCGATGAGGGAAGAACGGATCGTGCTCAGGGGATGTCTGAAAATCTCTTGGCACCCCTTCCAGACATCTGTGGTGGGATCTACACCGCTCAGGGATTCCACCTGAGAAATCCTCCGCGTTACCCCGAATCGTTGAGAATGAAGCGGGTTTTTCTAAGCAAAGCGTATGCCGGACTTTTCCCGATAGTACGTCCAAATCTTTTCGAACGTGGCTTGGCGCCAGATATGCTCGCCTGCCCGTAGCTCATCTTCCCGCAGAGGGCGTGGATCGCCCATCTTATAGGCGTCCAAGAGCGTCTTGGCATTATCCTCAAGGTAAACCGAGCCAAGAAAAGCCCCTTTAACGCTCTCCGCCGCCACCACCGCTCCGTGACCACGCATGATGGCCGCCCGCCGTGGCCCCAAAACAGCAGCCAGGGCATCGCCCTTTTGCACGGTATTGACGTGGCAGCAATCATCGTACACCGACACCCCGGCGGCAAAAATAGCCCCGTGATATACGACCGGCAGATATTCCTTTCCGGCCGCACTCAAGGCGGTGGTTACCGGCGGGTGTAAATGGGTTACGGCATTGACGTCTGGGCGGCGCCGGTAGATGGACGTGTGGATGTGTATTTCCAAGGGAAGCTCCACGCCCTCTTCCAACGGCTCGCCCGATAAGCTGGCCTTGACAATATCCTGCGGACCCAAGCTATGACGACTTGCACCCCAGGGATTGATAAGGATGGTTCTCATCCCGGGAATCCTGCAGCTCACGTGTCCGCTGAAGTCAATGAGCCCCAGATACTCCAACATTCGCACACACGTAGCCACCTCAATCCGCAGGAGGTCTTCGCTCATAGATTCGGCCCTCCTTTCAAACGTGTATTGTGGTTTCACATCAGGTGGATACCTCTATTTCCTGATTCCGTTTCGTCCCTCGAAGTGCAGGATTCGATGTTAAGAGGAGCTGCAATCTCCTCCCGTGTAGGTCCACCCACTTTGAAAAGGCTATTTTTACACCTTCTCAGTTTAAAAAATTTCTACCTCCACAAGATCGCCCACCCTTAAGGGGAGAACATCTCTAATCCTCTCCGAGGAAATAATCTCCAGTTTCGATTCGGGATAATCAGGGACCTCGGGAATGATGAGAGCTCCCTTTATTTTCCCGCATACTGAAACATGAAAGCACTTCGCCGAACAGAATCCTGGTTCAGCAGGAATTATTTCGATGCCTTTTCGCTCTTTAATTTTCTTCAGTTTTTCTAAATCTTGGACATCGATGATATCGAGATTAAGGGTCCCCGGATAAGGGTCAATACCAAGCTTAGTCATAAATTGCTCTCTTACCCAAGGGATATGAGTAAAGAAACTGGATTCCTTGAGCCCCTCAGTAAATGTTCCTTTTAATACTATTGATCCAGAGGAAGGAGATTTCATATGGTTTTAAAGTGCCGAAAGTAAATTATTGAGCCTCGTTCTTATTTCTTCCTCCAGGACCTTTTCTCCGTAGGTCAAAGATCTTTTCAAAACACCCCGAAACTCATCTCTGATATCCTGCTTAACATTATCAGGGAGGCTGGCATACATCTTCTCTATATTACTTACCCAGTTATCCAGGAGTTCTACCTTTTCTCTTTCGTAAAGGTACCCTTCCAAGGAACCCGCCTTAGCGGCAAATTTAAATAATACTTCATATTCTCCCACGTTACCCCTCCTCGTTTTTTTGCAATTTACTCAGATACGAAAGGAGCGAATTCATATCATCTAAAACATAATCTGGCCCATGCTCAACGAGAAGCTCCTTCCCGGCAACTCCGGTGCAAACCGCTATTGTCCTCACTCCTGCTTTCTTCCCAGCCATGATATCAATGCTGGAGTCGCCGACAAATACACACTCCTCTGCGGATAGCCCTAGCTCCTTCATACATTTTGTCACGCCGTCAGGAGCCGGCTTAGCTGGAGCTTCGGCCCCGGTAACCATTGCGTCTACAAACTGATGGATATTCAATCTACGAAGCTCAAGCCATTTACGCTCTCCTTTAGATTTTCTCCCCGTAACTATCCCTATTTTGACTCCTCTTTCTTTCAGAGATTGAAGAGTTCGTCTTACCCCAGGTTTCAGCACAACTTTCTGCGGTTCCAATTCGGAGTATGCCTTGCGTATCACGTCCCCACATACCTGCCGCTTCCCGTCTTCTGCAAAAACGGAAGGATACAGCTCTAAAAGCATTTCACCCAGCCTAAGACCTTCGTCTAAGAAGTGGGCTATTCTTTCGCCAGTTACTGGCTCCAACCCAAATTCTCTTGTTCCCGTATTAAAGGCCTCAGTAAGAGCTGCTAGAGAATCAATAATCGTTTCATCGAGGTCAAAAATGACCCCTTTTATCTTTTGTGGACGTAAAGGCATCATAATAACATCGTTGTAGAAGTTGTCAGGCCTTCTTCTTTCCGGCTCCTATAGGGCATCTACCCCAGCTTCTTATGCTGCTCATCGGAAACTAATCGTATCAAGCGTGGTGAAGGTGAAGAGTTCGGCTGCTTGAGTGGGCAAAACGGTAAACTGAAAAAGGGTATATTGTTGTTCATAATCAGTTTCTGCCGCCAGCCCGTCAATGGGAATAACGACTTTATACTTGAGTTCCCTGGTCGCCTTTGTGGCGGTATTAAGGACAGATACATTGGAGCGGTATCCTGTGATGATAAGCGTGTCCACATCGAAAAGACTGAGGAAACTTTGCAATTCTCCACCTGCGAACTTATCAAACGAATTGGGAAAAATGACCGGCTCCGACGGCCTTCTCTCAAGGACGGAATACACCTGCCCCTCTGGCGTTCCCTTAAGGCGTGTTGAAATGGTATAAATAATCGGGAGACCTACATCCCGCGCCCTATCCAAGAACGTTTTCATCCTCGGGCCCAGCTTGTGACATGCTATATTAGGATCAGCACACCGTTGGCTGATGTCAAGAACGAGCAGGGCACTTTTCTCAACGGTTATCGTTACTGATTGGGGTTGCGGTAGTATTGGTTCTGGCTTGCTCATGTAGTTTCCCCCCCTTTTCCTGTTGTTTAATGTCAGTTGTCACAAACAAGTGCTCTCATTCGTCCCGTCCGAGGTGGTATAGATAAAGATACCGTCTTGCATGCGGATAGAGACCGGAGTCATTGCATCGACC
>JBGVTJ010000104.1:0-12162 GCA_041862515.1 Thermodesulfobacteriota bacterium | reverse complement strand
CCATACCATAGTCGAGTCTTTTCCTCTCAAGGATTTTATCCCCATCCATCAGCACATTTTCCCGGTAACATTTAACTCTTCTAAAACTCAATTCAACGGTTAAAGGCGTAAAACCAACAAACCTCTCCTCCACAAAGACTTTTGCACCAGAGGGTCTAGAACTAATACGTACGGTATCGTATTCTGGTGCCATTTCTTTCTTCTTGATATCGCTTAAGCCTGTCCAACGAGGCCCGGCGCATCCTGCAATCAGCGAAAGTCCTATGATAGCAAGAGCAATCAGCCTGATTGCTCCTTTTATTGTAGAGCCCATAAATCCCTCCACAGAAACTCCTTTTGTCCTCCCCCGCCTCCTTCCCGCTTTATTATTATCCTAATCCTCCCCTTCCCTGCGGGATTCAGACCTTTCCCCATTATAGTACTCATCAATTAACGTATGTATCCTACCCAAGTCTGGCGTAAACGTAACATCCACCCCTACCCTGACTACTTGATAACCAGCGGTTGGTCTGCCGCAGCATATATCCATGGTCTTAATGATACGTACGGCCTTTCCCACTACATTAAGGTCTTCCTCATCCATATAGGGTGAGATAACGTTATCTCCTTTGTTCATGTTTTGTCTCCTTGCGGTGCGGTTCCTATTGCTTCGAGTGTTTTATCCCTCACTCCCGTTTTTGCATATACATTGAAGTCTCGGTCTGAAACAATGAGAGCCAGATATTTGGGGAAAATTCAGTTGCGCAGTTCCTTCTGTTTTGTTGACTGAAACACATTTAGCAAAATTGCATATTTTATGCCAAGATCTAGTATGTACATAACTTCCTGAAATTTTTATAAAAATCTGGTACCTTTCTGATAAATCCAAACAATTTTCGATAACGCTATAAACTTTTTTCACAAACCGTGGGATTGAAATCAGTCAGGCTGAAAACAGATTGAGTGCAAAGAGGGAAAATACAGCTTGAGTGAAAATCCGTAGCTTGTTCAGGCATTAATCAAAAATCTCATTGAGATGGATTTCACGGGGATTGTTTTGCTGGAAGGGAGTTAGATGAGGTTTTAACTGAAAATGATAAGTCCATGCCCGAAAAGGGGGACTCTCATTGAGAATTACAACCCCTTGAAGAAATGAATGCTTCCAGTTCATAGAGACTATTTTCTTGCCCGTCGGTCTCGACAACACTCGGATTTGACTTTCGAATCATTTTGATTGCCTCATTAACGGACAGGCCTTTGCCGATCCAATAGGCTGCGGCCATTGTACCAGTTCTTCCAAGTCCAGCCTGACAATGGACCAAAACCTTGCCTTCTTCCAGGGCCCGATGTATCGTTTTTAAGAACGTTTTGAAATCGTCCAACATCGGGACTGAAAAGTCCTTTACAGGAATGGAATACCTCTTAAACCCCAGTGTTCCAACTTTCCCAATGTCATAGTTGGGAGTTTGCTCCCTCTCATCGAGAAGTGAGATAATGGTTCTAAACCCTTCCTGATAGAGTTTCTCAAGCTGATTGATCGTAGGATTACTACTCCCCAGGACCATGGGCTCGTCGATCCACCAAGGGCTCATAACCGTTTAACCCCTATGATGCTCTCTCAACAAGAGGATTGAATCCCTTCGTTGTTATATCTCCAAAAATGTCCGGACAATTGTTGAACAATCATCGGCACGTTCCCCGCGCCACACAAGCCCTTCGCTGCAGAATATATCGACAAATTCTCCAACTGACATCCAACGGCTAGGATGAACAAAAGCCATGCCTCTACGATTAATAATCAGAGGAAACTTCAGGAAAACCCGACAAGGGGATCCTTATTGACCTAGGTCAAGGATCAATTCATATCCGTAGATTATGATTAAAAATTGAGGCAAATGTTCTTTGAAAGCCTCACAAGGGTATTTCCAGAACCATCGCGTTGATGGCTTCATGACGGAAATGATATGGTTAAGGGAGGATGATGTCAATGGAGAGGGCATCGGGGCAGGGCATGAAGGGTAAAAGAATAAAGGCCCTAACCGGATTACCCCTTGCCTTTGTTGCCCTTGTGGGCATCGGAATAGCAAATCTCCCGGGAGCTCACTGGGCATCGGGTAACGAAATCGGAGAGATAGTAATGGAACGAAAGCAGCATGAGCAGCAGAAAAGAGATCGGCTAAGGATCCCTCCTGCAAAGGGTCATAACCGCCTCATATTTGAGAAGAGCCCTTATTTACTTCAGCATGCGGATAACCCCGTTGATTGGTACCCATGGGGACCAGAGGCATTCGAGAAGGCACAAAGGGAAAATAAACCCATTTTTCTGTCAATCGGATATTCAACGTGCCACTGGTGCCACGTGATGGAGCACGAGTCATTCGAGGATTCTGAGGTAGCTGGATTGATGAATGAGGTCTTCGTCTCCATCAAAGTGGACCGGGAAGAGCGGCCAGACCTCGATAACATTTACATGACAGTCTGCCAAATGTTGACGGGCAGTGGCGGATGGCCACTCACCATCATTATGACACCGGATAAAAAACCGTTCTTTGCCGGAACCTATTTCCCAAAGGAGAGCCGCCCTGGCAGAATAGGAATGCTGGACCTGGTTCCCCGGATCAAAGAGATCTGGGCGACGAGACATGAAGAAGTAGTAAAATCGGCAAATGAGATCACCAGTGCTCTCGGGCAAGTGTCGAAATATGCGCCGGGCGAAGAACTGGAGGAATCCACCTTGAGGAGTGCATATGAACAGCTTGCCCAGCGTTTTGACGAGCAATACGGTGGTTTCGGGAGTGCCCCCAAGTTCCCCACCCCCCACAACCTTCTCTTCTTGCTTCGCTACTGGAAACGTACCGGTAACCAAAAAAGCCTCCGGATGGTGGAAAAGACCCTCCAAGCCATGCGAAATGGAGGTATTTACGACCACCTGGGATTTGGGTTTCATCGCTATTCCACCGACCAATTATGGCTGTTACCGCACTTTGAAAAGATGCTCTATGACCAGGCACTTCTGGCAATGGCGTACACGGAGGCCTATCAAGCAACCGGCAATGGTGAATACGGGCAAACAGCGCGGGAGATCTTTACGTACGTTCTGCGCGATATGAGGGCACCAACAGGGGGGTATTACTCTGGAGAGGATGCCCAAAGTGAAGGGGAAGAGGGGAGGTTTAACCTGTGGACGGAGGAGGAGATTCGAAAGGTCCTTTCGGCTGGGGATGCCGATTTGATCATAAGGGTCTTTAACGTTGCGAAGGAGGGTAATTTTCACGAAGAGGCAACGGGGAAGAGAAGGGAAAGGAATATTCTCTACTTGAAGGGGACTGTCGGTGAGATTGCCACTCGTCTGAAGATATCCGAGCGAGAACTGCGAAGGCGTCTGGAAGATGCCCGAGGGAAACTCTTCGCCGCTCGGGAGAAACGAATCCATCCTCATAAAGACGACAAGATTCTAGCGGACTGGAATGGCCTGATGATCGCCGCTCTGGCCAAAGGGGCAAGGGTCCTCGATGAACCCCAATATGCGGAAACCGCAAAAGAGACCCTGGATTTCATCCTCAACAATATGCGCACGTCAGATGGGCGACTATTGCACCGTTACCGGGATGGTGAGGCTGCCCTGCCAGCCTATGTGGATGATTATGCCTTTCTGATTTGGGGAATGTTAGAGCTTTACGAAACCACCTTTGAGGTGGGCTACCTCCAAAACGCCCTGGAACTCAATAATGATTTGTTGAAACACTTTTGGGACGATCAGGCAGGGGGGTTTTATTTCACCGCGGATGACGCTGAGAAACTCGTCGTTCGGCAGAAAGATATTTATGATGGGGCAATTCCATCGGGGAATTCAGTTGCAGCCTTAAACCTGGTTCGGCTGGGAAGAATTACGGCAAATACGAATTTCGAGGAAAAAGCGGTGAAGATCGGGCGTGCTTTTTCCAAGGCGGTCAGCCAATCGCCTTCAGTCCATACCCAATTGATGGCTGCACTGGACTTTGCGGTAGGCCCCTCTTATGAGGTGGTTATCGCCGGGGACTCGGGCGCTGAGGACACAAAAGCGATGGTACGAGCCCTCCGTACACACTTCGTGCCCAACAAAATTGTTCTTCTTCGCCCGAGTAAAGGGGAATCGCCGGAGATCAGCCGGCTCGCTGAGTATACGAAAAATCAATCGAGTATCGATGGTAAGGCCACTGCGTATGTCTGCCTTAACTATAGTTGCAAGCTTCCTACTACTGACCCCGGGAAAATGCTTGAACTACTCGGTGTCAAGAGACCATAGAAAACTGGAACTTGCTGAATTCTAGAGAAAATACTTTTTAGCTCTTTCATTCTGTTGATAGCGAGATATTGCAACAGGGGATACCATTGTTCCTTCGCTTTGAAGCCTTCGAAGTGACCCTCTCGGGGTTCGCAGGTGGGGAATACTTACCCCTTCCAGCCTCTAAAGGGCTGGCCTTCCCCTTTCCTTCGGCTCCGCTCAGGACAAGCTCTGCTCACCCTCGATGGGTGCCCCACTCCTCCAGCAGATTATGCTCAGGAACAACGAAATCCCCCAAAAGAATTAAGGAACTTTAGATAAAAAATGTGGCATATCGAAATAGAATAGTGTATTAAGAAGTAAATTTTGAACGAATTGTTCGTCAATGATTTCGGGAGGCTTTTCATGGTTGAGAGACAAGACGCGTTGGATCAACTCTGCATCAATACCATCCGAATGCTGGCGGTGGACGCAGTACAAAAGGCCAATTCCGGTCATCCCGGCATGCCCATGGGCGCTGCTCCAATGGCTTATGTCCTTTGGACACGCTTTTTGAGAATTAACCCCGCAAATCCAAAATGGCCCGATAGGGATCGGTTCGTCTTATCCGCCGGCCATGGATCCATGCTGCTCTATAGCTTACTACATCTCACCGGATACGATTTGCCGCTAGAGGAGCTGAAGAACTTTCGCCAGTGGGAAAGCAAAACCCCCGGTCATCCGGAATCATACCTCGCGCCGGGCGTAGAAACCACGACCGGCCCTTTGGGACAGGGCTTTGCCAACGGGGTCGGTATGGCCATTGCCGAGCGTTTTTTGGCAGCCCATTTCAACCGTCCAGGCCGTACCATTGTGGACCACTATACATACGGTATCGTCAGCGATGGCGATCTCATGGAGGGCATCTCCCACGAGGCGGCTTCCCTGGCCGGGCACTTGAAGCTTGGCAAGCTGATCTACCTCTACGACGACAACCGTATTTCCATCGAGGGAAGCACCGATCTCGCCTTTACTGAGGATCGGGCAGCACGGTTTATAGCCTACGGATGGCACGTGCAGCAACTGGATGATGGGAACGACTTGGAGGCATTAACAGAGGCGATTCGGAGGGCGCGAGAAGAGGCCGGACGTCCCTCATTGATTGTTACCCGAACGCACATCGGTTACGGCAGCCCGAGTAAGCAGGACACGGCAGCGGCACACGGCGAACCCTTGGGTATCGATGAAGTCAGGTTAACCAAGGAAAACCTCGGCTGGCCATTTGAGCCGACATTTATCATTCCCGAGGAAGCTCTGGCCCGGTTCCGTCAGGGCTTTCAAGAAGCAAACAAATGGGAGAACGAGTGGAACGTCCGGTTTCGGTCATATGAAAAAGCGTATCCTGAATTGGCTGAGGAGTGGAAGCGAGTGCTGAGCGGCGAATTGCCCTCCGGCTGGGACAAGGATATTCCAATCTTCCCTGCCGACGCCAAGGGAATGGCGACCCGGGTGGCATCCGGGACGGTAATCAACGCCATTGCACCGAAATTACCCACCCTTATCGGCGGCTCCGCTGATTTGGCCCCTTCGACCAAAACCCTCATCAATGACGTGGGAGACTTTAAGGCCGATCATTATGATCAGCGCAACATGCGTTTCGGCGTTCGGGAACACGCCATGGGAGGAATTACCAGCGGCATGGCTCTCCACGGTGGTGTGATTCCCTATGGTGCCACCTTCTTGGTTTTCTCCGATTACATGCGGCCGGCCATTCGCCTGGCCGCCATGATGGGCCTAAAGGTCATTTACGTCTTTACCCATGATAGTATCGGTTTGGGCGAGGACGGACCAACCCATCAACCCATAGAGCACTTAGCCTCCCTCAGGGCAATACCAGGTCTGACGGTTATCAGGCCGGCTGACGCGAATGAGACCGCGGAAGCCTGGCGTTATGCCCTCGAGCAGAGAAGCGGGCCCATAGCCTTGGCCTTAACGCGACAAAATCTCCCCACACTGGATCGCAACAGCTATGCCCCTGCCGACGGCCTATGTCGTGGGGCTTATATCCTCAGCGATACCGAGGGTAAGAAACCAGACGTCATTGTGATCGCCAGTGGTTCCGAAGTACACGTGGCTCTGGAGGCAGCGGAAAAACTCCGACAAAAGGGAACTGCCGTACGCGTGGTGAACATGGCGAGTTGGGAATTATTCGACAAACAGCCGGATGAGTATCGAAACAAGATACTCCCGCCTGAAATAACGGCACGCATTGCCATAGAAACGGGAGTTCCCCAGGGGTGGCACCGCTACGTAGGCGACATGGGCGAGGTTGTCGGGATCAATCGGTTCGGGGCTTCTGCCCCCTATGAGGTTTTGTTTGAAAAATTCGGGTTTACGGCCGATCATGTGGTAAAAAAAGCCGTGAAGCTCGTTGGAAAAGCGAAGTCGTAACTATCCGAGGATGATTAACTCATGCCTTTCGCCATCGGTGCGGGTGAAGGAAATTCCATCCCGAGCGGGGCGAGAAACGGTATGGTAGGGCTTAGGGAATCTCTTCACAGGTATTGCTTTACGTATCCCTTGATATTCTTGTGTATTTCTGCTGCCCCACAAGCCCATTCTGGGGAAGGGAAATTTCTCGTTCGGGAGGATTTCAACGACCTCAATAGTTGGAAGCCGTTCTATTTTCCAAAAATAAAAAAACACACTTCCTATACGATCGAGTCCAACGGCTCGGAGAGCTACGTGAAAGCAGAGAGCAATGCATCGGCATCGGCAGTTCTCTATAAGAAAGAATTCAATATCTACCAGTATTCAAGGATGAGATGGCGATGGAAGGTGGAAAATGTCTATATAAATGGCAACGCTAAAACCAAATCCGGGGACGACTATCCCCTCCGTATCTACATCGTGTTCAAATATGATCATCAGAAGGCGGGATTTCTGGATAAGCTCAAGTATAATGCGGCAAAATTGATCTATGGGGAATATCCTCCCCACAGCAGTTTGAATTATATCTGGGCTAACAGGGAATACGATGAAACCATGATCACCAATGCATATACCGAAAAGGCCAAAATGGTGCTGCTACAAAAGGGCGATTCGAATATGGGGAAATGGCTGAATCAGGATGTGAACATTCGGGAAGACTATGAGAAAGCTTTTGGCGAAAAGCCCCCCCCGATCGCAAGCATAGTCATTATGAATGACTCGGACAATACGGGAGAAAAATCCATCTCTTATCTCGACTACATCGAGCTCTATCGATGAGGAAAGGATGGGAATCGCAGCTTCGGAATACAATATCCCGCCAGGTATGGTGGAAATAGGTGTCGCTATCTTTGATACCGATTTCCAAATTGCTTTTTAACCACTATCCCTAATTTGGACACCAATTTCAGAACATACTGCCTTTTACACCAAAGAATACTGGTTTGACCCCATTCCATGTAACAAAACAAAAATATATATTTTATCGGTGAGCGGGATAGTGTTATGACGAGTATCATTTAGGACTGATGGTTTGGTGAGAGGAACATTGTAAAAAACCGTAATCCTCAAACGCTCATGACGAGAGGGGGAATGAAACCATGGAAGCGATTCGACACCCTGCGAAGAATCGTAAAGGAGCCCTCATAAAGGCATCCATTCTTGTTGCCTTTATCGTCGTGGCCATATACGTGATCCGTTTTACCCCAGTCAAGGGTTTTCTTACCCCCGAAGCCCTCAGTCGATTTTTGGAAGCGGCGGGTATTTGGGCTCCCGTGTTGTATATGCTGGTTTACGCCGTGGGAGTATGCCTGTTTGTACCCGGAACCCTGCTTACCGCCTTGGGAGCAGCCATTTTCGGGGCCTACTGGGGGTTTCTGTTTGTGTGGGTAGGGGCCATGGTCGGCGCCAGTGCCGCTTTTGGGATCGGAAGAACCCTGGGAAGGGATTTCGCCGCCTCCTTGATCGGGGACCGGCTGAAGAAATACGACGACGCTATCGAGCACAACGGTTTCGCCACAACCCTTTATCTGCGGCTCGTCTATTTCCCCTTCACCCCTATGAATTTCGGCATGGGGTTAACAAAAGTGCGGTTCTGGGATTACGTATTCGGAACGGGACTGGGCATCATCGTGGGCACCTTCATTTTCACCTTCTTCGTGGGTACCATCAAAGAGGTCTGGGCGAGCGGCAACTGGGGAGAACTTCTCTCCTTTAAGGTGTTCTTCTCCGTTGGCCTCTTCATCTTTTCCCTCTTCATCCCAAAGATCATCAAAAAGATCAAAGGGGAGGAGTAACCATGGAAAAGTCCTTCCGCGATGACGTGCTCGGTAGGCCACGTGACCTTTTGAAAGGTCAAGTCGCATTGGTCACGGGTGCGAGTTCCGGTATCGGACAAGCCATTGCCAAAGCTTTAGCACTTTCAGGCGCCCGGGTCGTGGTGAATTTTTCCTCCAATGAAGAAGCTGCCAATGATGTCGTACAGCATATAAGAAATGACTGCGGGGAAGCCATTGCGGTGAGAGCCAACGTCAGCAAAGAAGATCACGTGCTGGCAATGTTCGAAACCATATTCAAGGAATACGGCACCATCGATATCCTGGTCAATAATGCAGGAGTGCAAAAAGATGCCAAGTTTATTGATATGACGTTGGATCAATGGCAGCTTGTCTTGGATATCAATCTAACAGGTCAGTTTTTATGTGCCAGGGAAGCTGCCAAGGAATTTATCCGCCGCGGCGTTGTTCCGGAAAGGTCCGTTGGGGTTAAAGGAAGATTGACAATGAAAAATGACAAAGTCCAAAGTTCAAATAAATGCCAAGTGGCAAATAGGAGATCTCTGAAAACGTCGTTCTTCGCCGCCCAAAAGCTTTTTCATGAGAGAAAACCCTTGTCCCTTCGCTCCAATGCTTCCAAAGTGATCCTTTCGGAGTCCCGGGGAATACTGACCCCTTCCTGCTCGCCCTCGATGGCTACCGCACTTCTCCGGCAAATTACGCTCAAGGACAACGGTTTTCTCCAGAAACCCAGGAAAATCGAAAACGAAAAAATCTTAACCCCGTTGTTGCAAAAATGTTGACGCCAGCAATCGGCGAACTTCTCGAGAAATGGAAAGGCCCGCGAGGAACCAATCCACATTTTAATTCAACTACGGGGCAAATTCGGGCTCAGAACTCCTTTTCCCAGTTCTTCGGAGATCTTAATGGGGAGTTTTGACATTTGAAATTACCATTTAGTGACGTGAGTCCCAATGCAAGGGGATTACTAAGGAGGGGGTCATGGCAGAGTATGATTTTGATATGGGTATCTTAGGTGGGGGATCAGGAGGCTTAACCGTCGCATCGGGATCAGCTCAGCTTGGCGCGAAGACCCTTCTCGTTGAAAAGGAAAAAGAACTTGGGGGAGACTGCCTTCATTTCGGATGTGTTCCCAGTAAAACGCTCATTCGGACGGCCCATGTGTACCATTTGATGAAAAATGCCGAACAATTTGGCCTGCCAGCCGTGGAAGTCAAGCCAGTGGATTTTCGAGAGGTGGCCAAGAGAATCCAATTGGTTATCAGCGTCATACAAAAGCACGACTCCGAGGAGAGGTTCTGCAAGCTCGGTGTCAAGGTGGAGTTAGGAGAGCCGTATTTTGCCGATGAACATGCCATTCGGTTAAATGGGGAAACCCATACTGCCAAGAATTGGGTTATCGCTACTGGTTCCTCACCTTCCATTCCTCCGATAGAGGGACTGGATAGGACACCGCATATCACGAATAAGGAGATCTTTTCGCTCGATAGGTTGCCAAAAACCATGATTATTCTTGGAGCCGGCCCCATTGCCATCGAGATGGCACAGGCTTTTTGCCGCCTGGGAACAAGGGTTTCCGTTGTTCAGCGAAGCAATCAGATTCTCAGTAAGGAAGACAAAGACATGGCGGACCAGGTCATGAATGTTATGAGTGCCGAGGGGATAACGTTCTATCTCAACTCCTCCGTTGTCAGCACGAGAGACCTGGGAAATGAAAGAGAGATAACTATTAAAACTGGGGAGGGGAAAACCATCGACCTGAAGGCTGAAACCCTCCTGGTTGCCATGGGAAGAGAAGCGAATTTACGTGGCTTGGGATTGGAGGATATTGGCGTTGCCTATGATCGGAAGGGTCTCAAAGTAGACCAACGACTGAGAACGAACCATAGGCATATCTATGGGGCGGGAGATGTCACGGGGGCCTACCTGTTCACCCATGCAGCCGGATATGAAGGGGGCATTGTGATCAGCAATGCGATTTTTCACCTTCCCAGAAAGACGGACTATACCTTTCTCCCCTGGTGTACCTATACGGATCCGGAACTCGCTAGCATCGGGATGAACGAAAAAATGGCACAGGCTGCCGGGATTGATTATTCAGTATGGACGGAGGAGTTCAAGGACAACGATAGGAGCCTTGCCGAGGGTGAAAAGGTTGGAAAGATCAAGATGCTCCTCGATGAAAAAGAACGCCCTATCGGCATTCAAATTTTAGGGCCGCGCGCAGGAGATTTGGTCAGTGAGTGGGTGGCTATCGTAAATGGAAAAGTCAAACTCTCAACTCTGGCATCTGCCGTCCATCCGTATCCGACGCTGGGGGAGATAAATAAGAGAGTTGCTGGGACCTTCTTGTCAGGGAAAATCTTCTCCGAAAAGGTGAGAAAGGGCCTCAGATTTTTCTTCCACCTGAGGGGCAGGGCCTGTGGCCAGGAGATGACTTGAGGAAGTGCCACCCTGCCTCAGAGGGTGACTTGGAAAAGCAGCTACCATTGCCGGGGAAACCCTCTTGAATGGTGGAGGCATCACGGTCGAGAGGGGAAAAATCGTGTTTCCCTTTCGCGCATCTTTTCGTGGTATGCGTCGGACTTTGGAAAAACCCTTCCTGAAAGATTGCGGTTTATTGCTCGGTATTTATATAATCGAGATGATAGGGAGTTCCTCGAGGAAAATGCAGAACGGACAAAAGTGGACCACCAAGACTATGACTGGAGATTGAACAGATACTGAAGGAGCAATAAAGGTGAAAGACAATCCCCTCGTCGAGCTTCAGAAGCTCGGTCAAAGCATCTGGTATGATAATATCCGCCGGGGGTTGCTGACCTCCGGGGAATTGAAAGGGATGATCGATGCTGGCGAAATTGTCGGGGTCACTTCCAACCCTGCAATATTTGAAAAGGCCATCGCCGGGAGCACCGATTATGACGAAGCCATGACTGTCAGGCTCAGGGAAGATCCCCATGCCAGCCCGGAAAGCCTGTATGAACGTTTGGTTATTGAAGACATCCAGACCACGGCTGATTTGCTGGCCCCTGTTTACGAAAGAACCGATGGCGTGGATGGGTATGTTTGCGTGGAGGTTTCGCCTCGACTTGCCCATGATACCAATGGCACCATCGCCGAGGCGCGGCGGTTCTTCGCCGCTATCAACCGCCCTAATGTGATGGTAAAGGTACCTGCCACCTCGGAAGGACTTCCCGCCATTGCGGCCCTCATCGGGGAAGGCATCAATGTCAACGTCACCCTGATGTTCTCACTCCAGGATTTTCTCGATGTTTCCGAAGCATACCTCTCCGGATTGGAGAAGTTGGCCAATTCGGGCGGTGATCTCAGCAGGGTCGCATCCGTTGCCTCCTTTTTTGTCAGCCGGGTCGATGTTGCCGTTGATAAGTTACTGCCTGATGATTCCCCTCTGCGGGGAAAAATCGCCATTGCCAACGCCAAAGCAGCTTATCTGCGTTTTAGAGAAACCTATGAGGATCAACGCTTTTTCGCCCCCAAAAAAAATGGCGCCCGCGTTCAGCGCCTCCTGTGGGCAAGCACCGGTGTCAAGAACCCGCATTACCGTGATGTGATGTACGTCGAGGAATTGATCGGCCCCGACACCGTCAATACCGTTCCGCCTGCAACCCTCGATGCCTTCCGTGACCACGGCCG
>JBGVTJ010000103.1:0-2620 GCA_041862515.1 Thermodesulfobacteriota bacterium | reverse complement strand
CCAATCTGGAGAACCGTTCCTTTCCGGGGGGATGGTATTTCAAGCACGGCTTTGTCCGTCTCCACCTTGACGAACACCTGGCCCTCTTCGATGGAGTCTCCCTCCCTTACCAACCATTCAACGATCTCGCCCTCGGTCAGCCCTTCGCCTAAATCCGGCAACTTGAATTCGTAAGCCATGGAAATCTCCTCAAAAAGCCATTACCTTCCGGATTCCCCTCAGGATCCTCTCGGGCCCAGGAAGGTAATGATGCTCCAATTTGAATAGGGGAAAGACCGTATCATATCCCGCTACCCTCTCCACGGGGGCCTCCAAAGAGAGGAGCGCCTTTTCATTTATCCTCGCGATAATCTCAGCCCCGAGGCCACACGTCCGAGCTGCCTCGTGAACGATGACCGCCCTGCCGGTCTTCTCGACCGATGTCAAAATGGTTCCATCGTCCAAGGGAGAAATTGTTCTCAAGTCGATCACTTCCGCATTAACCCCCTCCTCTTTGATCCTCTCAGCCGCGTTGAGAACTTCCCGCACCATGGCCCCCCAGCAGACCACCGTGACATCATCTCCCTCCCGAACCACCCTGGCCTCCCCGATGGGGATCGTATACTCTCCATCGGGAACTTCTTCCTTGATTGCCCGATAAATCCGCTTGGGCTCGCAAAAGAGAACGGGGTCGGGATCTCTGATCGCTGAAACGATCAGCCCCTTCGCATCGGAGGGGGTGGAAGGAATCACCACCTTGATTCCGGGGATATGGGCCAGCATGGCCTCAGTACTCTCTGAATGGTGCTCAGGCGCATGGATGCCGCCGCCATAAGGCATTCGGATCACCATGGGACAGGTAAACCTTCCCCTGGAGCGGTTTCGCATCCTGGAGATGTGGCAGATAATTTGATCCAATGCAGGGGGAAGGAACCCCATGAATTGGAGTTCCGCCACGGGTTTCAATCCCTTGACCGCCAGACCCAGAGCTACCCCGACAATTCCCGACTCGGCCAGGGGCGTATCCACCGCCCGTTTGGGCCCGAATTTGGATTGAAGCCCATCGGTCACGCGAAACACCCCTCCCTCTCTCCCCACGTCCTCCCCCAAGACCATCACGGTGGAATCCCTCTCCATCTCCTCCATTAATCCGCTGTTGATGGCTTCCACCATATTCCGCTTCGCCATCTCAATCTCCCTTCTCCTTTAAGAAGGCCAAAAAGTCATCCATCTGCTCCTTCAGATTGGGCGTCATCTCCGCAAAGGCAAACTGGAAAAACTCCTCGGGCTTAGGCTCGACAACACCTTCTGCATCCTGGACGGCTTCACTTATGGATTTTTCAGCCTCTTCCTTGATCTGTGCCTCCCAATCCTTGGTCCAAAGCTCTTTTCCCTCGAGATATTTCTGCACCCTGAGCAAGGGATCCAGGGGCTTCCATTCCTCAAGCTCCTCATCAGCCCGATACTTGGTTGGATCGTCGGCCGTGGTATGGGGACCGAAACGATACGTGACCGCCTCGATCATGGTAGGTCCCCCGCCGGAAATGGCCTTCTCCCTGGCCTCCCTTGTGGCCGCGTAGACGGCGAACAGGTCATTGCCGTCAACCTGAATTCCGCTAAACCCATAGGCCATCGCCTTCTGGGCTAGTGTCTTTGCAGCCGTCTGTATCTTTCGGGGAACTGAGATTGCGTATTGGTTGTTCTGGCAGAAAAAGATCGTGGGTGTCTGAAAGACGCCGGCGAAGTTCATGGCTTCATGGAAATCCCCTTCGGAGGTAGCTCCATCGCCAAAATAGGCCACCGTACAGATTTTCTCCCCCTGCAACTGAGCGGCCCATGCCACACCGACCGCATGGAGCGGATGGCTCCCAACGGGGATGGAAATGGGAAAAACATTCGTACCTTCAGCAACCTTCTGTCCCCTCTCGTCTCCCATCCAGTATAATAAGATGTCCTTCAGAGGAACACCTCTCATGTAGCAGGCTCCCGTTTCCCGGAAGGACGGAAAGATCCAATCACCCTCACCAAGGGCATATGTACTCCCCACCTGTGCGGCCTCCTGACCCTGACAGGGAGCGTACGTCCCAGATCTCCCCTGACGTTGAAGGGATAAAGCCCGCTGATCAGCTTGCCGTATGAAAACCATCTCCCGATAGAGGGTTTTGACCGTATCGTCGGCCAAATCAGGCTTCAGTTTTTCCTCGCATCGTCCGTCCGGTTGGAGTATCCTCAGTATCTTCCCCTTGTGGGGATCGAATTGCTCGATCATCACTGTATCTCCTTCAAGGAAAGGGAGGCTATTTTCCCAGGGCCCACTCCCTCAGCTTTTCATAACTCACGGACCCGCAGAGCCACTTCCCGGTTTTCGTGTTGTAGCAGAAGGGAACACCCCCACAGTAGCCCTTATCATATTCCCGCATCAGTTTAACGTTCTCCTCGTTGTGCCAGACCTCAAGCTTCTGGATCATAACACCTTCCTCATCCTGGAGCCTGGCGATCAGAGGTTCCATGGAGCGACAATGGGAACACTCCGTCCCGTAGAATTCGATAAGGTGAGATTCTTCTGCCATCTAATCACTCCCTCATTCTTCAGTTGTCAAGGGATCGACAGGTTTGATAGACGATCCCCTGATAGTTACCA
>JBGVTJ010000102.1:0-11643 GCA_041862515.1 Thermodesulfobacteriota bacterium | reverse complement strand
CAGGATTTGTGGGGAACTCTAAAAAGGTCGCTCTTCGCCACTCAGAAATTTTTTTCGACCATTCTACAGTTTGTTTCACTGCAAATCCAAGACTTGCCCTTCGGCTCAAACAGTGGGTTTGCGGCCGTTTCGCTCACCAAGAATGGTTCGCGAAAAAATCTTAGATTCGCGCTCAGAGCTTCCTTTTCCAGTGTCTCTGTAATCTCTTAGTATACTCTGTGGACCTCTATTAGACCACTTAAAACCTCCCCGGATCCGTGTAGGTGCCGAAGACCTCCCTGAAGACGTCGCATATCTCCTGTAATGTGGCGTACGCCCTCACGGCGTTGATGATATGAGGCATGAGATTCTCATCCCCCTCTGCGGCCCCTCTGAGCTCCTCCAAACGATCTCTCACCTTTTTTCCGTTTCTCATCTCCTTAACTTCTCGCAACCTTTTCAATTGCCTCCTCTCAATCTCCGGATCCATCTTCCATGTGGTGATGGGAGGATGATCGGTTGCGTATTTATTTACCCCCACAACCACCTTTCTCCCGTCATCGATCAGCTTCTGATAGTGATAGGCGGCCTCCGCGATTTCCATCTGGGGATACCCCGTCTCGATGGCAGCGAGCATTCCTCCAATGTCGTCGATTTTCTGAATGTACTCCAGTGCGTCCGCCTCTATTCGATCGGTTAGAGCTTCAACGAGATAAGAACCCGCTAGGGGATCAATGGTGTTGGTAACCCCCGTCTCCTCTGCCAAGATCTGCTGGGTCCTCAGGGCGATGGTAGCGGCCTCCTCTGTGGGGATGGCATAGACCTCATCCAGGGAATTGGTGTGCAGGGACTGGGTTCCCCCCAGCACAGCTGCAAGGGCTTCGCAGGCGGTTCGGACAACGTTATTGTAAGGCTGTTGAGCGCTCAGCGAACATCCCGCCGTCTGGGTATGGAACCGGAGCATCCAGGAGCGGGGATTTTTAGCCCCAAACCTCTCCTTCATAATCCGAGCCCATATGCGCCTGGCCGCCCGGAACTTGGCAATCTCCTCGAAGAAGTCGATGTGAGAATCGAAGAAGAAGGAGAGCCGGGGGGCAAAATCGTCAACCTCCAATCCCCTTTCCAGTGCCGCTTCGACGTAAGCAATTCCATCAGCCAGGGTAAAGGCAAGTTCTTGGACTGCCGTAGATCCGGCTTCCCTGATATGATATCCGCTGATACTGATGGTATTCCATCGGGGAACTTCCCTGGTGCAGTATTCTATGGTGTCGACGATGAGCCGCATCGAGGGCTGAGGGGGAAGCATCAAGGTTTTTTGGGCGATGAACTCCTTGAGCATGTCGTTCTGTATGGTTCCCCCGATCTGGCCCTTACTCACCCCCTGTTTTTCCGCCACGACGATGTACATGGCCAGGAGAATAGAGGCCGGGGGATTGATGGTCATCGACGTGGTGACTTTGTCCAGGGGAATTCCCTCTAAAAGGATCTCCATATCCTTAAGAGTATCCACGGCCACCCCGCATTTCCCGATCTCACCCCTCGCCATGGGGGAGTCGCTGTCGTACCCCATGAGGGTAGGGTAGTGGAAGGCGATGGATAGCCCGGTTTCTCCATGTTCCAGCAGATAATGAAACCGCTGGTTTGTCTCCTCAGGCCCGCCTAATCCGGAAAACATTCGCATCGTCCAGATCCTTCCCCGGTACATCGAGGATTGAACCCCTCGGGTAAAGGGGTAGCCACCGGGAAAGCCGATATCCCTTGAATAGTCTATATTCTCGATGTCTTTCGGGGTGTAGAGCCCTTTCATCTCCATATCGGAAACGGTCGAAAATCGTGGTTGCCTCTCGGGGACTTCCGATAGGATCTTGCCCAAGTCCTCTGCCCACCGTTTCTCCTCATCCCCGATTTTCTTCAAATGATCTTCCCGAAACATGGAATCCCCCCTTGTAAGAAATGTAACACTATCCCCCTAAAAACTGGGGAAAGGAGCTCTGAGTGAAAATTTTTTGAGTAACGATGAGCTCTTTTCCCAGAGATCTCGAGCCCATTAAAGCTCAATGCCCTTCCTGGAATGGGTACCTTGCCGATAATAGTGCTTTACCTCTACCATCTCCGTTACGAGGTCTGCTCTTTCAATCAACTCCCCTTTTGCGTCTCTCCCTGTGAGGACCAATTCCACATGGGTTGGCCTGGACTCGAGGAGGCCCAGTAAGGCCTGGAGGGAAACGAGGCCATAATCCACGGCCACGTTGATTTCGTCTAATACCACGATATCATACTCCCCGCCTCCAATGACATCCTTTGCTAGTTGAAAGGCCTTCTGGGCTAATTCGATATCGATGCTATCGGGATTGTTTCGATCGACGAACGTATCCCGCCCCATCTGCTTAATGACTAGATTGGGAGAGAGCTGACGAGCCATTTCTACCTCACCATACCGGATATTCCCCTTCATAAATTGGATGACATAAACCTTGAGGCCATGGCCGAGGGCCCGCATGGCCAAGCCAAGGGCGGCTGTGGTCTTCCCCTTCCCCGCACCGGTATATACGTGAACCATCCCCTTCAATTTCACCTTGCCATTTTCATGGTACCCATCGTGCATGGTCAACCCCTGAGGATCATTGATGGGACCGATGGCTCCCCATTATGCCATCATCTCGATCTGAACGAGAACCTGTTCGGTTTTGAACTGCTTCACCGCTATAGCCTTGACCGGACAGACGGAGTGACAAGCCCCGCATCCTTTACACAAGGCCGGGTTTACGGCCATATGCCCTCGGTATGCGTCCATTTTCAAGGCTTGATATTCGCACACGTCCTCACAGAGGCCACATCCGGAGCATATCTCAGTATCTATCGACGCGGTGACGGGTTCAACCTTAACCTTTCCCTGGAACAAGGGAATGGTAGCCCGCGAAGCAGTTCCGTGGGCGTGGGCAACGGTATCGGCAATCTCCTTTGGGCCCTGGCATGTACCGGACAGGTAGATCCCATCGATAGCTGTGTCCAAGGGTCTCAGCTTGGGATGGGCCTCCATGAAGAACCGATCCGGCGTTCGGTTCAACTTGAGGAGGTTCCGAAGTTTATCGGCTTCTCTCGCTGGAGTAAGTCCGGTGGCCAGAACAACGAGGTCGGTCTCCTCCTCATAGAGCTCCCCCGCAAGGGAATCCTCAGCCTTTACGATGAGCTTGTCTCCTCGTTTATAAATTTCCGAGGGAATTCCTTTGCGGTAGATAACCCCCGTCTTCTGGACCCTTTCGTAAAACTCCTCGCACCCCTTCCCGAAGGCCCTTACATCGATATAACAGACGGTGATCCTCGAACCGGGGAATTTCTCCCTGAGGAGGTGAGCCTGTTTTGCGGTATACATGCAACAGATCCTCGAGCAGTATTCATTTCCGACGGTTTTGTCCCTGGACCCCACGCACTGGATGAAGATGATACTCTCCGGCTCGCCCCAATAAGCAGGCAAATTCCCGTCCGTAGGGCCTGAAGGAGAGAGGAGCCGTTCGAGTTCCAGGCCGGTAATGACCCTCTCATAGCGATCATATCCGAATTCCGGCTTCAACCTGGCATCAAAGGGCTCGAATCCGGTGGCGACGACAATCGTCCCCGCATCAATGGTCCTTTCCGTCTCTTCTTGTGTGAAATCAATGGCCCCGGAGGGACACCCTTCGATGCACCTGCCGCATTCTCCCCTCGTTAGGTATAGACATGCATCGGGGTCGATTACATAGCAGTGGGGAATGGCTTGGGGAAAGGGAAGGTAGATTGCCGGCCTACGGTCCAGCCCGAGGTTGAATTCGTTGGGGACCCTTACAGGGCATATCTCCTCACATTGACCACAACTGGAGCACTTAAAGGGGGTGATGTACCTCGGTTTTTTTCTCACTGCGACGGTGAAGTTTCCCACATACCCTTCTACGGCCACGATCTCGCTGTAGGTTAAGAGCTCGATGTTGGGATGTTTCTCGACATCTTTCATTTTCAACGAGATGAAATCTTCTGTCGTTGTCATAGTGGGATAGGTTTTATTCAATTGGGCCATACGGCCCCCGAGGCTAGGATCCTTCTCGACGAGGAATACCTCAAACCCCGAATCGGCTATGTCCAGTGCTGATTGAAGCCCCGCAATCCCTGCTCCGATCACTAGGGCGGATCGCCTCACCTGGACCTCTCTTTCCTCCAGAGGTTCTAGGAGCAATGCCTTGGCGATGGCCGCGGAGACCAGTTCTTTGGCTTTTTCTGAGGCTCTGGTTTGGTCGCTGTGAACCCATGAGCACTGTTCCCGAATATTCGCGATTTCAAGGCAGTAAGGGTTGAGCCCCGATTTGGAAAGGGTGTTCCGAAAGGTGGCCTCGTGCATTGTGGGTGTACAAGCTGCTACCACGATACGGTCGAGCTGATACTCCTCAATATCGTGCACGATGAGATCTTGGCCTGGATCCGAACACATATAGGTGTAGTTTCTGGCGACGGCAACCTGAGGATGATTCTCGGCAAAGTTCTTGACTGCCTCTACATCCACATGGTCCGCAATATTGATCCCGCAATGGCAGACGTAAACACCGACCTTCATCCTAACCTTCAGCCTCCTCCTTTGGCCAGGCATATACAGGACAAGGCAGCAGCAGCACTCGCCTGGGCCACCGTGTCGGGGATGTCTTTGGGACTCTGGCAACAACCGGCAAGGAACACGCCTGCTCTGGGGGTGGAGATGGTCTCTTCCGTCTGAGCTTCTTCGAAGAACCCATCGGGGGTTCGAGAGAGTCCCAACATTTTCCCGATCTCTCCTGCGTCCTTTCTTGCCACGAGACCAGTCGCCAGCACCACAAGATCCACCTCCTCCTCGCAGGGTTCTCCGAGAATAGTATCTTCTCCACGGACGACCAGCGACCCTCCCCTTTGATAAACCTCAGAGGGATTTCCCCGTCTAAAATGGATATTCTCCCTCTGGACTCTATCGTAGAATTCCTCGTATCCCTTTCCGAAGGCCCTGATGTCCATATACCAGACCGTAATCCTGGCATCGGGAATATGTTCTCGTACTAAATGGGCGTGTTTAACCGTGTACATGCAGCACACCCGAGAACAGTATTCGTTTCCGACGGTCTTATCCCTGGATCCGACGCATTGGATAAAGGCAACCCGCTTGGGTTCCTTTCCATTGACCATGATTTTTCCTTTTGTAGGTCCTGATGCGGAACAGAGTCTCTCAAATTCGATTCCGGAGAGGACGTTCTCATATCGGCCGTACCCGTATTCTGGTTTCAACGTTGGGTCAAATTGATCATAACCCGTGGCCACGACAATGACGCCTGTACGGACGGTGATGGTTTCCTCTTGTTGCGTGAAATCGATGGCGTTGATACTGCAAACCTTCTGACATTTGGGTTCTTTTCCGCATTTTCCCCTGGTCAGCATGAGACAATGGTTTGGGTCAATGACGTACGTTTGCGGTACTGCCTGGGGGAAGGGTATGAATGCGGCGGCCCGTTTGCCGATACCCATATCGAACTCATTGGGAATCCTTCCCTGGTGAACGCACGCCTCGGCACAGAGACCACATGCGGTGCACGTCCTTACATCAACGTATCGGGGCTTCTTCCTGATGGTGACATGGAAGTGGCCTATCTCACCCCGTATGTCGATAACCTCGGAGTACGTCATGAGATCTATGTTGGGATGGTTGCCAACCTCGACCATCTTCGGTGTCAGGATACAGGAAGAACAGTCCAGAGTTGGGAAAGTCTTATCGAGCTGAGCCATGTGACCGCCGATGGTGGGTTCCCTCTCAACCAAGATGGCCCTAAACCCTTTATCGGCGATATCCAGGGAGGCCTGCATCCCCGCGATGCCGGCCCCGATAACAACGGCCTGGGAAACACGCCTTTTTTGCCCCGCTTTTTTCGTATTCTCTGCCATTTTCACCATATCAGCTTTGCATCAGTGTCCGCTATTTCAGTTTCCCCAAGAGGGCTCTGGCTATGGTGTTCTTCTGAATCTCCCTCGTGCCCTCGTAGATCTCCGTTACCTTGGCATCCCGGTAAAATCGTTCCACCTCGTAGTCCAGGATATACCCATATCCGCCCAGGATCTGGATGGCCTCATCGGCCACCTCCACGGCAATCCTTCCGGCATACATCTTGGCCATGGAGGCCAACATGGGATCGATTTTACCCAGATCGTAGTTCATGGCCGACTTATAGGTGAGTAACCTGGCCGTTTCAATCTTGGTGGCCATGTCCGCAAGCTTGTGCTGGGTTATTTGGAATTCCGCCAGCTTGCGGCCGAACTGTTCCCTCTGCTTGGCATAGTCCAAGGAACGGTCGAAGGCGCCTTCAGCAATTCCCAAGGCCTGAGCAGCGATTTCGATACGGCTCTCGTCGAAGAATTCCATGACGTGGTAAAACCCCCGCTTTTCCTCCCCCACCAAGTTCTCTATCGGAACCCTGACATCACTGAAAGAGAGCTCACTCGTTGGAGACATTTTGATCCCCATCTTCTCCTGAATGGGCGTTGCCTCGAATCCGGGGGTCCCCTTTTCCACGACGATCATGCACTGCCCTCGATGAGGAGGGGTAGCATTGGGATCGATCTGACAGAGGACGGTGGTAAAGCCGGCAACGTGTCCATTGGAGATAAAGTTCTTCGTTCCGTTGATGATATAATGTTTCGCTTCTTTAATGGCTGTGGTGGACATCCTCGTGATGTCGCTTCCGTGGTCGGGCTCGGTGATGGCCCCGGATGAGAGGATTTCCCCTTTGGTAATGGGCGTGAGATATTTTTTCTTCTGCTCATCGGTGCCGAATCTCAGGATGAGTTCGGATCCAAAGTCCGCAAGGCTCAGCGCTGCGCCAATGCCAGAATCTCTGCGGCAGAATTCCTCAACGATCAACCCGTTTTCGAAGATTCCCAAGCCTTGTCCTCCATACTCCTCAGGGTAATGGATACCCATGAATCCGAGTTGGGCCGCTTTTTTGAAGATGCCCCAGGGGAATTCATGCTTCATCTCCAATTCTATGGCCAAATCTCTGTCGAATTCTCCCTGGGCGAACTCCCTGGCTGCCCGCTGGATATCCTTCTGTTCATCGGTGAGTTCGAAGTCCATGTTTTCCTCTTACGGTTAGGGCGCTCCCTCCTGAAAAATCCCGGTGTTTATCTGCCGCGAAGACACTGGGTGCCTCGCGCGTTTAGGCTTGAGAACCGCTCCGCTCTTTCTTCGCTCAAGGGTTGAGGCAAGGAAGCTTCTCCCTCCCGCTTTAAGGCCCGCAGGGCTGCTCCTCCAACCTGACGCTGAGGAACGCCATGGGCTCTACGACATTACCTGGTGTCTCTGCGGTAACGACATATTCTGAGCACTAATGTAAATTTTCCCTGCCTTCTTTTTCAGCATATACAGTCGTCATATTTGTGATGACATGTATTAGGTTATCCGAACGCCTCCTTGATTTTCCCCTTGAGAGCCGGAACAATCTTGAAGAGGTCCCCCACGATTCCGTACTGGGCAATATTGAAGATTGGCGCCTTGGAATCCCTGTTGATGGCTATGATAGTCCCGGATCCCTTCATGCCAGCAGCGTGCTGAAAGGCACCGCTGATGCCAATGGCAATGTAGACCTTGGGTTTTACCGTTTTGCCGGAAGTTCCCACCTGTCGGTCTTTGGGAAGCCACTTCTTGTCGACCACGGGACGACTACAAGAGAGGACGGCCCCAAGGGAATCAGCAAGTTCTTGCACCACGGGAATATTCTCAGGGCCTTTTATACCCCGACCAACGGAAACCAGAATAGGGGCCTGTGTGATGTCCAGCTCTCCAGCCGCCGCCTCCACATATTCAACAAACCGCTTGGAGGCACTTTCCCCCGTGACGGGCGAGGAGACCCTGATGATTTCTCCATCCAAGGAGTATTCCTCCACGGAGAACGAGGCGGGCCGGACGGTAACCATTGATTGTTCGGCCGGCTTGAGGCAGACCTCGACGTTCACCTTGCCACCATATGGCTGGCGTATCGCTTTAATCCGATTATCCTCCACCATGACATCGATACAGTCTGTTGCCAACGGAGCGTTCAACAGTGCAGCGAGGCTCGGGGCCAGATCCATGCCAAAAGCCGTATGGCCTATGAGGAGGAGAAAGGGCTTCTCCCCTTCGATCACATTTCTCAGAGCCTGCTGATAGGTTTCGGAGTTGAAGTTTTCCAGTTTCTGGTCTTCAATGAGGACGACCCGTTTGGCCCGACTTCTCAGCTGTTCGGCCATTCCCCCCACATTGTTGCCAAAGAGAATGGCGTTGAGCGGCCTCCCCGTACTTTCGGACAGCTTTTTCCCCTTCATGAGCATCTCGAAGGTGATATCTCGAATTTCCCCCCGCCGATGTTCAACGAGCACTATGATATTCCCCACCTAGGCCACCCCTCCCTTCTCCTTGAGTATGGAAATGACCTTATCGGCAATCTCGTCCGCCGTTCCCTCGAGAATCTGAGCGCCCTCTCCAGTGGGAGGAAAAAATACCCGTTCCACAACGGTCATGGATCCAGGCTCTCCCGCCTCATCGGGTTTCATGGAAAGCTCGTGGAGATCGAGGACTTTGATCTCTATCTTGGCCACCCTCCGGATTCCCATGATAGAGACATATCTCGGCTCGTTAATACCGGACTGAATGGTGAGAACCGCGGGAAGTTCCAGGTCAACAACTTCGTCGAGCCCTCCTTCGAGTTCCCGATGCACCCTTGCTCTGCCGTTCTCAATTGCCTCGATCTTGTTGACGATTGAGGCGTGGGGGATTTGAAGGATTTCTGCCAAGGTCGGCCCCACCTGACCATAGCCATCATCCTCTGTCTGAACACCCGTGAGAATCAGATCATATGGCAAGGGGCCAATAGCCCGGCTCAGGATCCGAGCGATTGCATATCCGTCGGAATCCTGGAAGGCCGGGTCTGTAAGGCGTATTGCCTTATATGCCCCCATGGCCAGCGCTTTCCTCAGCGTTTCGTTGGCTTCCTCTGGGCCTAGGGAAATGACGGTGACAGAGCCCCCATATTTTTCCTTCAGGAGGATCGCCTCCTCCACCGCGTAGTTGTCCCATTCGTTGATATCGAAAACGAGGCCTTCCCTCTCGATATCCCTTCCTGTCTTGTCAATGACAATGTCTGCATCGGCGGTCTCGGGAACCCGCTTGATACAGACGATGATTTCCATGCTCCCTCCTTTTTTTCATACAATGAGACCGCCAGATGGAGTCCTCATTCGCAAAGGGCTTCATCGAGAATCTCGGTGATGTCCATGACCCGGAGTCTCTCCTCATTGCCGGTGGTTTTTACGGCATCCTCAAAGGTCAGCAGGCAAAAAGGGCAGGCCGTGGCGAGAATCTCAGCCCCCATCTCCACCGCATCCTGAATTCGGGTTTCCGCCAATCGGGGGCCCTGACCGGAGGCCTCCACCCACATTCGTCCGCCCCCGCCTTCACAGCAAAGGCTGTTCTCCCTGGATCGATCGAAATCGACCAAGGTAACCCCGGGAATGTTTTTCAGTATGTCTCTGGGCTCATCAAAGATTCGGTTCTGCTTTCCCAGGAAACAGGGGTCGTGATAGGTAATGACCTTTTTTATCTCTCCGGAGAAGGGGTTTTTTTTCCCAATGGCCTCGGCTAAGACCTGGGTATAGTGACGCACCTCCAGACCATCCGCGGCATAATCGTTTTTTATGGTGTTGTAACAGTGAGGGGAAGTGGTGACGATGGACCGAATATCGTACTTCTTGAAGCTTTCAATATTCCCGTGCATGAGTATTTCGAAGAGACCCTCTTCTCCCATTCTCCGAATCTCGCTTCCACAACAGATCTCCTCGTCTCCAAGCGTGGCGAAGTCATATTCGATCTGGCGAAGGCAATGAACTAAACATCGAGCCACATTCTGAAGCCGGGTGTCGTAGGCTGCCGTACAGCAAACGAAATAGAGGTTCGCCGCTTGATCCCCCTGGGGAAGGACCTTGAGGGCTAATTCGTGTGCCCAATCGCTCCTCTTGTTTTTCGCGGCGTTCCATGGATTTCCGTATTTGTAAGCACTTTCGAGGGCGTCTATCAACGTCTTGGGAATATGGCCCTCCTCGACCAACAGGGTTCGAAGGCCGATGAGTAAATTCATGGGTTCCAGACCCCTCGGGCAACGGAGAGTGCATGTCTTGCAGGTGGTGCAATCCCAGATATCCTCTCCCCGGACGATGGGGCCTAGGTTGTCCCTGAGGAGGACCTCGATCATGAGTCTCCTGATATTCAAATCTGACTTGAGGGATACGGGGCAGCCCCCCGTACACTTTCCGCATTGAAAGCACCCGTAAAGGTCATGTTTTTGGAGAAACGCGTCCTTTTCACCGCTCATAGGGTCTTCCTTTTTTGGGTTCCCCTCCCTCTGGGTCACCGTTTAAGGATTTCCCGCGCGATCACAATTCGTTGGACCTCTGACGTGCCCTCGTACAAGGTCGTACCGATGACATCGCGAAGGTATCTCTCCACCGGATAGTCCCTCGTATATCCGTATCCACCCAGCATCTGGACAGCCCGAATGGCGACTCGTCTGGCCGTCTCCGTGGCAAATAACTTGGCCATCGATGCTTCTTTCGTAAATTGTAACCGATTTTCCTTTAAAAAGGCAGCCCTGAGGACGAGAAGTTGAGCCGATTCCAATTCCGTGTAGCTATCCGCTATCATCCACTGAATGGCCTCGAATCTGGAAAGGGGCTGGCCGAAGGCCTCCCGCTCCTTCACGTATTGTGTCGCAAAATCCATGGCACCAAGGCCAATTCCCACGGCCAGGGAACCGATGCCGATGCGTCCGCCGTCGAGTTCCATCATAGCGATCTTAAATCCCTCTCCCTCCTGGCCCAGGAGGCACTCCTTAGGTATTCGGCAATTGTCGAAGATGAGTTCATTCAGGGAAGAGGCCCTGTGTCCCATCTTATCTTCAGCCTTTCCGATGAGGAACCCAGGGGTTCCCCTTTCAATGACGAAGGCACTGATCCCCTTTCCCTTTTTTGCGCTCTTGTCCGTAACAGCCCATGCCACGGTAACGCCGGCATATTCCCCGCTGGTAATCATGGTTTTGGTTCCATTAAGAACATAGTGCGTTCCATCAAAAACGGCTGAAGTTCTTATGTTTGCAGCATCGGATCCCGTATGGGGTTCGGTGATGGCAAAGGAACCGGCGGGATATTCCCCATTGCAGAGTTTGGGAATATGTTTCCTCTTCACTTCTTCTGTGCCAAACTCATAGATCACCTCGGCAACCATATTGGTAACGGAAGTCGTCACGGCATGAGAGGCACAGGCTCTGCCTATCTCCGTCATCGCGAGGCTATATGCAACAACCCCGACTTCCGAGCCACCAAATTCGACGGGGATATTCATCCCCATCAAACCCAGTTGGGCCATCTTCTTCAGGTTTTCGGAGGGAAACCGTTTCTCCTCATCGTATTGGGCGGCGACGGGCTTGATATTTTTTTCGGCAAAATCCCTGACCATGTCCCGGATCATTTCCTGTTCAGTGGTCAGATTAAAATCCATAGGGTTCTCCTAAGCATGTCTCTTTGAGATCTCTAGAAAAGTCGCTCTTCGCTGTTCAAAGTTATTTTTGGACCATTCTACAGTTCCTTTCACTAAGAATG
>JBGVTJ010000101.1:0-9503 GCA_041862515.1 Thermodesulfobacteriota bacterium | reverse complement strand
GTATTAGGGAGTATTTTTGTAACCTGCTGATTATATAGCAAATTTCCTTTTTTCTAAGTGAACACCGTTGTCCCTTCGGTTGCTCGGGTCTGTTGCCCAAATTCCCTTTCGCTCACTGAAAAGAATTGTGGACCATTCTAGAGTTCGCTTCACTAAGAATAGTTAGCCAAAATTCTTTAATGTTCGCTCCAGGGAACCCGGGCAAAGGCCTGTTCTGATGTGACCCTTCTCCGGCAAATATCGCTCATGAATAGCGGTGTTCCCTAGAAACTCCGGAAACTTCAGGTATTTGACTATTTGAACGTATTGAGGAATAAATTGGAAAGCCCAGGGATAAAAAAAATTTGTGATAACGTGATTGGTTTGTTATGATCGGACTGGCACGCACTCTGTTCAGTTTCTCTTAACTTACTTGGAGGTTAACACTCATGGGATGGTCACCTTTTCGCCCGACAGGGCTAACGTATCGCGACTCGCGTTCTTTCGGAGGATACACTCTCGTAACGCCAATCGGTGGGGATGCCGTTTACCTTCTTAATGAAGATGGACGTGTAGTTCATAGGTGGGGAGTTCCCGGCTTCCAACCGGGCTACGGGTACTTGCTTGCGGGCGGCAACCTTCTTGTCCGCGGTCAACCCCTGGTGGAAACCGGGGTAGGCGTCGGAGAACCCGCTGGGAGAGCGGACATCTTATTGGAACTGGATTGGGACTCCAACGAGGTCTGGCGTTGGGAACACGAGACATTTCACCATGACATGTGCCGCATGGCCAACGGTAATACGTTGGTGATCGTCTGGGAGTTGGTGCCCGAGAAACTCGCGAAAAGAATAAAGGGCGGATTCTCCCCGGAACAAATGGAGCGGATCAAGGGCGACCGGAATCTCATGTCGTTTCTTCTGCAAGGGGTGGGGGTTGGTGGCCGGCCGCGGTTGCAGGGAATGTTGACGGACGCGGTGTGGGAGATAAATCGCGCAGGCGAGCCGGTTCAAATCTGGCATGCCTACGAACATTTCGATCCGGAGGTCGATACGCTCTGTGCGGTCGATTTTCCGACCGAATGGACACACCTCAATGCGGTCGAGTTGACGCCGGAGAGCGATATTCTGATTAGTTCCCAGAAGTTGGACACGGTCTTGAAAATATCCTGGCCGGAAGGAGATGTTCTCTGGCGATGGGGAGGTTTGGGAAGTATCAGTCACCAACACGACCCCACCATTACTCCCGACGGTACTCTCTTGGTTTTCGACAATGGCACGCACCACCCCCTTCAGGGACGGTCGCGCGTCGTTGAAGTCGATATGGAAACCGGCGAAATCATATGGCAGTACATTGGTTCGCCCGTTTTCAGCATGTTGAGTCTTCACATTGCTGGGGCAGAGCGGCTCGCCAACGGCAACACATTGATCTGCGAGGGAGAGAGCGGGCGCGTTTTCGAGGTGACCCGGGATTGTGAAATCTGCTGGGAGTGGAACAGCCCATTTGTGCACGACTTCAAGGGGATCAAAGCAGTCATGCTGTTCCGTGCCCACCGTTACTCCTCCGATGGACCGGAGTTGAGGGGAAAAAAGATAGACGGCACGAAATTCGAGGAATTCAACGAGAAATGGGGCTTGAATCCAAAAGCTTAAACCCTCAGTGAATTTCAAGGCAAAGGCCTCAAGCACATCATGGTGTATATGATTTGAACGTGGCACACAAAGCATTGGATCTCACATAACACTTCATCCATGATGGTCACAAGGAATTTCAGGATGCCGTGCATTTGTTGCGAAAGGACATCTTGGAAACCGGAAACCACTTAAGGATGTGTTGAACCTTGCTGGGAGATTGAGTGCCTATGCCATTTGTCCCGCCCACGGAGACACGTCATCCAAAATATTTGTCAAAGAGCGGCATCCATTCCCGGATGGAAGGCGTATTTTCCGCCTTTCCCGTTGACCGGTACTCCGCAAACTTTAGCACCTCATTTTCATCAACAGTGTATATGATGATAAAAAGGGTTATGCCTCCCAGGGTCTTTCGGAAGTTATATGGGCCTCCACCGGCCATATCCCCAAAGGGCCTTTCGTAGAATTCGATTTGAGGAGAACTGAGATTGACGAGAAACGCAGTGACCTGGGGGTAAGACTTGTCAAGGTTACGGAATTCTTCTATCTCCCGTCTGCATCGTCTGCAAACCAGGGTGGCTGTGAGCAGTACCAATCCCCTTTCCCTTTACAGGGGATGTGGACAGAAAACGGTCGAAGCTGTCATCCCGCACTATAGAGGAGGATCAAATGAGAAAAAAAGTTCCAAAAAGGATGATCGTCTTTGGATTCGATGGAGCCGGTCCTAGGTTTATTGATAGGTTTTCCAAAGAGGGGAAACTTCCAAACTTCACTGGGCTGATGGGAGATGGCTATTTCACTGAACTCTACCCTTCTCCTCCATGCGACACGCCAACCAATTGGGCAACTCTGATGACGGGGGCATGGGCAGGAACCCACGGGTTAACGAGCTTTTTTGTGCATTTTCCGGGAGACCCGCTGGACAAATTCTATTCCACAACGACTTCAAGTGTTTGCGATGCTGAATACCTTTGGGATGCAGCCGAGAGAGCTGGCAAGAAATGTCTCCTGCTAAACTGGCCCACCTCCTGGCCCCCAACCATCCGTAAGGGGATCCAGATAAATGGAACCGGACCGGTTAGCGCTACCTGGAGGATTAGTTATGGAAACACCTACACCACGAGGGAATGGAAACCGGACAAAGAGGTAACCATCGCCCTCGGGCAGGAGACCAGGATCGCTTTTACTCCGGCAAGGGGATGGAGCAACCTTCCGAAATCATATTCTCCTCCACTTGAGAGTGATATGCCACTTAAGAGTGAGATAAAATACTCGTGGTCTGAGGTAGGATGGAGGATCGAGGAGGTAATCGAGGAGGGAGTAAAACCCATACGTTACCACCTTCTCCTTATCGATTCCCAAAACAGGGGATACGACAGGCTTCTCATCTCAAGGGAAAAGGATGCCACCCGGTGTATTGCAACTCTTGAAAGGGGACGGTGGAGCGATTGGCTGTATGAAACCTTCTTAAAAGAGGAACTTTTGGATCAGAGTGGACTGATCCAGGTTAAAGACGATAAAGTCGAGGGTGTTTTTAAGTTTAAGCTTATAGAATTATCACCTGATGGGAGAGATTTCACCTTGTTTCGAACTGATGTATGGGCGGCCAAGGGTTGGTCTTATCCGGAAGAAGTTGCTGATGAGATAAAGAGAACTATCGGGCCATTCGTTGAGGGCTTAGAGATTCCACCTCCCATCACACGATACCGGAACGATTGGGATACCTATTATGAGCTTCTGGATGAATCGGTAAGGTGGTACATCGATGCGTCGGATTACCTGGTGAGGAAGAATCCCGATTGGGATTTCATGGCGGTTCAGATCCATATCCATGACGGAATCAACCATGTAATTGCACGGGAGATATCTCCGGGCCTGAAGGAGTATGGAGATGAGGAGAGTAAGTTCTACTGGAAGATTTATGAGAGGTCGTACGAAGCTATCGATACTCTTGTTGGGGAGATTTTAAAGAGGTGTGCGGATAGAGAGACTCTGGTTGCCCTGGTATCTGACCATTGCGCGATTCCAACCTTTAAACGCCTTTGGATCCACATTCCACTCGCAAAAGCAGGATTTATCTCATATAGAAAAGATCCAGAATCGGGGAATCTCAGGATCGACTGGTCAAACACCAAAGCGATCCCGAGACGAATTTACATCTGGGTTAACCTTAAGGGGAGGGATCCCGGTGGGATTGTTGATCCGGAGGATTTTGAAAAGGTAAGGGAACAGATAATCGAGACCCTCCTGGGAATCCGGGATCCGGATACGGGGGAGTGTCCCTTTTCGGCAGTTATGAGGAAGGAGGATGCGGCCATTTATGGGCAGTGGGGTGGAAAGGTTGGGGATATAATCTATTTCATGAAACCAGGGTATACCGATGCGGATGCGGACTATTTAACCCCATCCCCTGAAGTGCTCTCCTCAAACCCAATTGATACCACAGTGGTGCGCTGTGCCCATCATCAGTACCTTCCTATGGCCAGGTTCGGCCCGTTCTCTAACTCCGCTTTCTTCATGCTCTGTGGTCCCGGGGTTCGCAGGAATTACCGTAGACCGAGGGCAGCCCTTTCAGTAGACGTTGCCCCCACGCTCGCCTTCCTTTTTGGCATCCCCGTTCCTCGGAATGCCGATGGGAAGCTTCTGCTTGATGCCCTTGAGGAGTTTTCGCTGTGAATGAGTATAACTCGATGGTGCGAATTTTTGTTGACATAGGAAGATACGTGTGCTAGCGTGGGCCAGTCTCCAATCTATGCATTGGTTAAAATGGGGAGTCGGTCTCGATTCGAGCATGCTTTTTTCAAAGCGGTCAAAAAAATAAGGAGGTGACTTATGGTGAGAAAGTATGGTTTGACGGTAGGAATCATTCTCGTGTTTCTGGCTGTAACAATTTTAGGTAACCCCTCCCGTGCGCTTGCAGAGGAAAAGTTCCCCTCGAAGCCCATTTACATGATCGTCGGCTATGCGCCGGGTGGGGGAACAGATCTGCCTGCAAGGGGATTGGCAAGTGTAGCGCCGGAGTTCCTCAACGATCAGCCCCTGATTGTGGTGAACAAGCCCGGGTCATCGGGGATGATAGCCTCCAAATTCGTGGCAAATGCTGACCCCGACGGATACACCTTGCTCATGGGATGGGGAAACACCGAGTACACCTTTAGACGGCATCTCCAAAAGCTTCCCGTCGACGTTTTTAAGGATTACGAACCGGTTGTCATGGTCGCTACGTATTCATCCTGTGTTATCGTGCCTGCCGATTCGCCTTTTAAGAACCTGGATGATCTTGTTGCCTATGCCCGAAAGAATCCCGGTAAGTTGAAATGGGGCCACACGAGTCGGGGAGGGGAGCATCATGCGAATGCGCTTTCCTTTATCCAGGTTACGGGGATCGATGCCGTTGAGATCCCTTATGACGGGGGACCGCAAACGCGGGCTGCCGTTGCGGGAAAGCATGTGGACTTTGCCTTCCTCGCGACCTTCTTAGCTCCCCCCCTGATGTCCGCAGGGCAGATCAGGGTGTTGGGCGTCGCATTGCCGGAAAGGGATAAGGAGTTCTTCCCGGAATATCCAACCTTTAAGGAGCAGGGGTATGATATCATTAACGTCACGGCGTGCAAGGGGGTTGCGGCCCCAGCCGGAACGCCCAAGGAGATCATAGAGGACCTCCATCAGAGATTCAAAAAGTGCATGGAACACAGAGCCTTTAAGAGATTCTTGTCAAATACCATGTTGAACTGGGCGTATATGAATCCGGAAGATACCCTTCGGTATGCAAAAAATTTGGATGAAAAATATGGGAAAATGGTCAAGGAGCTAGGGTTGAAGCTCAAATAGGGATTGACGGCCGCTGGACATCATTGAGGGAGGGAGACGGCCGTTTCCCTCCCTTTTATTATTGGGTCTTTAAGGAAAAGGCCTTTCCCCGATGAAGCTAACCACGAACACGAAGATTGGGCTTTTCATGGTGGTTGTTTGCCTTGCGGTCTATTTTTTAGCCATTCCCACCATCCCTGAGGACATATGGGCGGGCAGCCGCCCGGGCCTGACCTCAAAATTCCTTCCAAAGGTCATCACAGTGTCCATGATGATCCTTGGTGCTCTTCTGGTAATGAACGAGTATATTCCACTGGAGTCCCGAAAAGCGATAGAAGTTCGTATTGAAATGACTCGACATGAAAAGACTCGAGCCCTTGTGACCATGCTCATAATAGCCGGGTACGTGTATGCCGTATCTCTTTTTGGGTTTTTGTTTCCCACTATGCTGGCCTTAGGGATGCTTATGTGGTATTTCGGGGAAAGAAATTGGGCGGTCATCGTCCTGACCTCCGTGGGCTTCTCCTGGGTACTGTATTATTTTTTCGGCAAAATCATGATGCTCCTATTACCGAGGGGATGGATATTTTCCCTGCTTAAGAAGCTATGAATGCTTCTGGGCATTGATCATATTTCAATCTGGAGAATAGAGAGAGCTGGCAATGCCAGAGCAGCTGGTTTTGTTATTACAGGCTTTAGGCAACATCCTGTTTCATTGGGAAAATCTCGCCGCGGTAGTATTTGGTACGGTTGCCGGGGTCCTTCTGGGTGCAATGCCAGGTCTTACCAGTACGGTGGGAATTGCCTTGCTGATCCCCTTTAGCTTCTATATGTCGCCCCTGGCGGCGATCGCTATGATGTATGGGGTGAACAAGGGGGGAACGTATGGTGGTTCGATACCTGCCATCCTGTTACACGTGCCCGGAACGCCTGCGGCAGCCTGCACGCAACTCGATGGCTATCCCCTGACCCGGCAAGGAAAACACGGCAAAGCGCTTCAGATGGCCGCATATGCCTCGGCCATAGGGGATACGTTGAGCGATATCGTACTGGTCCTTTTTACGGTAAAATTGGCCGGTTTTGCCTTGAAGTTTGGCCCCCCGGAATTTTTCACCGTTATCCTCTTTGCCCTCACTATCATTGGGAGTGTGACGGGGAGATCGATCATCAAGGGAGTATTCTCTGCCTTTGCCGGCTTGCTTTTGGCCACTGTCGGATTGGATCCCATCACCTCTCTGCCTCGATTCGATTTTGGAATAACCGACTTATCAGCTCAGCTTCCCCTAGTTCCCATTTTAATCGGAATATTTTCTGTTTCTGAGGTAATCATTCAAGCGGAAAAAGCGATCACGAAGGGCAAGAGCCCGACGATCGCCCCAAAATCGAAAAATCCTGCTGATAACCGGGTGTCCTGGCTAGAATTAAGGGGTTGTCTTAAGGTGATCATTCGGTCCTATTTCTGGGGGCAGCTCATAGGAATTCTTCCGGGCATTGGAGCCGCCATTTCCTGCTGGGTCGGCTATGGGGAGGCAAAGAGAACCTCAAAGCATCCGGAACGGTTCGGAAAGGGAGCACTTGAAGGGGTGGCCGCTTCCGAGGCTGCAAACAATGCCGTTTGCGGTGCCAATTTAGTTCCTTTGCTGACGTTGGGAGTTCCGGGAAGCACGGATATTGCCGTTTTGATGGGAGTCTTTTTAATTCACGGGATAGATCCGGGCCCGAGAATTTTTGTTGAACAACCCCAATTGGTCTATGGTATCTTTGCGGCCGGGTTTGTTGCTATTGTGATTTATCTCCTTGTGGGCCTTCTTGCCGCAGTGAGGATAGGGAAGATAGTCGCTTCAATCTCAACGGCGGTCATTTTCCCTGGGGTCTTGGTTCTTTGCTGGATGGGTTCCTATGCGATTAATACCAGCATCTTCGACACTGGATTGATGGTTTTTTTTGGGATTCTTGGATATCTCATGAGGAAGTTTGATTTTTCCCTCCCGGCTCTCGTTATCGCCTTTATGTTAGGCTCAAAATTTGAAATATCCCTTCGCCGGTCCCTTCTGATGTCCGGGGGAAGTCTGACTATTTTCTTTAGTCGGCCTATCTGCCTCTTTTTCATTGGACTAACGTTAGCGAGTTTGTTCTTGAGAAAAAAATGGTTGAGGAGATAGGATATCAAGGGGCTGTTGCCTAAATCCCCTTTTCATGGGTGACCCCAACCCGGTTGTCCAGCCGATAGCTTCTCTTTATCCAGAGATCGATTTAGTGGGGTTACTGTTTGAGCCGAGAATTTCGGCTCCTCTTTGAGATGCACAGCTTTGAGTTTAAGTTCAACCTTGACAACTATCGGGGTACCTGTTACGGTGTAGGCGAATATTCATTGAAGGGAGGGAAAATCATGAAAAAATTTATTATTCTATTGACGATTCTGTTCTTGGTTCCTTATGTCTACGCAGCGGGGCAACCGGACAAAGCCCAGGTGGCAAAGGCGCAAGAGGAAGGAAAAGCAACCTTTTACGCCAATATCACGGCCATCGAACCCATCATGAAGGCGTTCGCGCAAGCGTACGGCGTCAAGGGGGAGTATACGAGAATCTCCACGTCGAAATTCGTGGCGACGGTCGCGACCGAGCATAGTGCCGGAAAGCTCATGGCCGATGTTCTCCAGGCGCCCCAACCGATTTTGGAACTGTTAAAGGAAAAGGGCATCTTGGCCTCCTATAGATCCCCCGTGGCGGCCGGCTACCCCGACTGGACGAGGCAAGATGACAAAATCCAGATGTTCGGCATCGAATACGTCGCCCTGATTTACAACAAGGAACTCGTCAAGCCAGCGGATGTGCCCAAGCGGTACGAGGATCTTACGGACCCAAAATGGCGCGGCAAGATCGTTATGGCCAACCCCTCCGCCCACGCAACGACCATTTCCTGGCTGGTCGGGCTCAAGGAGGAGGTGTTCAAGTCGGAGGATGCCTGGCTGAAGTTCGTCAAAGGGCTGGCCGCCAACAAGCCCATGTTCGTCGCCTCCTTCGGGCCCACCCCCGCGCCGGTGGAGAGCGGCGAAAAACTGATCGCCATCTCCATGCCCAAATACATTATAACCAAGGCACCCGCCCCCCTGGATTGGGCCAGGGTGGGACAGCCCCTGCTGGGCACCCCCCGGGGGATCGCCGTGACGGCTTCGGCCCCGCACCCTAATGCGGGAAAGTTGTTCATCGATTATTGGCTGTCCAAGGATGCCATGAAGATGTTGGCCGACAAGGTGGGCGAGTATGTCCTGTATCCGGGCGTCTATCCTCCCATCGCCGGTATCGACGAGGCAAAAGTCCTGCCGATCCGGGAACTGCCGGATGACGAAATCCGGCATTGGGCCGGCGAGTTCAAGAAGATTTTCGAAATGCCATAAGGCCTTTTTCCGACTCCCATTCTGAGCACGTTCGAGTCCCGAGGCCGAGACTCTCCGGTCTCGGGACCCTTCCGGTATTCTGTTGTGGAAATTCGGATTGCAAACATCAGCAAGGATTATTTCTCGGCAGGCAAGAGGATCGTGGCCCTGTCGAACGTCGATCTGGCTATCCCCGCTAACAAGATTTTCACCCTTCTGGGCCCGAGCGGATGCGGCAAAACTACCCTGCTTCGGTGCATCGTCGGGCTGGAAATACCGGATTCGGGAGAGATTGCCATCGGGGACGAAATTGTCTTTTCAAAAGGGAAGAACATCTTCATGGAGCCAGAAAAAAGGGGCTTGAGCATGGTGTTTCAGTCATACGCCATCTGGCCGCACATGAACGTGTTCGACAACGTAGCCTATCCCCTCCAGACCAGAAAAACACCGAAAGACGAAATCAAACGGAAGGTGGAAAAGACATTACGGTTCGTGCAGCTCGAGGGCTTCGAAAGCCGGCCGGCGACGAAATTGAGTGGCGGGCAGCAACAGCGCGTCGCCCTGGCCCGAGCCCTGGTCCCGGAGCCCAAGGTGATCCTGTTCGACGAACCTCTGAGCAACTTGGACGCTAAACTGAGGGAAGAGACACGCAAGGAATTGCGGGCCTTTCTGACCGAGCTGAAGATCACCGCTGTCTACGTGACCCACGA
>JBGVTJ010000100.1:0-2522 GCA_041862515.1 Thermodesulfobacteriota bacterium | reverse complement strand
GGTACCACCCTGATCGCTTTTGTTGGCTCAGCCAGCATGCCAGCCACGAAGCAGGCAGCGGTCCTTTTCGAGAAAGAGACGGGGATTCACGTTGAACTCCATTTCGGCGGTTCAGGCTCCATGCTTTCCCAAATGAACCTATCCAGGAGGGGAGATGTCTATTTTCCGGGTTCCCCGGACTACATGGCCAAGGCCATCGAGACGAAAGCGGTGCAGCCCGATTCGGTTCGGGAGATAGCCTATCTCATTCCCGCAATCAGCGTGCCAAGGTCAACCCCCAAATCTATCGAGGGATTGCAAGACCTTGGAAGGAAGGGAGTCAAGCTGGCCATCGCCAACCCTCGATCGGTCTGTGTTGGTCTCTATGCGGTGGAGATCCTGGAGAAAAACGGCTTGAAGGAAAGGGTAAGACCCAACATCGTGACGTATGTCGAGAGCTGCTCACGGGCCGCTAGCATCGTCGCCCTGAAAAACGTCGATGCTGCTATTGGCTGGAGGGTTTTTGGAAGTTGGAATCCCAGACGGATCCTGACGATTGCCCTAAAACCGCAAGAGATCCCCAGGATTGCCTCCATTCCAATCGCCATCTCGACATTCTCCCGGAACAATCTGGGTGCCCAGCAATTCATTGATTTCCTCAAGTCAGATGCGGGAAAGAATATTTTTAGGAAATGGGGTTATATCGTCACCGAAGCCGAGGCAAGGAGGTTTGCCCCCGATTCTGAGATCGGGGGTCGATACGAGGTTCCTCCCGGTTGGTAGGAGTGAACGTGAAACTATTCAAGGGAATACGGGCCAATTGGTTCTTCAGTGCGATAACCCTTGGCTGTCTGATCGCCTTGGTCGCTTTTCTCCTGCTCACGGTTCTGAGTTTAGCCCTCTATGTGGATTGGGACATCTTTTTCTCCGCCCTCGTTTCCCGGGAGATCTTTTTTGCCATCAGATTGAGCCTGCTTACGGCTGGTATTGCCGCTGGCCTGGCAATGATATTTGCCATTCCAGCCAGTTATGCCCTATCAAAGAGGGAATTCCGGGGCAAGAACATGGTGGACACCCTCTTGGATATCCCCATCGTGATATCCCCCGTGGCCTTTGGTTCGGCGCTGCTCATCTTCTTTAATACCGCATTGGGAACATTTATCGAAAAGCATTTTCTCCAGTTCGTCTTCGAGGTGCCTGGGATCGTTCTGGCTCAATTTGGCGTGGCTACGGCCCTAGCCATCCGAGTGATGAAATCCACCTTTGACAGCATCGGGCAACGATACGAGATTGTTGCCAGGACCCTAGGGTACAGTTCGTGGAAGGCCTTCTTGAAAGTGACCCTCCCCATTGCGAAGAACGGAATCATTGCAGCAGGGATCCTTGCTTGGGCGCGGGCAGTAGGGGAATACGGGGCCACAGTGACCCTTGCGGGAGCGACGCAGATGAAGACTGAGACTCTGCCCATCGCCATCTACTTGAACATCGCATCGGCGGAGGTAGACAGGGCGGTGGCGGTCACCTTCATTCTAATCGGCCTATCCGTGGCGTCTCTCATCGTTTTGAGGAGAATGACGGGAAAGGGATATTCCCTCTAGGTTCCATCGGAAACAGTTCTATGAAGGTTCAAGGCGTTCAAGTCAAGGTGGGGGAATTTGAGCTTGAGGGCATTGACCTGACGGTCGATGAAGGGCTCTACTTCATTCTGTTGGGGCCAACGGGCGTGGGGAAGACCATTCTGCTTGAAACCTTTGCGGGGATTCATCGGGTCGTGCGAGGACGGATTTGGATCGATTCCCAAGATGTCACCCATATGCCTCCAGAACAACGAGGGATTAGCTATGTTCCCCAGGACTATGCACTTTTTCCCAATATGGACGTCAGGGAGAATATTGCATTCGGCCTGAAAATAAGGAAGATGGCCAAATCTCAGATAGATGAGGAGGTGGGGAAGTACGCGGGGAGATTCGGTATCGCCCATCTCTTAGGTCGCCCTCCTCAGCAGCTCAGCGGAGGGGAAAAGCAGAGGGTGGCGTTGGCCAGGGCCCTGATCATTCGACCGCGCGTGTTGCTCATGGACGAACCATTGGCGGCGCTGGATCGAGCAAATCGCAGCGATTTCTGGATCATGCTTAAAGAGGTACAGAGGGAATTTGGAGTGACCGTCATGCACGTAACCCATGACTTGGAGGAGGCATTTATCCTTGGAGATAGAATTGGGGTTTTCATCGATGGGCGGATCGTGCAATTGGGAACCAAGGAGGAGATCTACAGGCGTCCCAATTCCCTAGAAGTAGCTCGATTCTTGGGGATAAGGAACATCTTCCGGGGGACCCTCCAGTGCGTAGAACCTCATGAGGGGACCGGAAGGGTTGCTATCAATGGCAATGGGTTAGCCTTCACCTTTGAACTAAAGGATAGTTTACGCGCGGGCGAGGGGGTAGATTTCCTCATTCGACCCGAGGAGGTCATGGTCATCCGGGAGGGGAAACCCGTAAAGGAATCCTTGAAGAGGAATATTTTTGAGGGGGAGATCCGGAAGA
>JBGVTJ010000099.1:0-34059 GCA_041862515.1 Thermodesulfobacteriota bacterium | reverse complement strand
AGAGCATGGAGGAGGAGGGATTGGTCTACGTCAGGGGGGATGCTACCGACGAAAAAACCCTCATTGATGCCGGGGTTGAAAGGGCAAAGGCCTTGATCACAGCGGTGGCTTCCGATGCGGACAACTTATACATTGCCCTTACGGCCAGGGGGTTAAACCCAAATCTCTATATCCTCAGCCGTGCTAGTGACGAAAAGGCGGAGAGAAAATTGATCTCCGCCGGAGCCAATAAGGTTGTGTCTCCCTATCTTATCGGGGCCCATCGGATGGCCATGGCCATAATCAGACCCGCTGTTGTCGAATTGATGGAACTCGCTATGAAGCGCGAAAGCTTACAGCTCCAGCTGAAAGAAATCAAGGTCAATGATACGGCGAGACTTCCGGGGACCACACTGAGGGAGTCGGGGATTCGAAGCGATTTAGACCTTATCGTTGTGGCCATCAAAAAGGAAGATGGGAACATGATCTTTAACCCGGCCTTCAACACCGCCATCGAAAAGGGCGACACCCTGATAACCCTGGGAGAGAAGACGCACTTGGATAGGTTAGCAGAGCTCGTCAAATTTGTAGAGAAGAAGGGCATAGTATAGGGGCATGCAACCATATGGCAAGAAGGCAGATCTTTATCAACGTTCCCTATGAGATGTTACTGGCTCGACTCGATTTTGCCATCCAAAATCGGCTGTTCCCGGAGATCTACTTCGACGGAAACTCCCTCGACACCGCTTGCCAGGAGGATATAGAACGCCTTGCCAGGGTCCTCTCCGAACAGAAGATCGACGTCACCCTTCACGGACCCTATATGGACCTCAGCCCCGGAGGACTGGATGCAAAGGTGAAGGGGGTTACCCTCGAGAGGATATGGAAAACCATGGAGTTGGCCTGTCTCTTCCGGGCCAAAACGGTCGTCTTCCATCCGGGGTTCGACCCCTGGCGCTTCGAGGAATACCGTGACCTCTGGTTGAAAAATAGCATCGAGGCCTGGAAGCCCGTCGCGGGGAAAGCCGAGGAGATAGGCACCACCATAGCCGTTGAGAACGTCTTCGAGGAAGAACCCCAAACCTTGAGGAGCCTGATCGAGGGTGTCGATTCTCCCAGCTTCCGCTTCTGTTTCGATACGGGGCACTATTTCGTATTCAGCAAGGCCCCTTTGCCCCTATGGTTCGATATCCTGGGCAAATTCATCGTCGAGGTGCACCTCCACGACAACCATGGAACCAGGGATGACCACCTTCCCCTGGGCGAAGGGGAGATGGATTTCGCTAAATTCTTCGATCTCCTTGAGCGTATTAACCCTCGTCCGATTCTTGCCGTGGAACCCCACGACGAAGCTCATTTATGGGGCAGTCTCACGGCGCTGGAAACGTATTTGTCATAACCCCTATTTCTCGAATAACCTCTGCGGCAGGAGAACAGAATGCCCCATCGCATTGAAATCGGCTTGAAAAGCCATGTCCGAGATGCCCTTGGGGAAAAGCTCAAGAGGCGGATCCGAGACGACCTGAACCTGGAGGTCCAATCCGTCAATACCATCTCGGTCTATGCCATTGACGCCGACCTTTCCCCTGAGCAATTGGAAATGGTGGCCAGCGGACCCTTCTCGGATCCCGTCACTCAAGAGTATGCCATCGATCGACCTTTGGCCCAATCCTTCGATTGGCTTATCGAAGTGGGTTTTAGGCCCGGCGTGACGGACAATGTGGGAAAAACCGCCAGGGAGGCCATTGAACTGAGATTGAGCGTTCAACTGAAAGAAGGGGAAATGGTATATACATCCATTCAGTACCTCATAAGGGGGAATTTGGAAAGGCCGGGAGTAGAAAAAATCTGCTCCGGACTCCTGGTAAACCCGTTGGTCCAACGCTTTGAGATCATCCCCCGGCAGCTTTGGAATGGGCGGAAGGGGCTCGAGCCTACAGTCCCCAGGGTAAGAATTGATCAAGAAATTCAGGTACAGGAAATCGATCTCGACAGGGACGACCGAGCCCTGCTTAAGCTCAGCCACGATAGACTCTTGGCCCTGAGCCTGCCCGAGTTGAAGGCAATCCAGGCGTACCTCAAGAGAGATTCGGTCCTCCGGGAACGAAGAGAATTCAACCTGGGGAGGAAAATCACCGACGTGGAGCTTGAGGCTTTGGCCCAAACGTGGTCGGAACACTGCAAACATAAGATCTTCAATGCCCTGATCGAATACACCAACGAGAGGGGTGAAGCGGAGGTCATCGACAGCCTCTTCAACACCTACATTAAGGGAGCTACGGAGAAGATCAGAAGGGAGAAGGGAGAGGAAGATCTCTGTTTATCCGTCTTCGACGACAACGCGGGGGTAATCAAATTCAACGACTCCTACAGCCTTGTTTTCAAAGTGGAAACCCACAATACCCCTTGCGCGCTTGACCCATACGGGGGAGCTTTGACCGGTATCGTCGGCGTTAACCGGGATCCCTTTGGTACGGGAAAGGGGGCCAAGCTCATCTTCAATGTCGACACGTTCTGCTTTGCGCCTCCTACGTATTCCAAGCCTCTCCCTCCGAGGCTCTTTCACCCGAGAAGGGTCTATGAGGGGGTCAGAGAGGGCGTAGAACACGGTGGCAATAAGAGTGGTATTCCGACCATTAATGGGTGTGTGGTCTTCGAGGACCGATACGCGGGCAAGCCGCTGGTCTATTGTGGGACTGGCGGAATCATGCCCAGGGAGATCCGAGGCGAGCCCAGCCATCTGAAGAACCCGGTGCCGGGCGATCTAATCGTCATGACCGGGGGACGAATCGGAAAGGACGGCATTCACGGGGCTACCTTCTCCTCCGAGGAGGTCCACGAAGAATCCCCAACGGCCGCCGTTCAAATTGGAGACCCCATAACCCAGAAGAAAATGACGGAATTTCTCCTCAAGGCCAGGGATCTGGGGTTATACCATTCCATTACCGACAACGGGGCCGGTGGGCTCTCATGCTCCGTGGGGGAGATGGCCCGCCACATCGGTTGCCAGCTCGAACTGCAAAAGGCACCCCTGAAGTACGCCGGGCTCAACCCGTGGGAAATCTTACTGTCCGAGGCCCAGGAAAGAATGACCCTGGCCGTCCCCCCTTCAAAGATCCGAGACTTTCTCCAGTTGGCCGAGAAGATGGATGTAGAGGCTACGGTCCTGGGGAAGTTCACCAACACCGACAAATTCCATGTGCTCTACGGGGGGAGAACCGTTGGATACCTGGACATGGATTTTCTCCACCAGGGAGTTCCGAGGATGAGGCTGAAGGCTAAATGGGAACCCGAGGCTTTCCCGGAACCCCAACTGCCAATGCCCGGAGACCTTACGGAGACTCTGCAAGGGATGCTCTCCCGGTTCAACATTTGCAGCAAGGAGTCCATCATCCGGCAATACGACCACGAGGTCCAAGGGGGGAGCGTGATCAAGCCTTTGGTGGGGAAGGAAAACGATGGTCCCAGCGACGCCGCGGTGATCAGGCCGATACTGGATACCTATGAGGGAGTCGCCGTCTCCAACGGCATATGTCCCAGGTACAGCGATATCGACACATACCATATGACGGCCTGCGCCATCGATGAGGCCATCCGGAATAACATGGCCGTTGGGGGGAATATCGGTCACATGGTAGGCCTCGACAATTTTTGCTGGCCTGATCCGGTCCAGTCGGAGAAGACTCCCGACGGAGAATATAAGCTGGCTCAGCTCGTCCGTGCCAATAAGGCCCTCTATGACTTTACCATCGCCTTCGGTGTTCCCTGCATTTCAGGCAAAGATAGCATGAAAAATGACTACCTCATTGGAAACACCAAAATCTCCATCCCCCCAACGGTGCTCTTCTCCGTGATGGCGAAGATCGATGATGTTCGAAAGGTAGTCACCATGGAGGCCAAGAGACCGGGTGATCTGGTCTATGTCATCGGAGAGACCTTGGACGAACTGGGCGGGTCCGAATACTACGCGATGATGGGTTACATCGGAAACAAGGTTCCCAAGGTAGATGCCAATAGGGCAAAACAGTTATACCGAAGGCTCAATGAGGCCACCGAAAAGGGGCTCATCGCCTCGTGCCACGATTGCTCAGATGGGGGGCTCGGAGTTGCTTTGGCAGAAACCGCCTTTGCGGGAGGGTTGGGGTTGGAGGTTGACCTCAGAAGGGTGCCCGCGACCGCTGTGGATCGGGATGACCTGCTGCTCTTCTCAGAAACCCAGTCCCGATTTGCCGTTACGATTTCACCTGATAAAAAGGACGCCTTTGAAAAAGCTCTTATGGGCATGGTTTACGGCCTCGTGGGGGAGATTACCTCGGCCCCGATATTCAGCGCGATCGGCCTCAACGGAAGGGAAATCATTCGAGCTGATATCCAGGACCTGAAGGAGGCCTGGAAGAAGCCATTGGGAGCCTAAGAGCTGGTTTCGTTGTGGTATTTTTTCAACATTCCATCATCTCACCGAATTTCACCGCCATTTTCATCGCAGACCCGCTGTAGCGGAATACCTTTGATGCCCCGCGAAAATGTGGTACATTTTCCGAGAGCACGGGAGGATCGAGGAAGGTAGTCGTTTATCCGCCTCGGATCGATGAGATATGAAGGGCCGTCAAATGCCTGGCAAACGAAGAGACCAACTGCCGAAACTCGCCTTTGCCGATTGCAATGGAAAGATATATGATCATCCCTCCCTGGGAATGGCGGGAAGGTCAGCCCATACTTTTGTCCTCCCGCAAGAGGCTGAACTCGTCCCTTTGCCCGAGGGAAGCCAGCTTTTTACTATGCCGGGGCGATTTCCCGTTGGATCCGATGAAGAGGAGGGCAATTTCGTGGTTCTCGGGGAAGTGGAAGCTGGAAAGGAGGAGACGGATTGTCTCGCCGTAGCGGCCTTTTTGCCCCCTGGTTATGTCCGTACGCTGCTTCCCGCCACAAAACTACAAGAACCATGGCCCATACTGCCCCTTTGGGCCTATTGTAGCGTGGGATGGAGAGATGGGAAATTTTGGATCACGGGAGTTCAGGTAGATCCTAATCCCCACTGGGATCCAAGGTTTTTCCAAGATGACCGGGATCTTGCCATCAAAGTGGGGCAGTTCTCCTGCAATTATGGGGGAAATCGGTTGGTAGAGCACCTCTCTCGATGTGCCCTGGAGTACCACTGTTTCGCTGCCAAAAATGTCTTCTACAGGAGATGGGAGTTTCCCTTGCCCACTTCTCCGGTTTGCAATGCGGAATGCATTGGCTGCCTCTCCTCTCAACCCCCGGATTACTGTCCAGCCTCCCATGAGAGGATTACTTTCGTCCCCACGGTGGAAGAAGTAACCCAAGTTGCCCTTCCCCATCTCGAAGAGGCCGAAGATGCCATTGTCAGCTTCGGGCAAGGCTGCGAGGGTGAGCCTCTCCTCCAGGTCGATCTCCTCGAGAAATCCATATCCACCCTGAGGGATAGTACTGACAGGGGAACCATCAATCTGAACACCAACGCGAGTATCCCCAGCTTTGTGGATCGACTCTGTCGGGCGGGATTGGATAGCGTCAGGGTAACACTCAATAGCCCTGATTCACGACTGTACGACAGATATTTCAGACCCAAGGGATATGGGCTCCTGCATGTGATTGAATCGATCCACCGCGCGAAGGAGTCGGGCATCTTTGCGGCCATTAACCTTCTCGTCTTTCCCGGAGTAAGCGACCGGGAAGAGGAGGTGGAGCGACTCATCTCATTCGTCCGGGAAACCCAGATCGATATGATCCAGATGCGCAACCTCAATATCGATCCGGACCTCTATCTTCAGGCTATTGGCCCGGGGGGAGGTGAGAAAATCGGAATATCGAAGATGATGGATATGATACGGGGGGAATTTCCCCACCTCATCCTCGGTTACTTCAACAAAACGAAGGAGACCTTTTTCCATAACCCCCTTCGGGATTCCGCCTGAGTTCTTGGCCTTGGCATGTCAGCAAGTACGTTGCCCCCCGTCCCATATGGAGGACGAACCGTATGCACCGGAGCCGCATGCTGAATATCGTGCTTGATTGTGATAACCTCGCTGCGGTCGAAGCGTTCTGGACTGCGGCACTTGGACGGCACGTGGTCTACCGTGACGATCACTATGTAGAGCTCGGGCCACCGATTGGTAACATCTGGTTCATTCTCCAGCGGGTTCCCGAGGCCAAACGGGTCAAGAATCGAATGCATGCGGATCTTACGACCGACAACTTGGACGCCGAAGTTGCGCGCTTAGAAGCACTCGCTGCGCGCAAAAAGCAGTTTATTGAGAAGTGGTGGGTTATGGAAGACCCGTGCGGCAACGAGTTTTGTGTTGTACTGAACTGGCGTGACGAGTACAGCGTGGGTGCCCAAACGTGGGAGTCGTAAACAACACAGCAACCGTGGTATTTCCAATCCACCGCAATCGTCTTGCGTCGGATCCAGCAATCGTCCTGCACGAACGAACCGTTGCCGCCCAGGAAGCGCACCCAGCCGATCCGCCTGAATCGTGCCAATTTTGAAACCAGAAATCACCTCTAACGCGGTACCGATCTATCGAACTCATGTCAGCCCTCCGGAGGGCGGCTAATGCGCAGGGCTTCGGAGTTCGAGAAAAGAAAAGGCTGATGAAGATAGAGCTTGAACTTATCGCTTATGTTCGCGGCGGACGAGTTGGAGTGAGTAACGATCATTGGGGTAAGGTTCTGGCAGATATTGAGATGGACGGTAATCGCTTCACCCCTGAGGCGATTGCTGTTTTAGATGCGTTCTCTCACTTGGTGGTCGTGTATTACTTCCATAACATCGGCCCGAGCACGATAGAGCTCACCGCTCGACATTCTCGGCAAAATCCCGCCTGGCCAAAAATCGGCATCTTTGCCCACCGGGGCAAGAACCGCCCGAATCTCCTGGGTGTATCAACCTACCAGATTTTGGGAATCGATGGACTAAGGATCCATGTTCAAGGGCTGGACGCGGTAGACGGGACACCCGTGCTCCACCTGAAATCCCATATGACAGGGTCCGAGCCCCGTGGTGAGATATGTGAACCCGAATGGACTCGAGAGATCATGCCCAAGTACTGGTGAAACGCGGGCTAACATGTCGCGCGAGACGGACGTGGTAACCCGCGCCGCTCAGCTCAGTCGTTAGACCTTCAAAGCACATTCACGCTCAGACCTGACTACGGGGTATGGGATTCAATCAAGAAATCGAAGCTTGCGTTAGCAAAATCGTGTCGGCCTGGAAAAACACTGATGCCAAGAAGATGTTTGGGAGCGTATGCCATTTATTAGATGGAAAGATGTTTGGCGGTGTACACTAGGCTTTCTAGTCCTCCGATGAGGTGAAAGGGGTTCAATGGATGCACTCGAATTACCATGGGTGAGACCCTTTGACATAACGGGGAAATCCATGAAGGATAGGTAATGATAGAAATAGAAGGATTCAAAAATGATAATGATTTCAATGATTGGTTGAATCGAGCCAAAGAATTGGTAAAAGGTCTGCCATCGCAGTGAATCCGGATATGTCCCGGGGATCGCGAGGTTCGTGAAATATTGACTTTTTCTAATGAGACAATTCCTCAATGGGGCGAGCAATAAGACAAATGCCCACATATCACCCACGGGCCCATGGCACCCCTGTCCAAACATTGGATCACAAACTAATGCTTCTTAACCAACTCCTCTCAGGCCAGTGGGCTGAATAAAAGTAGGCATGCTCAAAAGATTTTCTTCCTTCGCCACTGCTTCGGGCGTTCGCTTGGGAATTTGAGCCCGCTGGCATCCACCCCCAAATCGACAAACAGCTTGGCCAGCACTATGGCGCAGCTATACCCCTCCAGTACGGGTACCTCCCAACCCATTTCATTCAGCCGTTTTTGGAGAAACGTTTGGAGCCAAAAAGCGTCGGAGCATCCGAAGGTGATTACCTCCGCGCCGTCCTCCTCTATCGCAGCGACCGCTTCCTTGACAGCCCGTTCCACAGCCTCAGATGGTTCGCCTCTCAGGGCCTTCTCTCGCTCCTCATCAATGGTGCTCTCATTCTCATATCCGGGCCTGGCGTGGTAGTAGTTGATGTTCCTGATGGATGCGCATCGGTCGGCAAAACGGTGGCGGATCACAAGGTCGTAATAGAACATATTATGCACCTCGGTAAAATCGATGATGCTGAACTTGTTGCCCAACATGGAGGCAATGTGCATTTGGGAAAAGGCACAGGACGTTACGGGTATGCCATACTTTCGAGCGATCTCTCTGGACTCCAAAAAACCCGGTTCTCCACCGCCAAGCAGCACAATGGCGTTGTACTTCCCGCTCTCACAGGCCTCACGGACAATCGGTAAACGGGCTGCTGTCACGTAGCAAAACTCCTCACGGGTCTCAACCGCCCAATCACCGTAGGGGGCAGTTGGACCTCCGTGGAAATCCCATTCAACGTCCTCCAACAAATGCCTAATGTTGATGTAATTCATCCTTAGACGTTGCTCTTTTGGCAGGCTAGGAGTGTGATACTTGTCCGCATGCCTGCTGCCAGTAGACAACTCAAAAGGTTGTATGAACAAGAACCTGTACTTCTTTTTTTCCTCCGCCATGACTTATCTCCTCCTTTTTAATGTCGTATAGACAATAAGAACCCACCCTTTGGGTGAGGAACATAGGTTAATTTATACGTATTGTCGGAATGGTGCGCAATGGGGTCAAACCTACAAAATACAAATCAGAAAAATGGGGGCAGCCCTTGACACGGGACATTTTCGCCTAACCAAGGCATGCAAGTCGGAATGTCACCATGTAAAAAACTGATTTTTTTCGACCGAGACGTTTCTTACAAGCGTCCTTTGATGGGTAACCCTTTCACCTCCTTTTCTTGTGATGGTATATCACATTGTCACTCCGGACGAGCATCTTCTTCACTGCCGTGGAGCCTTGGGTGGCTACCCAACGAACCATGTTGTGAAAAGGGGTGAGTGGCTTGTTCCAGGGGCAGACAGAGATACACCGGCCACCGCAGCTGAGCCATCTTTTCTTGTTGGCCGCCCAGAAAGTCAGACATCGCTCGGCGTTGACGTACCATTTCCGGAAACCGGGGTTATTGTGGATTGTAGGCGGTACGTCCGTGGGTGGACCGAAAGGGTTCGCCTTAGCTGGACAGTAGGTAGCACAATTTTCGCAGACCATACAGAAGTCGTGGACGCCAAACGAGATCGGCTTGTCAACCTTGAGCGGCAAATCGGTTGTAACCGCCTTAAGGCGCATGTTGGTCCCGAATTCGGGGGACAAGACCCGGCCTTTCCGGGAGAATTCCCCAATCCCCGCATCGATGGCCAAGGGCACCATGAGGATCTCTGGGTTCCAACCCAGGGTCTCGCGATACATGGCGTCATGCCCTAGCCCGCGGATAAAATCGGTCAATTGCGTAGCAATGAACTTGAGCCGTGAATAGGCTTCAGTGGCCGATACCCAGGAAAAGTAGGAGGGAGCCGTGTTGTTCAGGCTTCGGACATGGGAGACAACAACAACGATGGCGTACGCATGAGGGATCTCAACGTCCTTATAGACCCAGCGTTGATCCAACTCGGTGATGCCTACCATCTCCGCCCCGAGCAGAAGCGCCACTTTCTTAATCAGCCGTGCCATCCAGGTCTTGTTAGTTACTCCCACCCTACCTTCAGAAGGCGTCACCGGTAACGGCTCAGGGAGGTATTCGTTGCACGGCCGCCAAGACGCTGAAGCCAGACTTTGGCCAATGCGATCTTCTGCTTCCAATTCACTGTAGGGCAGACGATCCCTCCAGTGATCGTGACCAGTCCTGGCCTTGAACCGTTTCCGAAACTCCTCCCCAAAGGGATTGTCGGGGCTGAGGGCCATGAAGGCGGTTTTCCAACGATCGAACCGTTCGATACGGCTTGTGATGTATCTTTCGTAGGTCGGCCGGTCTACCTGCTTAACGCCGAGCAACCGACGCAGCCTCTCCTGGGCTTGCAACTTCCTCTCATAAGGTAGCAGTGCTCTTTCCAACGTATTCATATTCATGATCTCGTCTCCATTCGATCCAGTCGCAGGACGTCATGATTGCTAGCAAAAGGCTCCTATCATAAGGTACAGGGAAACCCAACTCAAGTTAGCCCGAATACCTAACCAAGATTCTTGAGACTGGTTGCGATTATGTCACCTATTGTATATTATTTTATCATGTCCATCTACGGCGACAAAAAGTTGTCGTTTTTGTCCCCTAATGATAAATCTCAAATATGAGTTTCTCTCTTTAAGGAAAGGAAAAACCAATGAGACGAAAGTGGCTTATCCTTATCGGGACTCTTTTTGTGACTACTCTCTGCCTTCATCCCACCTGGCATGTGTGGTCCCAATCACAACCAGTTCTCACCCTCCAATCAGAATCGGCCACTTTGATGGATGGAATGACCGGTCAAATTCTTTTCAAGAAGAATCCCGAAAAACAATTCAGCCCCGCCAGCCTGGTAAAGATGATGACCCTGTATCTCGCCTTCGATGCCATCAAGCGTGGGACTGTGAAACTGGACCAGGAAGAGGTTGTCAGCAGAAAAACATGGAAGATGGGTGGCTCCCAAATGTTTCTTGAAGTGGGGGACAGGGTCAAATTCATTGAATTGATCAAGGGAGTTGCCTCCATTTCAGCCAATGACGGCGCTGTAGCGATCGCTGAATTTCTGACAGGCGCCGAAGAAGTCTTTGTCCATCAAATGAACGAAAAGGCCCGCGCTCTTGGCCTGAAGCACACCCACTTTGTCAACTCCCATGGCCTTTACAGGGAAGGCCAACAGACAAGTGCCATTGACATGGCACACCTTGGATTCCATTACACCTACAATCACCCCGATGCCCTCAAGTTTCACTCGCTTCCCGAATTTACATATCGGGGGATTAAGCAGAAAAACTGGAACCCGCTCCTCAATCGGGGCGTCGGCGTCGACGGGCTCAAGACGGGCCATCTGGCAAGGATTGGGTATCATTTCCTCTTTTCTGCCCAAAAAAACGGCCAAAGGCTCATTGGCGCAGTCATGGGAGCAAAGACGGCCGAGGCTCGTGAAGATGATGCCTTGAAACTCATTAAGTACGGGTTCAAGAACTTCTCAACCGTCACATTGGTCAAGGAGGGAGAAGCTGTTGGGAAAGTGGCAGCCCCAAAGGGCAATCCGGCGGAGATTAATCTCTCCGCGGCCAGAACTCTCATCGTGACGGTGCGGAAAGACATGGAAGAATCCATTCCCCTCCGAAAGGAAATTCCCTCTTCGGTGAATCCTCCCATAACCCGGGGAAAGGTCCTAGGAAAGCTCGTCCTCGAGGGTGAGGGGTTTTCAAGGGAAGAGGTCGACCTCGTTGCCAGTCAGGACATTCTCCCCAAATCCCATGCCAAGTATTATGTTCTTGGCTCCGCGGCTATGGTTAGTCTTTTGGCTTTCTTTTATTGGAGGCGCCGCCTCCCGAGGAAGAAACGGAAAAAGCGGAGGAGATAAATACGGGGTGTCCCTTTGTCTGCAGAACCATGATGCCCATGTCAAAATTTTGTAGAATCTAAAGGAGGTAGCGCTCATTTTGTTGATTGGAGGGAACCTCCCCGGAGCGATTCCCCATGAGATTGAGCTATCGAGAGGGGCGCGAATAGGATGTTCTTTTGACGGTGACAATCCTCGAATTTTGTATCCTTATCATGGTTAGCGGACATAGACAAGAGATGTAGACACCGGTTCCACAGCTCGAAGGATTTTTTGACTCGAAACCTCAAAAAGTGTAAAGTTAGGATAGGGGTGATGTTACCCAAAAGGAATGAGAAATCGGGGGGGGATATTTATGGATATTACCACAAAGTCAAAGAGTTTTTCCCAATTGTTGAAATATGGTATCCCACTGCTCATTGTACTGGTGGTTGGGCTCTTTTTTCTCTTCAAGTACGGACCTTGGAAGAACCGTAAGGCCGAACAGATTGAGAGTGAGGCAGTGAAGCGCATCGAAGTTCTCAAGGGGGAGCTCAGCGAACCCATCGATTTGGACAGGGCCGATCACTTTGTCGATGCCAAAACAGTTCTTTCAAAAAAAGACCGGCGGATTATTACGACGACACCCAAGACCCTTCTGGAGGATCTGCGCGTTGGAGCCAAGTCCGAAATCAAGATCTTGGTCGAAGAGGAGAAGACAGTCATAACTACCCCTCGGGAGCTGCTGAGCAACCGAACCATCCATCCAGATACTCCTATTCACATTCTCAAAGAAGGCGGAATAGTGAAGGAGACTACTCCCAGGGAGCTTATGGCCGACCCATCTATCACTCCAGACACGCCCATAAAGATTATCGAGAAGGTGGAGAAGGTGATCGTCACTACTCCAGAGGAACTCAAGAAGATGGCACTAGGTCCAGAGACTCCCATCAAGGTCATCGTGGAGAAGCCAGGGGAAGCCTTGACACTCTCCCAACTTTTGAAAGGGGAAAGGGGTCTTGGGGAAGACACCTTTTACATTCATGCTGTAACCAGAGAGGACGTTCAGGGCATCTGGGGTATCATTCAGCATGGCCTTCTTGATCAGTTCCTCAAAGGGGTCCCGGTAGGTGCTGAAGTGGGGGTTCCGGAAAGTAATGTTCTGACCTTGAAGATACCAGAGGATGCGGATGAACCTAACGAGAGTGGGTACAGTTCCTTTTTAGGAAAATTCCTGGTCAGAAAAACAAAGGAATCCTATGTATATAACTATAGGAATGGCCGCATGGGCAAAAACCCAGACTACATCTCCCCGGGTCAGGAGCTGGTGATCAGTCGCTTTTCCAAGGAAGAACTGGTGGAGATCTACAAGCACTTCAGCCAAAACTCCTAAATTTCTCTTAGTACGGTGAAGAGAGATGGGTGTCCGAATAAAAAATTGTCTTTCTATTCTTCCTGTTCTGATGATCTTTGTTTTTTGTCTGCCCTCTATTTTGAATGGCGAGGAGAAGGCCAACTTTTACGTGAACCTGGGTCTCAGCTATTATGAAATGGGCCATTACGACAAGGCTGTGGAGAGATTCCAGAAAGCCCTTGAACTGGACCCCAGCTACCCTCGGCTTTACGCGCTCCTCGGGTCAGCCTTCCTTCAGAGTGGAAAGATTGATCAGGCCATTGAAGCTTACACGAGGCAAATCGCCCGGACCCCAAATATCGCTCAGTTTCATTTCAATCTTGGGCTGGCTTACCAGCGCAAAGGGCTCCGGGGGGATGCGATAGCACGGTTCGAGAGAGCAGTGGAGCTGGACGGACAGCTCACCGAGGCCCATCGGGCCTTGGGACTTACCTACATGGAAGGGGGAAACCTCGTTGATGCCATTTCTGCTTTCAAAAAAGCCGTTTCCCTTGACTCCTCATCCTGGGAGGATTATTACAACCTCGGTGTGGCCTTTTATCGCCAGGAAAAATTTGAGGATGCAGCCCTCTCATATCAGCAGGCCATCCGGCTCAATCCAGAAGGAATCAACATCCATGTGGCACTGGGAAAGACCTATGCCAGGCTTCGAAAATTTGATCTCGCTTTGAGAGAGTACAGGAATGCCGTGGGCGCCAGGCCTCTGGACCCGGAGATTCATTATGAACTCGGCCTCCTTTACCGTCTTCGAGGAGATAATAATATGGCAATGGCCGAGTTCGAAATTGCCCTGACCCATGATCCCAACCATCTCGGCGCCCAGACAAAACGCGCTGATCTGCTCGTGGAGGTCGGACAATTAGAGGCCGCCTTTGAAGCCTACAACAAGGTCCTCCAAGCGCATCCCAATGCCGTCGATGCACGGTTAGGTATGGGTATTGCCCTACGAGAAAAGGGAATCTACAGTGATGCTCTCAATCACCTTGAGGCGGCAAAATCCCTCAATCCCGACCGGGGCGACATTCGATTTCATCTGGCCCTTTGCTACGATCTCCAAGGCCAATACGACAGGGCCATTCCCGAATATGAGGCCACTATAAAAATGGACCCATCCAATGCAGAAGCCTACTTCAATCTGGGAGTGATCTTTTATGCCCGCGGGGAAAAGACAACGGCCGAAACCTACTATCAAAGGGCAGTCGAGACGAAGCCTGGTTTTGCTGAAGCATACAACAATCTTGGGATCCTTTATAGCGAAAAGGGATTAAATGAGGAGGCCCTCCAATCCTATGAGAAGGCAGTGGCCGTGAAACCCGATTTTGTTGAGGCTATCAACAATATGGGGGTCATCTATCGGAAAATGAAGTCCTATGACAAGGCCCGCGAGCTTTTTGAAAGGACCGTTCAAGTAGACCAGAGTTTTTCTAAAGGATATTACAACCTCGGAACCGTTTTGGGGGCGTTGGAGGAAAATGCCAAGGCCGCTGAAGCATACCGGAAGGCGATCGAAATCGATCCGAACCACAGCGATGCCTATTACGGCCTCGGTGCTGTTTTGCAAAGGCAAGGACAGGCCGAAGAGGCCTTGGAGGCCTACCGGAAAGCCCTGGCAATCAACCCCCATGATATCCAGGCACGGTTCAAGCTGGCCGATGTTCTCGCTTCTCAGAATCGCTACGACGAATCCATCGAGGAGTACAAGGCCATTCTAAGTAAGGACCCGAAAAACGTGGAGAGCCTGAATAATCTGGGGGTCATTTATTTCAGGAAAAAATCCTATGAGGAAGCACTACGGTACCTTCTGAGGGCCGTAGAGCTTGATCCTGAGATCGATTATATTCATAACAACCTCGGTATGGTCTACGCCGAGATGGGAATGCATGAAAAAGCCAGAGATGAGTATGAAAAGGCTATCGCAAGCTCAGAGAGGAAATCACCGAGTCCATAGAGTCAATCAGGTGGATCCATGAATAAAAAGAGTCTGCTTCCGTCCCTTCTCCTCTCCTTCCTCATCCATCTGGGGGTTCTGACCGGAATCAACGTGGTCTTCGTCCCCACCCCCGGCATGCCGAAGTTGCGTGAACTCATTCCAGTTGATATGGTTATCATCGAAGAAGAAGACGAATTTCAGAGTGACCCCAGGCTTAAGGAGACCGGATTTTCGAAAGAATCGTTGATTGCAAAGGTTCAGACAGTCAAGGGCACTCCAAGTACTACCCCCGTGGAAGATTTCCCCGGGCCCATCCCCAAGGAAGGCACCTTTAAGCCTAGCCTGAATGTGGAACAGATCCCAACCCCTGGTGTCCTTCCCCCAGGACAGGAGGGGAAAGAGGTGGAAAGCAAACGGGTTATCACCCGTTCACCGAGCCTTCCTCAGCGCCTCCCTGCGATACCCCATTCCCCATCGGATCAATCCCCCTTCCTTGAGGTGGAGGAACCGAGAGTCTTGACTCTGGCCGAAAAAGGCGGAATTCCAATAGATTCCGCGACATTGGAAAAGATCACTGCCCCTTTGGGGAGAAACCGCCCCCATTCCGAGTTTATCTCCGACCTCCTTCCCATTCCAACCATTAAATCTCCGGCCCTTCCCGAAGAAAGAGAAATGATGCTGGCAAGGCAGGAGGAAAGTCTTCAGTCCCATATCGGTGATTCAGCGACGTTAAGACCGTTGAGAGGCTTGAAAGAGGCCGAGAAAAAAACGGCGCGCAGCCGCTGGGATAACCTTATCCCTGAGAAAACATTACCCATGGAGCCTTTCCTGACTGGGTTCGAGAGGAAGGGAACTTTTGAGGGTATAGAGAAAGGCTTTTCGATGCTGCTTGTTCTGGATACCAGCGGATCGGTCAAGGGTCCACCCCTGGAGGGCATCAAGAAATCGGCCATGGAATTTGTGAGCCTTCTGGGAAAACTGGATCGGTGCGCAGTCATAACATTCAATGATGAAGCGAGCCTCGTCGTTCCCTTCAGCTCAGATAAAAATCGGCTGAAGCGGGAGATCGCCGACCTCCTGACGAAAGGCAAAAATACCGTGTTGTTCGATGCCCTTGATCAGGCCTCCCTCCTCCTTCGAGAGGAGAAAGATAATAGGAGGTTTATCGTTCTTTTTTCCGACGGAAAGGACGAAGGGAGCCGATCGACTCCTCATGAGGTAATCAATAGAGCCCGTAAGGAGCAAATATCCGTCTTTTGTTTTGGGTATTCGAGAGTTGAGAGGAGATACCTGAGAACCTTGGAAAACATATCTCAGAGGACAGGAGGCATATTTGCTGAGGCTCCCCATTTTGGGGAAATCGTAGAACTATTTAAGATGACCAGAGGCTTGAAGGGCAAGCAAGAATCGTAACCCATCCGACGGGCTCGGAACCAAAAGACAGGACAAGATTGTTCTGACGGGAACGGCATCTCTGTGCTTTTATTTTATCCTCCTCAGCGGGATTTGCCTGACTTTTTCTCCGGTATTCCTCTCGCCTTTTCCCAATCCTTTCCATTCAATGGTTTAACTCCAGGCAGACAATACTCATTCTGTTGATATGGGGGAGGGTTTTCTTGGGGTGCGAGCTGGGATGGTAACAGATGCGTGGGAGTATGAAAGGTCAAGTACGGGGTATCATGGACGGCTTCGGGAAAAGACGACCTTTTAAAAAATGTTGAAATGCTTGAGGGGTTATTAATTGGAACGAATGCACGTACCCTGACCCCATGAGATTATGCTATCACGGCAGAAAGGGGGCATTGATATGAGAGACAAACGTTTTCGCGTGTACAGAAAGCCGGCCTCCGGAAGGAGAGACAGTAAGAAATCTATCGATGATATTGTGAGGGAATTAAGAAACAGTTCCAGAGTTACCGATTACAGGGAACGCTCGCTAAAGATTCACGGACTTATCTGTGCTAAGTGTGCGAGGGAGTTTGACTACAAAGATAGGCATCTCCTGACCGTACACCATAAAGATGGAAATCCCAGGAATAATCCCCCTGATGGTTCAAACTGGGAAAATCTGTGTTTTTACTGCCACGAGGACGAACACAGCAGGGGACTGCTTGGGGATTTTTTCAGTGATGAGAAATAGGAATCCCTCTTGTTCAATCGTCTCTTTTTCCCTGGCACCTGACCGTGGCATGGAGTTGACGGCGTGTAGAAATATGGGGTTTTTCCGGGTCCCAAAATCACCTTTATCACGGATTATATGGCCGCATACCTATGGACAAGAACAAGACGCTTATCTCAAATATCGTCCCACCAATGGAGCAACTGGAGCCTGCCTGGTGGTTTGCCTTCCGGGAAGATAAACTTCTGGTGCAGGTGAAAACATCTTCGATCAGCATCCCGTGTCTCGTTGACTTTTCAGAGTTGGGATTGACGGCCGTGCGCCAACACTATCTTGGCCAGCTCGCCGGCCGTCATTGTTACGCAGTCGAACTGGCTGAAGGGACTGCGCCACCAGCGGGAATGAACTTTCAGGGGTTACGCCAGATATATGGCTGTGTAGATGATCACCTGTTCTGCCTGGCTGGCCGTGCAGTGCAGATCGTTCAATGGGATAAGACAAACCAGTTTTGCAGCCGATGCGGAAGTCGAATGAGGGCCAGCTCGACCGAAAGGGGCAAGGAGTGTCCCCAGTGCGGTCTCCTCAACTTCCCTCGCCTGTCCCCGGCGATTATCGTCCTTGTGGAGCGCGGTCACGAACTCCTGCTAGCCCGGCCCCACCATTTTTCGCCTGGATTGTATAGTGTCATTGCTGGCTTTGTAGAGCCAGGCGAAACGCTGGAAGAGGCTGTGGTGCGCGAAGTACGGGAAGAGGTAGGCCTTACCATCAAGAACATCCGCTACTTTGGCAGTCAGCCCTGGCCTTTCCCTCATTCCCTCATGATTGGCTTTACCGCTACCTATGCTGACGGTGAAATCTCCCTTGATGACACTGAGATTGAAGACGCCGGTTGGTTTACGGCTGACAATTTGCCGACCCTCCCTGGTAAAATCAGTATAGCGCGTAAGTTAATAGACTGGTTCCTGGCTAAACAGGGAAAGCATTCAGAGCCCGATCGTAAAACGGTGCGACACCGCAAATAAGTGTTAGGTTTGGATATGGTATCTATCATATACTCTGGGCTAACCAGTCAATTGGCCGACGCAAGTCGGCCTCGAGAAGAGAAAATATCGAAACAGAGAGCTCTGAAAAAGTCGCTCTCCGCTGCCCAAAATATTTTTTCGACCATTCTAAAGTTCGCTTCACTGCAAATGAGCGCCTGCGGCGCTAATTCGTTCCAAAACTCGCCCTTTGAACTCAAACATTGGATTTGCGGCCGTTTCTCTTCACCAAGAATGATTACCGAAAAAATCTTAATTCGCGCTCAGAGCTTCCTTTTCGAGCTTTTCAGTAATCTCAAATACATATTATATCCCCGGAATTGATGGGTTACGGTTCAGCCCCGATTCTGTTTATCAGGTAAATGGGGGAGAAAAATGGAACACATAACGGGCAATGTATATGCGGAGCTGATTTCCCCGGGCTGCAATGTGAGTATCGTCGCGACCGAGAAGGGCACGCTGATTGTGGATACCCCGTTGGTTTCTCGGCAGGCGGCGGCGATAAAAGATGCTCTCGGTACCGCTGGCCATAAACCCGTGCGCTTCATCTCCATCACGCATCGCCACCACGACCACATCCTCGGAACCAACCTTTTCGGGGAGGAGGCGCTGATCATCGGCAATCGTGTTACATATGAGAATATGGGTAAGTACGACCCTGCCGCGGTAGAAGCCTGGATTAATACCTGGACCTGGGAGAATCCGGATGACGTGAGGGAGATGCTGGCAGCCCAGGTTTCGCCGCCGGAGGTGGTCTTTGACGAGGAGTTGACCATCTACCTGGGCGGCATCGAGATATGGTTCTTCCCACTCCCCGGGCACTTGGTTGAGCACACGGGGATCTTCGTTCCGCAGGCGGGGGTGCTCATTACCGGCGATGCTCTCTTCAACGAACACCATCCCTATATGGGACAGGGCAACTTTCAGATTTGGCTCGGGAGCTTCACCAAAATGAAGGATCTCAAAGCTGAACGGATAATCCCGGGTCACGGTCCGGCCTGTGGCTATGAAGCAATCGAGACGCAGCAACGTTACATGGAGAAGATGATGGAGATCCGCGCCAAGTGGAATCCCTCCGAAGGCGAACCCGCAATTCCAACCAACGCCATCGACGAGCTGCTTGCCTTCTATCCGCTGCACGGCCGGCCAGAAGAAATGATGCGGGAGCGCATCATAGAAAGCATTCGCGTTGCTGGGGATCCGCAGTTTTAAACACTTTTTCTCCGGGATGGGCTGAGGTGATAATATGGGTGAGTATTGCTGGGGCAACTTTCAGGTTTATGCTCCACAATCAAGGTTATGATGGCCTTGGGAATTTAGTGTCGCCAGCAATGATGTCCCCAGCAATATACAACTATTCATAGAAGACTTGACCCCTTTTCTCTAATGAAGTAAGAGGAGATTACATGCTTTTTTCATGAGTAAAAACAATATACAATATGATGAGGAACTGAAGGAGGGAATCATGGAAATGAGAAATCCTATACATCCTGAACATGCAAAGGCCCTTACCACTGAGCAGCTCTGCCAGGAGTTTTTGATCCAAGGTCTTTTTGGGAAAGGGGCCTTCAAACTCGTTTACAGTCACTTCGATCGAATAATGGTGGGTGGTGTGTGCCCGAAGGATCCCGTTTCGCTCAAGGTAAGTGAAAAGGTAATCGGAGCTTCCTATCTCTTGGAAAGACGAGAAATGGGAATTATTAACATCGGATCGAAAGGAAAGGTATGGGCAGATGGGACTGAGTATGAGCTTGACAATAGGGACGGCCTCTATGTTGGGAGGGGTAACAAAGAAATCCTATTTTCGAGTGCTGAGAGAGAGAAACCAGCCAAGTTCTATCTAAATTGTGCTCCAGCTCATAAAGAATATCCGTCCCAGAAGATAACGTTCAGTGACATTGAGCCTATACATTTGGGTTCTATGGAAAAATGCAATGAGAGAACTCTCTACAAATACATTCATCCGGATGGGGCGACGAGTTCCCAGCTTGTTATGGGTATGACCCTACTGGAACCCAACAACGTCTGGAATACCATGCCCACTCATACCCACGTCCGAAGGATGGAGGTCTATTTCTATTTTGAAATTCCCAAGGATGAAGTTGTCTTCCACTTTATGGGAGAGCCATCGGAAACAAGGCATATCATTGTCCGAAATGAGGAGGCTGTTATCGGTCCCAGCTGGTCGATTCACTCAGGGGTAGGCACGCACAATTATTCGTTTATCTGGGGAATGGTGGGAGAAAACCAAGCCTTTGACGATATGGATGCGGTGCCCATGGATGCTTTACGGTAGAAATGGGGAACACATGAGATTTTGGATAGCCCTGGATGGAAGAAGGTGTGAACAAGACTTCATGGGAGGAGTGATGTCCTTGGGCGAGAGGCGGAAAAGCTTACGGACCATTAAGCCCTCAAAAGGCTCGCCGACCTCGAAGTAGGGATTATGTCTCCAGAATTCCACATTGAAAAATCGTGGAACCATCAATACCATTAATATATTGAACACCAATATTTCGTATTTCAGTACCTCCCCCTTTGCTTATAGGTTCTGCTTCTATTGATGGGAATTTTGAGGTAATTTCTCGTGATGAGAATTTCTTTTCCATAGAAAGATTTCGTTCTCCAGTTGCACAAAAGAAAAAAGTGAAACAAATTTAATTGCATAACGTACCGTTGACAGGGTCACGGCTTCGTCGTGAGTCTTCGACCCTGACCTCCATTCACGCCGAGGCCAGACCGAAGGGCTCAGCCAAACGGAGGGGGTAGGCACAGTGTCCTTGTATATCGCTCAGATCCGTGGTCTCGCGATGTATCGCTTCACAGGCTCGCCAGAAACCTTTCGTGGCTCTCACGTCATTTTGATTTCATGCTTTTTTACGTTTTCCCTTGACACGCAAAATTTCCGTGCCTATACTCGACATCATCAAAAACCGAGAGTTGTGACAGGGGTCACTGTGCTGTTTCTTGGTTGGATGAAACGCGGAGATGATTGAAATCGTGAGAAGGGGGGGGTGACAGATGCGGTATCTCCTCATTTTTTTCGCCTTGATTTTTCTGATCATTGCGAGTGTAACCACCTCAAAGGCCAACGACGTCCAGGTAAAATCCACAGAAGAGCCTCGAGTCTATCCTATTGCCCCCGGGGTATGGTATCCTGGAGATCCTCTGCCGGAAAAACCGATGCGTTACTACAGGGTAAGGTGCTTTCCCGGTTGCCATCGTGGAAGCTCGCACGGCAAATACCCAAATGAACCGCTGAACATGAGGCCCATATTTCCGACCAGTACGATAGATCTCTTGCCCACTGTTCCGACCAAGGCAAATTAAGAAACGACTCTTGTTAGGGTTGAGGATTTTGCCATGTACTGGTGTCCTCGATTTCTAGACGGTCTCCCGAAACCCCAATTCCTGCGGAAACCTGCCGGTTCACGAGATTTCTGTTGACAAGGCATGGAGTATTGAGTGAAGATAAAATGGTCTCATGGGCTTCATGTCGGAAGAAAGACGTTAAAGGTTCTTTTTTGATCCGGAATTAGTAAATCATCGAACTGAAGGGCCTTGGGGAAAGGAGGTGAGAAGGTTCTTTTTAAGGATTAGTAGTTGAAGGGTTGAGGGTCTCCAGGCTCTCAACAAGAGGGATTAACTGTTCCATTCTGAGAATAAGAGGAGGGCTGAGATATGAGAATTGCGAAATTCTTATTGCTGGTTTTGGTCATTGCTGCCCTGGCTTTCCTTCCTGCCAGGAGTTTTGCAGCGAAGGAAACCATGGTATATGGGACTACTGAGAAAGTCATCGATATGGACCCCGCCAATGCCTATGATTTTCACACGTGGGAGATCTTTTACAACATTTACCAGGGCCTTCTCAGGTATCCTCCGGGGAAGACTAACCTCGTTCCGGGGTTGGCCAAATCTTACGCCATCAGTGCCGACGGGAAGGAATACACCTTTAAACTGCGAAAAGGCCTGAAATTCACCGACGGCACCCCTTTTGATGCTCATGCGGTCAAGTGGTCCATCGATCGGGTGATCGCGCTCAAGGGAGACCCTTCTTGGCTAGTTACGGATTTTGTCGACCACGTGGATGTGGTAGATAAGGATGCTGTTAAGTTTGTTTTGAAGAATCCCGTCGCTTACTTCCCCTCTCTGGTCGCCTCTTGTCCCTATTATCCCGTGAACCCAAAGGTCTACCCCAAGGATAAGATTATCCGCGATCCCTCTGAGCTCAAAGGTGGGAAACTTGTTGGTCTGGGTCCATACAGGGCAGTCTCCTTTAAGAGAGATCAAGAGATCGTCCTGGAGGTAAACCCCAATTTCTATGGGGAAAAACCGAAAAACGATCAGGTCGTGATTCGATACTTCGCTGATGCCACCACGATGCGGCTTGCCCTGGAGAAAGGGGAGATCGACTTTGCTTTCAAGACTTTGAACCCCTCCGACATCAATGATCTTCAAAAGTCGAAGACGATCCAGACCATAAAGGCTCAGGGGCCCTACATCCGTTACCTATGCTTTCTCAGTGACACCCCTCCTTTCAATGAAAAGGTCCTGCGCCAGGCGGTAGCCGCTGCCGTCAACAGGCCAAAGGTCATCGAAAAGGTTTTCCTTGGCCAGAACGCGCCCCTCTACTCCATGGTGCCCATGGGCATGTGGTCTCACATCGACGCCTTCAAAACGGCCTTTGGTGATGGGAACATTGCCAAGTCAAGGGAACTGTTGACCTCCCGAGGGTACAGTGAAAGCAAACAATTTGCCTTCGATCTGTGGTACACCCCCAGCCACTATGGCGATACTGAGGTGGACGTGGCTGCTGTGCTTAAGGATCAGCTTGAGGCGACCGGCATGATGAAAGTCAACGTGAAGTCCGCCGAATGGGCCACGTACAGGGATCAGTGGAAGAATAAGCAGATGCCAACGTTTCTCCTTGGCTGGTATCCGGACTACATCGACCCGGATAACTACACCGCGGCTTTTGCCGGAACGGCTGGCTCCAGAGGATTGGGTATCTACTTTTCAGACCCTGAGTGGGATAAGAAGTTTGTCGAAGGCCAGAAGGAGACGGATCTGAAAAAGAGAACCAGCCTCTATAAGGAGATACAACGGATGTGGACCAACGAGGTGCCGACTGCTCCTATTTTCCAGGGGACCCTCTATCTCTTCGCACAAACGGACGTACAGGGCATTATGCTTTCACCAACGTTACAATTCAACTACGGCCCGATCCATCGCAAATAGCGGGATCCTTCGGTGAGAGCCGGGAGTAGAACTCGGCTCTCACCGAATCCTCAGATATCCATCGTTTCCTTCTGCGGAGATCCATGGGTAACCTCTCCCGATACGTCATCACTCGAGTCCTCTTGACCATCCCCATGGTCTTTATTCTCCTGACCACCGTCTTTGTGGTGCTTCGGATCATGCCTGGCGACCCGGTAGGTACCATGCTGGGCGGCCATGCACCGGAGAGCGTCATTGAGAAGAAAAAGGAGGAGCTTGGCCTCAATCGACCCATGGCGATTCAATACGTGAATTACCTCTGGCAGGTGTGCCGATTGGACTTTGGGGACTCCATGGTCTTCAAACAGCGGGTGACCAAGGCCATCACCGAAAAGCTCCCAGCAACCATCGAGTTGACGACGTTCGGCATGATCATCACGATCCTGCTTGGAGTGCTCTTGGGAGCTTATGCGGCCGACAAGAGACGATCGCCCCAGGATAACTTTATTCGCCTCTACGGCATCGTGATCTTTTGCATCCCAGTCTATTGGCTGGGCCTGATGCTTCAGCTCATTTTTGGTATCTGGCTCGATATCCTTCCCATTGCTGGCAGAACGGGCCCCAGAGTTTTTGCATCCACGTTCGAAAAGACAGGCTTTTACGTTTTGGATACCATACTGGTCAGGGATTTTTCCGCCCTACGGGATGTCCTGATTCATTTGATTCTCCCTTCTTTTACCCTTGGTATGGTCCTTTCAGGAATTTTTGTGCGGCTCACTCGGGCGAATATGTTGGATGTCCTGAAGGCTGACTACATCCTCGCTGCGGAGGCGAGGGGGCTTAAGCATCGGGTAATTGTGTACAAACATGCCCTCAAAAACGCATTCATTCCAGTCCTGACGATGTTTGGGCTCCAGTTTGCCCTTCTCATGGCCGGTGCCGTCCTGACGGAGTCGACGTTTTCCTGGCCCGGTATGGGGCGGCTCCTTGTGGAAAGGATCTATCTGAGAGACTATCCAACCATCCAGGGAGTAATCATTATGTTCGCCCTGATCGTGGCGATGGTCTCCCTTATCGTGGATATCATCTACGCCATCGTGGATCCGAGAATTCGGTATTAGGAGAAGACATGCGGTTTTCGCCAGCAGCAGGGATTGGCCTGGTGCTTTCCCGGTTCATGGGTTTGGGAAGAAAATACGGCGTGGAGTGGTGGATTCTGCTCGCCGGAGCGCTGATAGTGTTGGCCATCCTATCTATGGCCTTATTTTCAGGAGTCATTGCTCCTTTCAACCCCTACAACCAGAATACGGGACCGCAGCTCGCGCCACCAGGGGGGAAACACCTCATGGGAACGGACAACCTCCAGCGGGATGTCTGGTCCCGGATCGTCTACGGATCCCAGACGATTCTCCGTGTGGCGGTTTTGGCTGCGATTATCTCCTCCGTTTTCGGCATTATCCTTGGCTTGATCTCGGGTTTTTGGGGTGGGATCTTCGACAGGGTCCTTTCGCTCATTATGGACTCCATCTACTCATTTCCAGGGCTCATATTGGCTATCGCCTTTGCGGCGATGTTAGGCCCTGGTGTTATCAACATCACGCTGGCTGTGGCCGTTATTTATATCCCAACGTATTTCCGCCTCGTTCGAGGTCAGACCCTCTCTATTAAGGAAGAACTCTACGTGGAGGCGGCTAGAGCCATCGGGGCCTCTGGTCCTACCATTTTATGGAAGTATATTTTCCCCAATGTGATCGCCACAACAGTTGTTGTCTACACCCTGAATATTGCCGACGCCATCATGATCGAGGCAGCTTTGACGTACCTCGGCCTTGGGCTCCCTCCGGACATCGTAGACTGGGGCATGGACCTGGCTATGGGAAAGAAGTTTCTGCCCTCTGGCCAGTGGTGGTTAATCACCTTTCCTGGCGCGATGGTCTCCATTCTCGCCTTGGGTTTCACCATGCTCGGTGAAGGCCTTGCTGAGATCCTGAATCCCAGACTTCTGGAGCGATGAAACCGTGACAACGATTCTCGAGATCGACGATCTTGCTGTGCACTTCCCCATCAGTATTGGGACCGTTCGTGCGGTAGAGGGCGTGAATTTGAAACTGGAGCAAGGGGAGGTGATGGGTCTCGTCGGCGAAACGGGGTGCGGCAAATCGACCCTCGGCTTTTCGATCCTGAGGATCCTCAGACCACCCGGGAACATCGTGAGGGGAAGGATTCTCTACCACGGGGACGACATCGTGCAGATGAACGAGAAAGAGCTCCTTTCCTTACGGGGGAGCCGGATCGCCATGATCTTCCAGGACCCTTTAACCTCTCTGAATCCTCTCTTTCGCATCGACGAGCAGTTCACCGAAACGCTTCTGACCCACAAAAAAGAGCTCGATCGAAAAACCGCGTTCAACCGGGCGGAAAGAATGCTGGAAAGTCTGGGCATTTCGCCAGAGAGACTCCTCGAATATCCCCATCAGATGTCAGGAGGAATGCGTCAGCGCATCATGATCGGAATGGGGCTTATCTTAAACCCGGACCTCTTGATCGCCGACGAACCGACAACCTCCCTTGACGTGATCGTCGAAGCCCAGTTTCTCGACCTTTTGAATGATCTCCGCAAGCAGTACAATTTAACTATTTTGCTGATTACCCACAACCTCGGCAACGTTGCCCAGTTGGCTGATCGGATTGCGGTGATGTATGGGGGCACCATCGCCGAGATAGGACCAACAGAGGACATCTTCGAAAAACCGCTCCACCCCTATACAAAAGGCCTCCTGTCCTCCATACCAAACATCAAGCTTGATCAACCAAAGTTGATAACCATGCCGGGGAGTCCTCCCGATCTCGTAAATCCACCACCAGGTTGCGTTTTTCATCCACGGTGCCCCCATGCCATGGAGATTTGCCGAAGCCAAAAACCTGATGTCCTTCAGAAAGACGGCCGCCTCGTTACATGTTGGCTTTACGGGTGACAGAAGAGATGGAAGAACTGTTGGTAGTTGAAAATCTGAAGAAACATTTTCCCCTCGAAAAGGGGGTTATTGATAAGCTCTTGGCAAAGGAAAAACGCTTCATCAAGGCTGTGGACGACGTCTCTTTTTCCATCAAAAAGGGAGAGGTCCTGGGATTGGCCGGGGAAAGCGGGTGCGGCAAGACGACAACTGGGAGGCTCGTCTTGCGACTTCTCGAACCGACCTCGGGGGATGTTTTTTATAAGGGGAGATCCATCTTTTCTTATTCAGGAAAAGAGATGCAGAAGTTGCGGGAAAAACTGCAGATCATTTTCCAGGACCCTTATGCCTCGCTGAGCCCTCGGATGGCCATTGGCAAAGCCATTGAACACCCGCTGGCTATTCACAACCAGCACAGTAAGGCTGAGCGAGCGGAAATCAGCCTTCGGATAATGGAAAAGGTCGGCTTAACCCCTACGTCCTTCCTATACAAGAAGTATCCTCATCAACTTTCCGGAGGCCAACGGCAACGGGTCGTGATCGCCAGGGCTCTGGTGACTAATCCCGATTTCGTTGTGGCTGATGAACCCATTGCCATGGCAGACGTCTCTGTCAGGGCCATGATCCTTGAGTTGATGGTGCAACTGAAAGAGGAATTCGACCTCACCTACCTTTTTATTACCCATGACCTCGCCACGTGCAAGTACATCTGCGATCGTGTGGCCATCATGTATTTGGGGAAAATCGTTGAAATCGGCCCCCTAGAAGAGGTTTTCAAGCGCCCAATTCATCCCTACACGGCGACACTTCTGGCCGCAGTGCCGGTCCCAGACCCCAAGTATCGGAGGACCCAGCCCATGCCGAGGGGGGAAGTCCCCAGTGCTATCAATCCTCCACCTGGATGTCGCTTTCATCCGCGATGCCCCCCTGCAAAATCGATGTGCAGTGTTCATGAACCGGATCTCGTGGAAGTGCGGCAAGGCCATTGGGTAGCCTGCTTCTCCTAAAACGGACTCAGATTCATGACATTCCCCCTCGATCCCCCATCCACCCTCCCAAAGGTCCTCTTCCGGCCGGCCAACCTGGAAGACGAAGAATATCATAATTGGTATTAGGTCCTCATGATCGAACCCGCTGGCGGGAAGTTGACCATTTCGCGCTTTTGCTTGCGGTCCAAGGCCGTGCTGTGAGATATTTATCCTTATTGGACAAAAAGATGCAGTCATTAAGAACCGTGGAGCCAAACATGAATATCAAGCTTTCTGACCGTTTCTTTAAGCATGGACGTGAATTCCTGGGCGTCAAATACCCATTTATTTGCGGGGCAATGACGTGGGTCAGCGACCCCAAACTCGTCTCCACAGTTTGCAACGCGGGTGGATTCGCCTGTCTCGCAGGTGGCAATACCCCAGCTGAAATTCTCCAGCAACAGGTCGAAGAGACACGCCGCCTGACCGATAAACCGTTCGGGGTAAACCTCATCACGATTGCCCCCGCATATCAGGAACATCTCGAACTAGCCCGGCGGATGAAGCTCCCCTTTGTATTTTTTGCTGGAAGCTTTCCACGGGAGGAAGAAATTAAGCTGGTGCAGGAATCAGGGGCGAAGGTTCTCTGCTTTTCATCAACGGCTTCCATCGCCAGTCGCATGCTGCGTTATGGAGCAGACGCCCTGATTCTGGAAGGAATGGAAGCCGGTGGTCACGTGGGTCCGGTAAGCCTTACCGTACTCCTCCAGCAGTTACTTTTTGAAATTTCGGAAGTCCCCATATTCGTGGCGGGCGGTATTGCTACGGGCAAGATGTGTGCATATTTGTTCCTGATGGGGGCTGCAGGTGTACAGTTGGGAACACGATTTGCTGTGGCCGAAGAAAGTTGCGCACATCCCGATTTCAAGCACAAATTATTGCGGGCGAATGCTCGGGATGCTGTGTCGACGCCGCAATTTGACAGCCGCTTGCCTGTTGTCCCGGTACGTGCTCTCCGCAATAAAGGGATTGATGATTTCGGGCGACTCCAGCTGAAGTTGGTCCAGCAATTGGATGAAGGCACCATTCAACGGAACGGTGCCCAAGAAAAGGTTGAAGAATTCTGGATGGGTGCCCTGCGTCGGGCCGTAATTGAAGGGGATGTCTCCTATGGCTCCCTCATGGCGGGTCAGTCGGTTGGGTTAGTAGACAAGATTATGCCGGTTGGGGACATCTTGGAAGAACTCGTTCGGGATACTGAGACGGAATTGCAGCGCATCCAGGATGCCTTGAAAGGATAGTAACAGTCCGGTAGGCGTAACATATCACTGAATCTCAGCTGGCCTTTTGACCCTTACCTCCCGGTTTTTCCTTCTCGAATTGATTCCGGCTTAATTCCGGAGACACGATAGCAATTTTGTTGCTATGAGATTGGAGGGAATGTTGTACATCACCTATAAATGCTGCGGAAGAATCAGAATTTGATACCCATGGCGGATTTTACGGCCCAGGACTGGGTCTTCCATCTCAAAATCGAATCTTTCCCCGTAGACCACACCTTCTTTGGTCGTTATCGTTCCGGAAAACAATATTACGCCATCGGTGGGAAGACCCTCATCCCTTGGTAACAGCTCCAGCAGGGCTCCCACATCTAAAATGGTCGCTAGAGCATCCTCCTGGTATAACATCCGCTTTCCGTCACTGGTTGTCCAAGAGCGAATAACGATCTGGTCCCAGTGGTCCTTGATCTCTTGACAAAGCCAAACCACAGGCGCCATTACCTTCGCACACAACTGCTTTGAGGCAGGAATTGAGAATTTCTCGAATCCACGGTCAGTGTGATCGCTACCAACCCCGATGTATATGCGATCCCCCTCTTTGAGAATGACGTACTCCACCTCCCCCGAGGACTCCCGGCTTATCACGTTGATGGCATCTGAGGTAGTTATCAGACAGGGGGAAAAATTCATGTAAATGGGTGTTCTGGTGGGCGCGGGGACCCCATGCTCGGCCAACTCATCAATATGGACCTGTAATGCTTCCTTGTTCCTGCCGACCCACCCCGCGCAGATGAGTCTTCGCATGCGAAATGCCAGTTCTCGTTTCCCTGTTATCGAATCGACCATCAATTTCAGCTCTCTATAATCCATGTTGGTGCCCTCAGAAAAAAAGGATGCGCGGTCAACTGATTCCTTTCAGGAACTCTGCTCTTTACTCTCCTGCCGCCGCATCCTCAAAAACCGCGGCGACATCTTGTACTGCTTGCGGCAGCTCTCTATGGTTTCGCCGATCACCTCAATCTTGCTTAGGTCACCCTCCCCGAAGCCCCCGTCCCAGAGGTAGTTGAGGTATCGGATATCATCGAAGTCTATCCCCATGACCTCGGTGCCCACGCGATCGACGGCAAGGTAATCCGTCCCTGAAAGCGCCAAGTGGTGCTCTATGGGATCACCTTCCACAGGCCCGTTGCCCTCCATCCCCTCAAACCCGTCGAGCACCCCAAGGTCGATGTGAAGGTGTTGCATGACGGTAAAGAGGTTGTAGTCGAGGACTCTGTTGCCCGCCTGGGTTGGGTGCAGGCGATTCTTGTCCATGACCATGATGCCGCCCATGATCACATTCTTCGCGGTAAGGGTAACGCCTACGAGGAGGTGGGTTTTCATCCTCGTCACCGAGATGATGTAGTTATTCGGGTCCACCATGGTCTGCGCGAGTTTCACCGGATGGGGCTTCATGTCGGGGTGTATGACGTAGACCACCTTGAAGGAATCAGGATCATTGAGGTCTATGAGCTGGAGATCGTAATCCTTGGCCAAGGCTTCGTAGCCATACTCACGAAAGCCCCTGGAAGTATTGCCGATAGTGGCGCCCTCTGCCACGGCGATGTCCTTCTCGCCCCGATCCCTGAGGAACTCCACGATTCCACGCACCGCGTCCGGATGCGTGGCACTGAGTGGATTATGGGTACTCACGAAGTTGACTTTGATGACCGGGCGTCGGCCTTCGAGGTCTATGTCATCGGCGATGAGTTCCAGGGCTTGACGAATGTTCGCTTTCCGGTCTTCGCCTTTCATCAGTGATACTTTTACCATGTACCCTCCCTCGGTGGATGTTATGCTTCAAATCAAATTATTGAATAGAAAAGTAAGGTTCCTTTGACCCTTATAAAAACAAAAAAGGAAACAATGATCAATGAAGCTAAGGGGGCAGGATTTTACCCGGGTTCAATATACCATTGGGGTCCAGAAGGTTCTTGATTCTTCTCATTATCTTTACCCCCTCGCCATGTTCCTGGACCATAAACTTTTTCTTTCCGATTCCGACCCCGTGTTCACCGGTGGCAGTGCCCCCTACAGAGATTGCGTAAGAGACAATCTCCGCATAGGCCTGATTCACCTTCATGGTAAATTCCTCGTCTTGCAGATCACCAGCTATTACGAGATGGAGGTTTCCGTTCCCAGCATGTCCAAAGCGATAGGCTTCCAAATGATGAGAGGCCACGGTCTTTCCCGCATATTCCACCATACTCGGATACTTTGACAGAGGTACTGCTGTATCCGCAATTATTAAGTCAGAGCCTGGATTACACCGCTTCACCGACTCATAGGCTTCGTGCCTTGCCTCCCAGAGGCGATTCCGCTCCTCACGCCCGATTCCCAATTCAAAACCTATGGCATCATGGTCTTCGGAGATTTCCTTTGCCAACCTAAGGTCTTCCTCCAAACCGACATCACTGGTACCTGTGAACTCAAGAAAAAGTGTCGGCTTTTCAGCCAGGCTGACCTTCCCGTCTTTATTGATGGCCCCAATTGTCTCGGGGTCAAGCAGTTCTAGAGCCGCAGGTATGAGTCCTGATCCCATGATCTCATAAACGGCATCCGCGGCATTCTTGACCGAATCAAAAGTCACAATAGCCGCACCGAATTTTTCGGGAATACCGGCCAGCCTGAGCGTAATTTCCGTGATGACACCTAGGGTTCCCTCAGACCCGATCAGCAGTCGAACGAGGTCGTAACCCGACGACCGTTTTGGGGAAAAAGAACCGGCATGGAAAACCTCCCCCGTGGGAAGAACAACCATCAATCTTAGAACATTTTCTCTGGTTGCCCCATACTTGACCGTGCGCACGCCGCTTGCATTGTTGGCAACCATCCCTCCAATAGTGGCATTTGCCCCGGGATCCGGGGCAAAAAAAAGCCCCTTGCGGGCAAGCATTTCATTCATGTCCTTGTATTTAACCCCTGGCTGGACATCGACCTGAAAGTCCTCGGCTCGTATAGCCAAAATCTCATTCATGAGTTCGAAATCGAGCACCATGCCTCCTTCTACAGGAAGAGGATTTCCCTCCAGACTCGTTCCTGCACCCCAGGGCGTCACCGGAATCATCCGTTCATTTGCATATTTCAGAATAGATACTACCTCCTCCGTGCTTTTGGGCCATACCACCACGTCCGGCCGGTACCCTCTATGATAGGACTCGTCTCGAGAATGGAGATCGAGGATCGATTGTCCTGTTGAGACTCGATCCGATCCTACGAGAGATTTCAGAAACGTTAAATCCTCCGCTTCGATGCGACTGAAGCCCATGAATCCTCCATCTAATGGCCAACTGCTTCACAAGGGGAGGACACTGCTCTGTCCACCCAAAAGCTCACATGAGGCATATATATCAGAAATTAAATGGGAACGTCAACGTTGCATGCGTTCAGGTTGGAAAACGGTTCCGTTAACAAAATTGTTGAGAGGGGAATACTTTTGAAACACCCGGAACATAATGCTTAATCTATTGGTAAAAAAGGGGATTGAATCCAATGTGAGAAACGAAGCTAAAAGAGGCCTGTGAGAATAAAGAGGATAAGTTAACAAGTGCCAGATATCACGTAGGTCTCCGGGAGTAGCAGCGACTGGACTTACAGCAAGAATCGTCTATAATTTTTTCAATTGATATGACTGGACAATCTTAGGAGGTATGTCAAATGCACGAGAAAACCCCGAAAGAGATGGAGATCAAGATAACGGACGATATTTTAAGGGGGGTGTACGCGAACAACATGGCTGTAGCACATACGAGGGAGGAATTTATCTTGGACTTCATAAACATCTTTCCCCCAACGGGAATTGTGAACGCCCGTATAGTGATAAGTCCGGGTCACATGAAGAGAATAATAAGGGCCTTGAATGACAATGTACTAAAATATGAGTCAAAGTTCGGGGAAATTAAAGAAGCGCCTGAACCGAAAGATCTCCCTTCAGCATAAGAGATAGATCAATAGGCTTCAAACAAAAGGTCAAAATAGAGGCCGAATTACCACTGGAAGCCCCATATCTCAATTCTAAGGGGTCATTTTTCAATTCTTATCAATCCGAGAGCAGTCGACACTAAGGACTCCAGCTAGTCCTATTCCTTTATAAACCTCGACTCGTCAAGGGATCCGACGCTTCGAGAGATCATCTTAAAACAATCATAGTTCCAGTAAAACGAACTGATCGTGCTGAAAAGACTCTTCGTCTTAAAGAAAGTCTTTATCGCCCGCGCAAATGAGCCCTTAAGCGAGGCAGTAGCTTCATATGCTGAGATATGTCCCTCTTGGAGTTCTTCCGCCGTCATATTCCTGGGTTGAAACACGACTTCAAACCCGTTATATCTTTTCCAATCCTTTGGATAGTCTCTGAAAAGCAATCTTCCCTCACTGGCAAGGTGCTCATAGAGTTTGGTACCCGGAACTGGTGTCAAGATTGTAAACTGAGCCGCATCTATTTCGGTATCATGAATGAAATCTACCGTTTTTTCAAAAATGTCTTTGGTATCCGTATCGCTCCCGAATATAAATCCTCCCACCACCGCGATGCCCCTATCCTGAATTTTCCTGATGGCATCCTTGAAATTTCGAGTGGTAGGTCGCAGATTGATCTGTTTATTCATCGCTGAGAGAGTTTCGGCCTCCACCGATTCAAATCCGATAAAAAACCATCTTGCCCCGCTTTCCGCGGCTCTCCGGAGAAGCTCATCACTCTCAACGACACTGATACAGATCTGAGAACCCCATTCTTTACGCAAATCCTTTAACCATTCGAACAGCTTAAGGGTTCGCTTGGTACACCGCTCACCTGAACCGACGATATTATCGTCTATGAAAAAAAAGCGACCTCCCTTGAGCTTGCTAACTTCTTCAATTACCTCATCGAAAGGCCTAAACCGATAATGTGCCCCATTGAAGCGGGTTACCGAGCAGAAGTTACAGTCAAAAGGACAGCCCCTGGAGGTCTGAACTGTCTGGATGAAGTACCCTGGGGAGAAAAGGTCCCTTCTCGGCCAGGGAACATTCTTTAAGCTTGGCCGGTTACAGCTATACGTCTTCCGCAGCGTGCCCGCCTCAAAATCCTGTAATACGGTTGGCCAGATCTCCTCCGCTTCTCCTAGCACCACAGCATCCGCGAAATTTGCGGCTTCTTGGGGCTCCATAGAAGCATGGATACCGCCGAGGACCACTGGGATTCCCCTTTCCCTCAATCGAGCGCTAATATCATAGGCTCTAGGAGCCAACGGCGTCATGCACGTGATAGCCACAAGGTCAACATCTTTGTCGAAGTCGATAGTATCGATGGATTCATCAATAATCTCCATTTCGTATTCTTCCGGTGTTAGGCCAGCTAACACTCCCAGATTTATGGGTGGTAGAGAGAGAATCCTTACATGCTCCAAGATATCATCCTTATTTGATGGATTGACAAACAGAATCTTTTTCACTATCACGTTGCCCGCTGACTTAAAGTCAATCAGATTCGCACCCTATCGCCCTATGCCTTCTCGTTTACTTATTTAATGAAGACAAAAAACAACTTTACTTCCGTATTCTGAACTCAGTTCGCTCATTTTACTGCCTGATTCGATTTGCGCTTACGATGGTAGTGGCGTTGAGCTTTTGCCCTGTTACCACAATCCTTCATATCACACCAACGTCGGCTCCTGTTCCGACTCATATCGAGGAAA
>JBGVTJ010000098.1:0-6481 GCA_041862515.1 Thermodesulfobacteriota bacterium | reverse complement strand
GATTTCAGCTGCCAACAGGAGCTTGGTAAGGAAGTCCGCTTATCGTTTTCCCGAATATGGATCACGCAAAAAGGCGGGACTCCCTTACTTTCAAAATAACATTGCTCGCTACCTTCGCCTCACAATTCGGCATTATACAGGGGAGGTTTAGAATCACATGAGACTATCGGGGCAAATTTTATTATTGGCTTTGCTAATCCTGTCGCGGACTGTACCCACCTTGGCCCAAGAGGCATGGCGCAATGGACGAAACACTATAAACACCATTTCTTCGAACCAAGAAGTAAGCCTTGGCAAAATATTTATGACATGCCTTGCAAAACACCTCCATGCAGCGGTTCAAAATAACATTGAGCAAAGATATGTTTGTAGTTTTTATGGTGTGGCAACTCAAAAAAATCCTGATATTGACACCCTGGGCAGTGCTGCCTTGGTAGCTGGTGTGGAAACGTTTGGGAAGACTCCCCCGGTGGAACGGGTTGTTAATAAAATAGCTGGCTATTTCAGAGCTGAATATACCAAGTACAGATCAGACAAAAGTGGAAAATTATATGTTTTTGGATAGAAACCAACAAAAAGTGCAGCAAAAGACTACTATTGTTCACTGATATTTAATCCAACTTCATCACTTTCAGTAGAACTCAAGGGATCCTTTCGACATTCAAATCTGAGAGCCAAATTTGCAAAAGATAAACTTGCGATTGGTTTTATGAGCGAAAAAATAAATGATTTTGTGAAGCAGACACTTCACCTTAAGAATCCCACAGTTTATTTCAATGGAAACTACGACTTGGATGGTTCATGCTTGGCCGGATTCAGTATTTTCTTTTGAGCTTATTATGTCTCCTCAACTGAGGGTACAATAGCTCAAGGCCTCTGCCTACGGATAATCTCAAGAATCGGTTAAGGTCAACCTTTCGAATTCAAGATGTTATCGATCATCGGAGGACAAGTGTGAGAGTATCGATTTGCGGTTGTATTACTTCTCGTTAAGACGCCAGGGTAGCACTGGAGAAGCCGGTTCCGCGGCAGTAAGCCCCACATCCCACCATTATGGCAAAAATAGCCATTTTCCTCCTGTATTTTGTCGCAGATTTCATTTCAAAAAATCTTCAAGATAGCTGAGGAATACTACCCGGCTGTTCTATCGATTTGCGTCAGAATTGTAGTACAAGTCCGAAACGGGCGGGCGTCATAGAAGCAATCGCTCCCGCTTCGGGTTCCCCGACGCTTCCCGAATCGCCTTAGGGCGAATACAGCATCGGGTGTCTGGCAAAAAGAGGCCAGCACGGATAAGAAGTTCGCTCGAGGCAAAAGGAAGCCTCACGCAATCAGGAAGCCGCTAGCTCGATTGACGACTGAAGGAGTAATCCATGTCTTAAGTGAAAAAGGAGCTTGACAACCGGCGGCCTCATAGAATAGAAGAAGCATCAGTTGCACTCCGCTACGCGGAGCATGTTATATCAAGAAGAATCTTTCCAGGTAGATTCTTAGGATCATTGATTTTGAGGCGAGGAATAAAGCAAATGATTTAGCGGCAAACCGATTGCTTGACCTCCCCTCACTTCAGTCCCGCCTTCCGGTTTGAAACGAAAGGCTTATATGGGTAATCTTGAATTCACCCCATTTTAAGGCTACTATCTGTAGTTATCAGTTTTCTAACATGAGCCGTCATTGTAAGGAAATGTAACGTTTTGTTCTCTTGGCAACCGCACAGTGGTGACGGAAGATCTGATAACTGTCCTGAAGTTTTGTCACTCTGAGCCTTCCAGCATCTGCCCCCCTATCTCGTGCCGCCGTCTCGTTCCAAGCCAACTTTCCTCCACGCTTCGAACCGTAGCCTTTGGTAACGGCAAGAAATATGATTAGACTACTGGGCTCACCACAGGGTAAAGCCACCATCAACCACAAGATCGTGGCCCGTGACAAATGAGGAGGCCTCAGAAGCAAGGTAGACGGCTGCTCCCTTCATCTCGTCGGGCTCGGCCAAACGCTTCATGGGTGTCCTCGCTTTCCATTTGGGAAAGAGGTCTTTCATTCTCAGGGTCAGTTCCGTGGCAGTATATCCAGGACTGATGGTGTTGACACGGACCCCATATGGTGCCCACTCCGCAGCAAGGGACTTCGTGAGCATGACCACAGCGGCCTTCGAGGCATTATAGGCCACCTGTGGTTGAGGATGATTGACGATTTGGGCTGACATGGAGGCAATGTTGATAATCGATCCGCACTTCTGGTTGATCATTTTGCGCCCCGCGGCTTGGGCGCTAAGAAAAACAGCTTTTAAGTTCAAGTCCACAACATCATCCCACTGCTGTTCCGTCATCTCCTCCCCAGGTGCGTTCACACATTTCCCCGCGTTATTAACCGCTATGTCCAGTCGGCCCCATTTCTGGACCACCCGCTCCACCATCTCGAGAACCTGATCGCTTTTGGTCACATCGGCATGAACAGCAAAAGCTTCGTAACCAAGGTCGAGAAGCTCTTTCACCGTCGTTTCCGCTTCCATGCGGTCGATGTCAACGATCGCCACGGAGGCGCCCGCTTCTACCAGGCCAAAGGCGATGCTCTTACCAATCCCCCGTGCCCCTCCTGTCACATACCCGCTCTTCCCTTGCAGGGAAAATAGATCCAGGATCCCCATAGCACGCTCCTTTCCTTCAGTTCGTTCGTCTGATTGGATGCAGAATGAAAGAGTGGAAGGTCGAAAAATCCCGCCCCTGGTGCGAACAAAAAATTCGTTTAGAGAGGGAAAAGGACATTTTTTGAGCGAGAACCAACTACAAGTAGATCTCGGAGGTGCGGTCAAAGCTTTCTTTCAAGGCGCTATAGAGGTCCCGGTAGACCGGGAAAAGACGGTCGTAGATCTCCCTGTGTTTAATAACTGGTGGATTCTTCGTCTCAACCCTCACCACTCGCACGGCTTCCTCCACACTAGGCCAAACCCCTACGCCTGCACCGGCCACCAAGGCCGCTCCATAAGCCCCACCCTCGGCACTGCCACTCACAGTGAGAACCTCACTGTCGAACACATCTGCATGAATCTGTCGCCAGAGTTCGCTGAGGGCTCCTCCACCGGAAGTCCGTATCTGCTGGATTGGGGCCCCCATTTCCCTGATCAGTTCTGCCACGTCTCTCAGGCTAAAAATGACGCCCTCAAAAACGCTCCGAACGATATGGCACCGGTTATGCCGAAGCGTGAGGCCGACAAAGGCCCCTCTGGCCCTGGGGTCGGCGTGAGGGCACCGCTCGCCGATAAGATAAGGAAGAAAGAGCAACCCCTCTGATCCCGGCTCGGCCTTGGAAGCTTCCCGCCCGAGGATATCGTATACATCCTCACCCGTCCATCGGGAAACCTCTTTTTCGGCCCCTCCGAGCGCGTCCCTAAGCCATCTCAGGGATCCCCCGGCAGCCAACGTAACCCCCATGGTGTGCCACTTGTTGGGCATGTTGTTACAGAAGACCTGAAGCTTTCCTTCGGGATTGTCATAGCAACAGTCGAGGGCCATGGCCACAATCCCGGCGGTCCCAATGGTCGTCCCGAGTATGCCTGCGTCAACCAGACCTGTCCCCGTCGTCTGGACCACCGCATCACCACCTCCCCCGGCCACGGGTAGCTCAACTGGAAGGCCCAATTCCGAGGCAACGCTCTTCATCACACTGCCGCTCACCTCTGGAGATTCGTGACAACGGGGAAGCCACTCTTTGGAGATGTCAAGCAATTCCAAAAGTCCATAGGACCACTCCCTTTCACGCACATTGAACAGGCCGGTTCCCGAGGCATCGGACACCTCCGTGGCATATTCGCCGGTCAGACGGTAGCGAACATAATCCTTGGGATTCAAAATCATGCTGATATGTTCGTAAATATGAGGTTCATTTTCCCGAACCCAGAGGATCTTGCCCCCCGTGTATCCGGGAAGCATGCGATTGTTGGTGAACTTCAACAGTCCATCAACCCCTCCGGCCTTGTCATGTATTTCTTGGCATTGCTTTCCGGTCCTCTGATCGTTCCACAGGATACAGGGCCGAAGCACCCGGCCATCACCATCAAGGGCAACGAGCCCGTGCATCTGACCGCTGAGGCCAATGACCTTGATGTCATCAAGGGAATCGAAGCCCTCCAGCACTCGCCTGATCGTGACCTTGACAGCCCGCCACCAGTGCTCAGGATCCTGTTCGGACCAGCCTGAGTGCGGTGTGGAAAGTGGGTATTCTTCCAGGGCCCTGGTTACTATGTCCCCCTGCTCGTCAATGAGTAACGTTTTACACCCGGATGTGCCGATGTCAATGCCCATCACGAACTGCCGTGACATGAATATACCCCCCCAACGGATTCTAGATTTGGATCACGAAACAGGTTCACGATACTGAATCCGAACGTGTTTCAGATGGAGATATTCCTCGAGCCCTTCATGACCGTGTTCGTAACCGATACCGCTCTGCTTCCAACCTCCATACGGAGCGTTGATGATGCCTGCATCCACATTGTTAATGGCAACACTCCCGGCCTCGAGCTCCCTGGAAAGCTTTGCCATCTCATGCAGATCATTGGTGTAAGCATAGGCAGCCAAGCCGTAAGGCGTTGAGTTTGCGAGTTGTATCGCCTCATCAAGAGTATGAAAGGCCGTCACGCCAACGACAGGTCCAAAGGTCTCCTCGGTCATAACGAGCATCTGGGGGTTAGCATCGGCTAGGATGGTGGGTTCAAAGAAATATCCCTTTTGGAATTCTCTCCCTTCAGGCCTTTTCCCGCCGCAGACCAAACGGGCTCCTTTTGACAAGGCATCTTGGATGTGCTGTTTCGTTTTTTCAAGACCTTCCTGGCTCGCCATCGGACCCAAATCGCAAGGATCCTTTTCAATTCCATTGCCGATAATGAACATGCCGGTCGCCTTGGCGAACTCGTCCAGGAAGACCTCATAGATGGATTCGTGGACGTATATCCGGTTGATGGCAATGCAGATCTGTCCCATGTTGCGGAAGGACCTTCGCACAGCTCCTTTTACCCCGTTTGCGAGATCGCAATTCTTGCTCACGATGAGCGGACACTGTCCTCCCAGCTCCAGGGAGATCTTCTTTATATATCTGCACTGGGCCAGGATGTTCCTCCCGACATCAACAGACCCCGTAAACGCAATCTTCTTTGGAATAGGGCTCTGGACGAGTTGACGGCCTACGGTCTCTCCTGAGCCTGTCACCGCATTGATCACTCCCCTGGGAATACCCGCATCAAAGAGACACTGCCAGAACTTAAGCGGGGACAGAGGGGTCAGAGAGGGAGGCTTGGCAACGATGGTACAGCCGGCTGCCAGAGCTGCTGCCGCCTTCCACCCGGTCAACTCCACCGGGTAATTCCACGGCGATAGGGCGGCGACAACTCCTATGGGTTGCCTCATCACCAGACTTTGATAGCTTGGGTCTGTATTTGGAATAATCTGCCCGTAGGCCCGCTTTCCCTCTTCGGCATAGTAACCGAGGATGTCGATCATTTTTTCTATCTCTCCAATTGCCTCTTTGAGGGGTTTCCCCTGCTCCTGGGTAAGAACCCGACCGACTTCCTCCTTTCGTTTTTCCAGGATATCGCTTGCCCGCCAGAGATAGGTTCCCCGCTGCCCAGGAGAAAGTCCTGCCCAACGGGAGAGCGCCCTCTGGGCTGCCTCAAGGGCCCGGGTGACCTCGTCCTCGGTCGCCTTGGGAACACGGGCGAAAACGTCTTCCGTTGCCGGATCTTGAACTTCGATGTATTCTCCGCTGCTTGAATCGGTCCACTCTCCGTCGATAAGCATGGCATAGTCTTCCATCTTCTCTTCTCTCTACCTCCCCTCTACCCGGCTAGTCACCCAGAGGATCTTTAAGGGCTGGATGCCCGTGTTATAGGTGACGTGGAATTCTCCAAAAGGTACGTAGAATGCATCTCCTGTCTGAATGGCGAACTCGTCTTTCCCGATGGCCATTTTCCCTTTTCCGGAGAGGACGAAATAGACTTCTTCCATGTCATCGTGGGCGTGGCCCGTGGTTTTGCCGGTGGGATAGACGATGGTATAGCCCATTTTCAGATTTCTCGAGGGCGATGTTTCGGGATCGATGAGAAAATAGGTGTCTCTGAGGATCTCGCTTTGCCTACCCTTTACCACATGCCTCAGGGAACGCTCATCCTCATCAGGCTTCATATCCTCGATATTCACCAGGTATTTCATCCTTAACCTCCAACGAGATGATTACCGTAACCAGCAAGACAGTTTTGGAAACTCTTCATTTCTACTAGCGGTCTTGTCTCAGAAACTGCCTCTCTGATCAACTTCTGGTCTGGATTTTTCAGGGGAAGCAAAGGGAGACAAGGGATCGAAATAAATGAGCGAGGGGCCCCTGTTCGATTCTTTGATCCTCCTGCTGAATCCAAAAACTCCCCTCGTCCCACTGCCGGTATCGAGACTTTACGGGCTTTTCCTTCGGAGTATAGGGGTCTCTCTATCGAAGA
>JBGVTJ010000097.1:0-5076 GCA_041862515.1 Thermodesulfobacteriota bacterium | reverse complement strand
CGCCGAGGGTTCACCACGAAGCGTGCTCACCCTCCATGGGTACGCCACTTCTCCAACAATGTGCGCTCATAGACAAGGGTGTTCTACACAAACTGAGGACAATTCCCAATAAGTTTCCTTGACAATTCTTTCTATTTCTTTTATGGAGAAAACCTAAATGCAAAAAAATAAGAAGAAACTTTTTTGGGCATTACTTCTTCTTCTCTTGTTTTTACCACCATGTTATTATTTTAGATCTTCATTCGTGGGTCAAAAGGCCCAACTAGAAAGGGAACGATTGTTGGCGAGGAGGCAGATAAGCGACTCCCTGCAACCCGCTCAGGGCGAAGGGGAGGAGATCGTAAGTGATCAGAGGGAAGCGGAGTTAACCCCGGTTTCCCCCGAAGCCTCTGGAAGACAGCCTGATATGGCCTCACTCAAAGATACGGGTGAAGGAGAGATTTCAGCGCCAACCGCTGGAGAAATCCCGATCCCCGAAACCCCCAAGGGAGAGGTCCGAGAAGCTCGCCTCAAAGACCTTGAGGCGAAAATTCAGAAACTGGAACGGGAACTTCTGAGGAAGGAGAGGAAGATTGAGCAGTGGAAACGCCAGTGGGAGGAGAAAGGTCGGGAATTGGAAAATTGCAATCGAGAGCTCATGGCCTTGGAAAAGACGACCAAAGGGGAAGAACGAAAGTCCTTGGCACAAAGGGTTCCGCTCAGGGAGGAGATAAGGCCGAAGCCCGAAGGGAAGGGGACGGAGCGTACCCGTCCCGAAAAACCCGTCGGACCACTATCGAGATTGGTAGAATGCGAAGGGGTTCCCATGTCCCATAGCAATGCGGCCCTGTTCTTTTCCCGAGGGTTAAATCTCGGAACGGGTTTGAGCTATGGTCAAGCGGTTATGGCTTTACGTGGACTTGGCATTTCGCCCGGCGCTGGATGGAACCAGGGAGACCCCTCATTTCCCATGGGGGCTGATGAAATGGAGGAGGTACTATTCGAGGTGAATAAGGCTATCTCTACGGGTTTGGTGGCGGCCGATTATTCCGAACTAACGACTAGGCTGAGGCAGCACTGCGAGAGGGAAAGGGCCCAACTGGTTGAGGTCCCCCAATGTGAGGGGCCCATGGTGACCGAATGTGAGAAGTGTGAAATTTCCCAGGGTGAATATGCCATCTACCTGTGCAAGGTTTTGGGCCTGGGAGAGGATTTGAACTACGATCAGTCCTTCTTGACATTGGGCTCGCTGCGCATCTCTCCAAAAAGGGGGTGGAACTTTGGGGATCCCTCTACTCTCATTACTCAGTGGGAGATGGAAGAAGTTCGGTGTTCAGTTCTCGCGGCCCATGAGAAAGGCCTTATCGAAACGGCACCAAACGTTATGGTTGCTTCGATAAACGATTACTGCCTCTGGCTCAAGATGAACGTAGAGGTGGTGGGAGCAGGAATAGGGGCTGTTGCAGAGGCGGTCGCCCAATCGGACTACCAAGGGGGGGGGAGAACTTTGGTTCCAAAGGGGACCATCGTAAAAAGTGCTTCCAACTAGTCTGAAACAGAGGTTGCTTCTGGAAAGGGATAGCGGGGCAAAATGGGGGATAATGGGGGGTTGAGAGGTGCTTGTATCGGCGTGATAGTGATTGTGCTTCTCGGTTTCCCGGGCGAGATTTACGGGGATGTTCGTCTTGGCCCGTTAAGCCTCACACCGTATGTTAACGCCTCTGGTACCTTCACGGATAATGTCTTTCTCACGAAGAACGATAAGAAGTCAGACTTCTACTACTCCCTCCTGCCGGGCGTGAAGGTGAGGGCAAGACCCATCGGTCGCCATAATTTCTATCTCAACTATGATGCCGATATTTCCCAGTTTAACGAATTTAGCGGGGCCAACTTCGTCGTCCAGTCCCTCGACGCGGGCCTCGATTTGGACCTGCCCAAGAAGTTTGCGATAAGGCTTGGTGACAAAATTAGGTACGGGGCCGACTTACCCGATTTTGAAGGGGATGAAACATCCCAGTACATTAACAATCTGGCTCGGATTGAAGTCTCCCATACCTTTTTCGATCGATTCGGAGTCGGCTTACGTTACAGTAATGAGGTGAAGGATTACGAACGCGGTAGCGATGAGATCGATAATTTCGATACGAACACCGTCGGCGGGATTTTCCATTTTCGGTTTCTGAGAAGAACCTCCATGCTTGCGGAATATGTCTATTCGATCACCGATTACAGAAAGGATGCTCGGGCCAGGGTTGCAAATAATTACTCCAACCGAATCAATACCGGAATCACCTGGGACATTACCGCGAAGACCAGGGGAACTGTGAGGGGGGGCTACGTACAGACGCGTTATCATGTCATAGACCGAGAGGATGACGCGATATACGCATCGGCCAACATCTCTCACGAAATAACGAGTCATATCACCATGTCCCTTGCTGGGATACGAAGCATTTTCGATACCTCCAATGCCGATGACAATATTGAATTCAGTACATCGTATGTCTCGAATCAGGTTGCGGCCAGATTGCAACATAGCTACCGGAAATTCACGACGACCATTGGGGGTGATTATATATTCGACCGCTATCTCCACGATGACCGCGTTGCTGGGGAGGAAAGGGAGGATTACGTCTGGAGGGGATCGGTGGGCATTGACTATCAAATGCAGAGGTGGATAAAATTGGGGGTGAAATATCGTTATACGAACCTCAATTCCAATTTCGATACCGAGGACTACGGCGAGAATCTCTTCGCCTTTTTCGTGGGTTTAAGCCTCTAGGAGGTTTCATTGGCGCTGCCATTGGGGGATTTTACCCGTGGAATAGCGTGGTCAATAGTTGAGCACCGGGGTATTCCATGCGAGGCAAGATTATCATTGTAACGCTGACAATCGGCATTTTCCTTCTTTCCCCCCTTTCTGCTCCCATAGGGGCCAAGGGGGATCTCGATATCGTAGTGGAGTTGATTGAGCGGTGGAAGGGAAGCATAGAGCGGAAAGGGTTAGAATACTATCTCGCCCGTTATGGGAACCCATCCCAGAAGACCGAGGGTTTACAGGGGAAGGAAGGCCATTCCCCACGCCTTGATATTACCATAGAGGATATGAGGATTTTTGATCGAGACGATGGGAGCATCGCCACGACCTTCTTGCGACGCGCCAAGGCAGGGAAATATCACGATGTAGGGGTGGGGGTGCTCAATTTTAAGCGTGAAGATGGGGGTTGGAAGATTAACGGGGAAGAGTGGTATCCCTTGCCCGAGAACGCCTTTCCGGGAGGAAATGCATACACCGTGACCATCGGGCCGGGGAATTCCCCACGGGTTGTCATCAAGGTTCCAGTGACGAAAAGTCAAATACGGGAGAAAACCCAGAAAAAAAGGGTTACCTCGAAGAAGGAAGTACCCGAGAATCCCGATATTGGGGAATACACCATCGGGGCTGGGGATGTTCTGCTCATTACCGTATGGGGGCATGGGGATTTGACAAAAGAGGTGTTGGTTTCTGAGAAGGGGAAATTTTCCTTCCCCCTTATCGGAGAAGTGGATGCGGCGGGACGGAACGTGAAAGAGCTGGAGGAGAAGCTGGTGGGTTTGCTTTCCAATGGCTATGTCATCAATCCCTACGTTACCGTTCGTGTTAAGGGGTATATGAGCAAGAGGGTATATGTGCTGGGGCAGGTAAGGTCTCCAGGCACCTATTCCCTGGATAAGGAGACGTCCCTCATTGAGATCATCTCGAGGGCGGGAGGCGTGAGCGATGGTGCCGGGTGGATTATCGCGGTTGTCCGTCCCTCGAAGAAGGGGTCCGATAAGCCAATCATCCCGGATCAAGCCAGTAAGGAGGAAATCATCCGGGTAGATCTGGAGGGACTCTTAGCGGGAAGGCCGAGGGACAACATCAGGATTGAGGGAGGTGATACGATTTTCGTTCCCCAGGCTGCATATTACTTCATCTTCGGGGAGGTGAAAAGTCCGGGTAGTTATAAATTGAGGCGGGATACCACCGTTTTGAAGGCCGTTATCCTGGCCGGAGGCTTCACAGACAAGGCCTCCAAGCGGAGGATTAAGATCAGGAGGAAGGAGGGAGATAAGACGGTTAAGGTTCGCGTGAAGTTGGACGACCCGGTTTTACCCGAGGATACTATCATCGTGCCAGAGAGCTTTTTTTGAAATGTCCTACATCGTAGAAACATTCAACCTCACCAAAAGATATCCCCAAATCAAACGCTACCACGAGATCGTCATACACCCATTTCAAAAAAGGGAGATTACGGCCCTGGAAAAGGTCAATATTCGGGTCCATCAGGGAGAGGTGTTCGGCCTCTTGGGACCCAACGGGGCGGGAAAGACGACCCTCATCAAGACCTTATGTACCTTGCTCTTGCCCAATGAAGGGACGGCCTCGGTGAACGGTTATGATATCGTGAAGGAGGAAAGGGAGGTAAAGAAATCCATCGGGTATGTGGTGAATGATGAGAGGAGTTTCTATTGGAGGTTGACGGGAAGGCAGAATCTGGGATTTTTCGCCATGTTGAACAATCTCCCCTCCGATCGGGCGAACTGCAGGATAGACGAGGTGCTCCGATTGGTCGGCTTGGAGACCAACGGGGACAAGAGGGTCAAGGATTACTCAACGGGGATGAAGCAGAAGCTCGCCATCGCCAGGGGGATGTTATCGGATCCCGAGGTTCTCTTTATGGATGAACCCACGAGGAGCTTGGACCCCGTGATCGCCAAAAGCCTGAGGGAGTTTATCAGGAGGAATATTGTCGAGGGGCAGGGGAAGACCGTTTTCCTCTCCACCCATAATTTGGGTGAAGCCCAGGACCTGTGCGACAGGTTAGCCATTATCGATAAGGGCAAAATCAAGGCCTGTGGGACTTTGGACGAGATGAAGGTTCTTCTGGATGAGAAGAGGCGATATGTGATCGAACTGGAGAGCCCTGAGGAAAACCTCATGAAAGGATTGAGGAATATTATCCCTTTTTCGGTGAGGGAAACCTCACCGGAAGGGGGAATGAGCATCGAGGTGGTCGCAGATGACCGATGGCCTGTATCCAGCTTCATCGAGGTTATCGTAGGCCAAGGGGGTAA
>JBGVTJ010000096.1:0-4820 GCA_041862515.1 Thermodesulfobacteriota bacterium | reverse complement strand
TGGATGAATACGTATACGGATGTAAAACCTTTGGCGATTTCCTCGAGAAATCCGGGGGGGTAAAGAAGCTTTGCCAGCTAAGGGAGGAGATGCTGAAATTGATGTAGGGAAGGGTTAAAGGGCCTCTATGGAGAAACGCTATTCAGAAGACTATACCAGAGAAGAGCTCATGGGCATTGAGGCGAGCAGGTTCATAAAAAACACTGATACGGTGATCCTGGGAACAGGGTTGCCCATGGTGGCTGCCATCTTTGCCCAGAAAACACACGCTCCCGGCGTCAATTTCGTCGTGGAGAGCGGATCCATCGATCCCATCCTTCCTTTTGCCCCCTTTACCGTAGCAGATCCCATAATCGGCCACATGGCCGTAAAAACAGGTACCCTAAGGGATGTACTTGGCTGTCTGGTTCAGAGAGGCCTCGTCGACATCGGCTTTCTGGGCGGGGCTGAGATTGATCAGTTTGGAAATATTAACTCCACCTGTATCGGTGATCCCCGGAGGCCGCAGGTGCGTTTGCCGGGAAGCGGTGGCGCCAATTGCATTGCCTCATGCGTGCCAAAGATTTTGGTTATTACCCGCCATGAAAGGCGGCGGTTTCCACCCAGGGTTCAGTTCATCACCAGTCCCGGTTATATTGATGGGCCCGATGGACGCCAGAGAGCGGGGTTGAAGATAACGAAGCCGGAGATCATCGTGGTGACCGATCTCTGCGTCATGGAGATCGACCGCTCTACGGGAAAGCTGAGGGTCACCAAATTGATGCCCGGGATCACGGTGGACCAGGTCTACGAAAACACTGGGTTTAAACCCGCTGTTTCAGAGCATCCGGGAGTAGTGGAACCTCCCACGGAGGAAGAGCTTAAGATCTTAAGAGACGAGGTTGATCCCAATCATATTTACCTAACTAAAGAGTCCACAAAACGATAAAGAGTTTAGCTTCATATGAGATGTAAGGGGATTATTGTGTCTGCTATTTCTTATGCTACTCCAGAAGAAGGGAGATCTTAAGGGTTGTTTTAGACGAGGTGATTGAGAAAGTGGCTTTGCCAGGAGAATATTTAAGAATAATTGATGAGGGGCAAATACCGGAACATATCATTGTGTTGGCCATAGATGCATTCAAGTATGAGTACCTCAAAAAATATGAACTTCCCAATATAGGCTCCTTGATTGCCAATGGCGTCAGTTTCGCCAATGCAATTGCCAGTAACTGCGTGGCGGAAACGGCGCCGGGTTTCGCCTCCATCTCCACCGGAAAGTACACGAAGGACCATGGTATCTGGGCGAGTGACAACTGGTACGATAGGAAGACTAAAAAATTGAGCTATATTTATGATGAAGTAAGCGGAAAATTACACTTGGAAGCTCTTACCATCGGGGAGATCATAAAATCACACGATCCATCGACAAGGGTTGCCTCCATCTCAGCTAAGGATAGGAATGCATTTTTGTTGGGAGGGTCGGGGGCGGACGTTGTCGTATTTTCCTACCGAGAGCAAATGCATGAGCGGGGACATTTCACGGGACCAGGGGTAAGTGATGATTTCTTCAGGTGGACAGAACGGCCGGGTAGGGCTCTCCCCTCTTATTTGGCCGATTTACGATTGCCCCGCATAGTGGATTGGGATGGGCCTGGATTTCATCATCCGAAGGAGAACGCGGCTAATACTCCTTTTATGGATCGGTTCGTAATGGACGGAACGCTGCGGATTCTAGAGAATGAAAGGCCCAAGCTCTTGTTTGTCGGTCTGGTTTCCCCCAATATCGTTGGCCATGCCTACATGACGGAATCAATTGAGTTAAATGAATCCTGTAAAGTTGTTGATCAGCTGATGGGAATGTTGATCTCCCGCCTGAAAGAAATGGGATGGTTGGACGATACGCTGCTCATCCTTACGGCCGACCATGGGATGGCGGATAAACCTTTTTCCATTGACCTCATCGGGGAATTGAAACGGAAAGGACGAAAGGATTTGGTCGAGAATATTGCCCATATTTACAAGGTCCCGTCCGTTGGAGGTTTGTACCTCCGTGACGCCAGCCAATCTCTCATTGACGATACCATTGAGGTTCTGAAAGGGATCGAACACGTTAAGGGAGCTTGGTATAAGTATGACCTCGATGCTCCATGGTTTATCCGTCGAGGAGCCCATGAAAGGGCGCCGGATATCATCGTTGTCCCGGAATTCCGGTATCAGATCGTCCCAGAGGGTAGGACCAAACCCGTTTATCCCGCATACCATGGCGCACCCTATTTTGACGACTTCAGTATCGTGATGATCTTTTCGGGTTGTGGTGTAAAACGGATGGGAACCATAGGAAAGGATGATATACCCCCGGACGAACTTTTGTCCGATGAAATGGTCCAAGGGTTGCCGGAACAGACCCAGATCGTCCCCACGATCAAGAGGATTCTAAGGACGGTATGCTAACGTGAAACCTTCACCGAAAACGATTTGAGGCCGGCAATGAGCATCGGCAGTTATTCTCCCCCGTTCAGGGGTTATAAGAAAATTTGAGGAAAGGAGGATGATGGATGGAAAGGGAGCCGTTGATCAAGAGAAAGAGCGCTATTTCCTACAAGACGGAGGAGAAGACGGTCGTGAGGGGATACAACCTGAGCGACCTGGCGGAGGAGGGCTATACCTTTTGCGACGCACTTTTCGTGCTCTTTCAGGGCCGTATCCCCACGGAAGCTGAGGAGAAGATGCTGGAGTACGAGATGGGGGAGTTCTTGGAGCACTCCATGTCACCGTCGGCTGCCGCCGCAATCTCCACCATGGGGGGCAGGCCTCAGCTTCCCGCCGCGGTGGCTGCCGGGGTTATGACGTTCGGAGGCGCCCATGGACCTGGAGCCGCTCACGGGTACATGTTGAACAAATACCTCGAGCGGGCCAGGGTCGAGGGAAAGGCCCTGAGAGAGATGGGAAAGATCTTGGTGGATGAGTACATGGATGCGGGAATGCCGGTCATGGGTCTGGGGCAGCCGCAACATATCCATGGTGACCCCAGGGCTATGCCTACCCACAGGAAGCAGAAGGAATTGAAGGTTGATGGTGTTTACCTCGAGCTCCAGGAGGCAATCGAAGAGGCCTTCAACAAACGGCGGGAGGCAGAGGGGAAGAAGACAATAGCAGTAAATATGATCGGCGCGGGCAATACCGCTTTGGCAGAACTGGGGTTCAGCCCCAACGCTGCCTGGGGTATTGGAATCCTCTGCCGTGGTTTTAGCTGCGCCTGTCACGCCATCGAGAATATGAAGAAGGGCCATGCCTGGATGGCATCTACACGGGAGAAGATGATACAAATGCTTGATCTTTCCATGATTGTCTATGATGGCATACCGGACAGGCCCGCTCCATCTCAAGAGGAACGCGAGGAGTATGCTCAAAGAGAATTGGAGAAAGGAGAGTACAAGAAATGGGTACTGTAAAGGGAAGGGAACCTTTTCGTTGGCATTCCACTATATCCTATAAGACCGTGCCCAAGATTGTCACCAGGGGATACGACACGACGGAACTGGTGGAAAAAGGGTATGGCTTTGCAGATGTCATTTTTATTAACTATCAGGCGAGAATCCCCCTCATTAAGGAAGTTAAGATGCTGCATTATCTCATGATTCTCTGCCTGGATGATGGGATGTCCACCTCGCCCAGCATTGCCCGCTTTGTTGCCAAAGGGCACAACATTTTGACCCAGTCAGCAGGGGCATCCATCCTGGCCTTTGGCAATGCCTACGGGGCCTTTCAGACTTATGGGAGAATGTTGGATAGATACCTGGAGCGGGTGGAACAAGAGGGGAAGAGCCATGAGGAGATGGCCGAAATCCTGGTCAAGGAGAACCATGGAAGCTTGACCCTCGGCGTGTCGAATCTGATGCTCAAAGACCCCGCGGCCAAGCGCATTTCTGCCAGGGCTGATTCCCTGGATATATCCGGCAGATACATTGCCTTCCAGAAGGAGATCGTGAAAGCCGCACAAAAAGCGAGCAAGGAGCCCGTGGACCTCGATATGTTGGGTGCCGTGGGCGCCACCATGTTCGATCTTGGTTTTACCCCGGAGGCCACGTGGAGCATTGTGGCCCTTGCCCGTGCCTTTGGGTCCACGGCCCATGCGCTGGAGGAAGAGGAGAGGGAGCCCCGGGTGGTATTTGGGCAAAATTTACAGCCGAAAGAATACTACGATGGCCCCCCCGACAGGCCCGTTCCGTCCCTGAAAGATCGCGGTAAGGTTGTCAGGCCGGCTCAAACTAAGAGCCTCGAGGAGTGGAGAAAAACCTTTGACGAGCGGGCAAAACTGAGGGGGAGTGGATGGGCTATCGTGGAAGAAATTGCGGATCCTCGCAAGCTGGTAAGCGTTAAGGATAAATGAATATTTGCATAGTAGGAAAGGATACAGATAGATACGAAATCGATGAGGTGAGATCTCAGTGCCCAAGATATGCCTTTCCACATACTGCCTTTTTCTCGGGATGAGCTTCAGGGAGGCGATCCTCTTCGCCGTGAAGCATAATTTCGAGGGGATTGAGCTCTTGTGTGAAATCTACGATGCCTGGCCAGCCTCTCTGACCAAGGAGGATCGCATTTTTATCAGGGACGTATGTGAGGAAAATCGCCTTCCCCTGTCGCTTCACTGCCCCTCCATCGGGAATAACATCTCCTCCCATAATCCCGGCCAGAGGGGGGAGTCGATGGCTCAACTCAAGGAGACCATTGCTCTCGCTGAGGAGATCGAGGCTCACATCGTAACGGTTCATCCCGGGAGGGTCAATTTTTTCCGCCTTCTATCGGAGGACGATGCCTCGCCATATTCCCTCAAG
>JBGVTJ010000095.1:0-2457 GCA_041862515.1 Thermodesulfobacteriota bacterium | reverse complement strand
TCCTTATCCTTGATCTCCAGCATGAGGTCAAAATCGAGGGGTTCTGTCTCCGCCAGGAATTCCCTGAACGCCTTGGGATCGATGGATTCGGCGTGTCTTCCCTTTCGTTCCCAGCTCTTCTGAGAGCTGTAATCAACCATGGGTATTCCATCGCCCTCCTTCCAGGTTTTGGAAACGAGGTCGAGCAATTCCCGTGTCGTCTTTCCCGAATTATTGGCCTCGTGGTGGAAGGCATCGAATAATACGGGGATACCCGTCTCTCCATGGATTCGAAGGCAGTCTTCCACCCGGTAGATCCGGTCGTCGTTTTCCACGACGAGTCGCCCTTTGATCCCCTCATCAATCAGCGCAAATCGATCTATGAACCTCGTGATGCTCCGCTCCCTGTTTCCATAGGCCCCTCCTACATGGATCTGCATCTTGGCGGAGGTGGCGAGGCCCATTAAATCCAGAACCTGTGCGTGATACCTCAGCTCTTGAAGGCTCCTCTCGAATACCCCGGTGTCCAATGAATTGATGAGGGTGAACTGATCGGGATGCATGGATATTCGGATACCGTGAGTTTTGATGAAGTCCCCGATTTCCCGAAATTTGGATTGAAAAAAGTCCTGCCAGCCAAAATGGCAGATGGGGTGAGAGGCGAAGGGAACCAGGTCTGAGGTTATCCTGAAGAATAGAATATGATGCTTCACGTTAAACCGTAGCATTTCCAGGGTACAATCCAGGTTGTTCTGGACGGTTTGTATTAAGCGTTCCTCGGAGTAGGACTTGAGACGAAAGGTCCGATCGCCCTTGCACTCCAACGAAAGATTTTTGCAGGGATATCCGATTTTCATTGCAAAGAATTGTCCGTGCTTTTGTAACATGGCCTATTCCGATGAATTCCTTCGGATGAGGGTCGGAAAAGGCCTTCTATGATGTACTATACATCGAATTGATCGGGAATTTCATGTGGGAGGTAAGGAGCAATTAGAATAAAAGGTGCGCCTACGTTGTGGATTGCGAACGATTGAGCTCAGAAGCTCTGAGCGTATCGAAGGCTCCACTGCATTGACGAGCTAGGCAAGATGTAACTTCTCAAATATAAAGTGTAGAAACAATTCATTTCTTGGACAAGAGTCAAACGTAGACTTGACCCTTTAATCTTTGAGATTCTGTTATTAAGCTAATCTGAGTAACACCACCGGAAAGTATCTATTCACTTAATGTTTCATTGCAAAAGTTATTTAACAAATTCAACTACGTGCCCCGTATCTTCACTCGGTAGGTTGAACACCCGGATGGCGTTGTCCCTGGCGATCGGGCCGAGGAGATGCCGGGGCAGCCGGCGAAGGAACGCCTGCATGTGTTTGAGGTACCGAAAGTCGTTGCCCTTCTTGACGAACACGCCGGGCCCGATGTCGCTGCCGATCATGAAGCGGTCGGGGAATCTCTCGAACAGGTGCAGCCAGTCGGCCTCGATCCTACCGCTTCTGTCGCGGATATTGACCATCGGTGACGGGGGTTGCCTGGTCGGCGTCCTGTGCTTGATGCTGCCGTAAAGGTTCGGGTGGCGCGTCATCAGCCGCTCCCAGACATCCGCGGTGGCGGTGCCAAGCTGCGACCACCCGGCATGGGCCCAGACGATCTTGGTGTTTCTGTTGTGCGCGAGCAGCCTTTCAAGCGCGGGGAGGCTGTCGTCCGTCGCCTCCATGTGGATGTCGATGGGAACGGTGTATCTGGCAGCAATATCGGCAAGCTTCAGCATCCAGGGGTGATCGGCCTTGATGGTCAGGTTCACGCGCTTCACCGTTGGCATGTGGTGCAGCCCGATCTCACCGAACCCTTTGTATTTTCCTGACTGCATCGCCTGCTCGATGAGGCGGACGAATTTCCGTTCATCTCGGGCGGTGTAGTCTCCCTTCTCGACAACCCGATACAAAAGCCTTAACGCCTTGCCGCCGTAGAGCGAGAAAACCCGGCGAGGGTAGAGTTCGCTCATCTTCGGGATGCCATAATCGTCCTCAGTGCCGCCCAACCATATGCACGACGGGGACAACTCGTTGATAAAGATGTCCACGCCCCACCGATCCATGCTGGCGATGAACTCGCTCACTGGCATGCCATCGAATCCGAACTTAACCGCCATCTTCGATTTAGGCGGGAACTGGGGACCCAAAGGAACGTAATGGCCGTGCACGTTGATGAAATGGATCGGTTCACTTGTGACCGAAAGCATTGGGCAACAGACTGATAATAGAAATGAAATAATAAATATTAAAGATAGATGTTTGATCATTTTTTTCATGATTAAGGGATCAAATCTACGTTTGACTCTTGACCAGCATCAATCTCAATTTTTCAATACGCTTTTTAAATTGTCGGTCCTTTGATATCTGAACTCTTACCCTTTCTATGGCACTGCTTGCCGAACTATACCTCTTCATGTGAAATTCCCGGCATATCTGATCCAACCCT
>JBGVTJ010000094.1:0-6786 GCA_041862515.1 Thermodesulfobacteriota bacterium | reverse complement strand
TATTTAGCCAAGGGGATAACGATTCCCATTCAACAGTTGGCGGAGGGAACGGAGAAGGTGGCCAGTGGTGATCTCGATTTTCACATCGATATCGCTGCGAAGGACGAAATCGGAATGCTCGTCAATTCCTTCAACAAGATGACCCACGACCTGAAGGCAAGCAAGGATCAATTGGAGAAAACCAACATCGATCTGGAGCGACGAAAGGAGTACATGGAGATTATTTTAAAAAGTATTGCTGCAGGGGTAATTTCCATCGATAAGGAGGGTAGTATCAGCACTATCAATAAATCGGCAGAGCGGATGCTCGGCATCGAGGGGGACAAGGTTTTGGGAAAACGGTACCGAGAGGTTTTAGACCCCGAATATCGGGAGGTAGCCAAGGAGTGGATTCGGGAGATCAATTCCACCCGGAAGGATACCATAGAAAAGCAGGTCACGGTCAGCTCTAAGGGGCAAACCCTTACCCTGCTGGTTCACATCACCGTCCTGAGAAGTGAAACAGGGAGCTTCATGGGGATAGTTGCCATCTTCGATGATCTAACCCAATTGGTCAAGGCCCAAAGGGTAGCCGCCTGGCGGGAAGTTGCCCGGAGAATCGCTCATGAAATTAAAAACCCCTTAACCCCCATTCAACTTTCGGCTCAACGGTTGAGAAAACGGTACGCAGACAAGCTATCGGGGGATGGAGCTGTATTCGATGAATGCACCAAAACGATCATGAAACAGACCGGTGAGCTTAAAGAACTGGTTAATGAGTTCTCCAATTTTGCCAGAATGCCGGCGGCAAGGCCCTCTCCCAATGATTTGAGAGAGATTATCAATGAGGTTTTGCCCCTCTTCAAACAGGCCCACAAGGACATTAGGTTCGAACATACCTGTGAGGATGGGATCCCCATCATGAATTTGGATCGGGATCAGCTAAAACGGGTAATGATCAACCTCTTCCAGAACGCAGTTTCGGCAATAGAGACCGCCGGCAATGGAGGAGAGGTGGTAGTGAGAACCTGTTACAATGATGAGCTTCAAATGGTCACCACCGAGGTCAGCGATACTGGTTGTGGTATACCGGAGGGGGACAAATCGAGGTTGTTCGAGCCCTACTTTTCGACGAAAAAATCCGGCACGGGCCTGGGACTTGCCATTGTGAACACCATCATATCGGATCATAATGGATACATCAGGGTAAAGGATAACCTGCCCAAGGGGACCAAATTCATTATTGAATTGCCGGCAAGGGTATAAACAAGGCTTCACCTGGGACACATTTAAACCACTGAATAATCAAATAGATAGGATACCATTTTTGTGCTATACTTAAATAGATAGCCTTCCGGCGAAGCTCGCTTCGAAGTTGGGTGGGAGGTCAAGATAAAGGAAAGGGCTCAAGAGGGATGTTGGAAGAAGTAGGGGTAGTCCTAAAGGTTGAAGGGGAATTGGCCATCGTTAAGACCCAACGGAGTTCCATGTGTGAAGGTTGTCACTCTGGTGGGTTCTGTAAGGCTTTGGGGGGAGACCCGGATATGGAGGTGGCGGCGAGAAATGAAGTGGGTGCCAAGGTGGGAGATGGGGTCCGGGTAACAGTCGCTTCCAAGACCTTTTTGAAGGCTTCTTTTTTGGTTTACATGGTTCCGGTAACGGCCCTGATTCTGGGTGCGCTGCTTGGGGCTACTCTAGGTCCTTCTCTCTACCCAGGGGCAAGCTCAGACCTTTTATCAGTGATCTTGGGACTCATCTTCTTTTCCCTGAGCTTCGTTTTGATGAGGATATGGGCTAAGGGGATAAAAGGTGGCCAACAGTATTGCCCCGTGATTTCGGAGATCTTATATGGAAAGGCTTGTCTGCACCAATAAAAAGGCCCGCCGAAATTATGCCATTGATGGGACCTATGAGGCCGGTATGGTGTTGATGGGCACGGAGGTGAAGGCCCTGAGGCAGGGGAAGGCCCACCTGAAGGACAGTTACGCGCGCATAAAAGACGGCGAAATCTTTTTGGTGGATACCCATATTAGCCCTTACAGTCATGGAAATCAATTGAATCATGAGCCCGAGCGGATCAGGAAGCTTCTGATGCACAAGAGGGAAATTAGAAAGCTCTATGGCAAAACCAGGGAACGGGGGTATACCCTCGTTCCCCTGAAAATCTATTTCAAGGACGGGAAGGCCAAAGTGGAAATCGGACTCGGTAAGGGCAAGAAGCTCCACGACAAGAGGGAGGATCTCAAAAGGAAGGATATGGAAAGGGAGATGGAGCGAAGCTTCAAGGGGAAGAGGATAAGATAGGAGGTTTGAGGTTAGAGGTAAAAGGCAAATAAAAAAGGGGGGCGAAAAGGGTTCGACGGAGGTAATTGACGCTGGAATGGCATGCCGAGGTCCTATCTGCTCGTTAAACAGATGGGGACTCAAATAACCGGAACTGACTACGGTTACGCCTACGCCTAATTAGGGCGTAGCGTCCCCTCGGTTTTCTCCTGTGGGACCGAAAGGGATGTCAACTTAACAGGATAGTCTCTCCCCCGATGCTTATAAGGGGAGGGGCGAACCCTCATAAGCTAGCACCTCAAAGATCCTGCCCGTGGGAGTTTTGGGGTGTGAATTAAAAACGCGGGATAAGCATGTAGATGTTCCAGACGAATGCCTTCGGACGCGGGTTCGATTCCCGCCGCCTCCACCAATGAAAAGAAAGGGTTAGACAACGGGGCTAACCCTTTTCCCTTTCTTGGTGTCCAAGCAGTCTCCATCTGAAATCAGCTGACACGTGCTCTTCCCATCGCCGAATATGCCACCTCGATACACATCCTTAGCACCTGCCGCCAGGAAGTATTGCCATTCCCATCTAGGGAAATAGGAGGTTTTTCTTTTACCAAGGGAGATTTAGAGGTACAATAGCCCTAGACCGATGTGGGAAGACCAGTGAAGCGCCTTTCCGTCTATTTCGAAGCACCTTACCAGGTTATGGTGAGGGAAGAACCGCTTCCGCCCCTTGAGCCCGAGCAGGTTTTGGTCGAAACGCTTGCCTCTGCTATCAGCCCCGGAACCGAGCTCCTCATTTACCGAGGGGAGGTCCCAGCCGATATTCCCGTGGATGAGACCATTCCCGCCCTTGCTGGCAAATTTACCTACCCGCTAAAATACAGATACGCGGCGGTTGGACGAGTGATCGCCGTGGGATCAGAGGTCGCCCCAGAATGGAAAGGGAAATGTGTGTTTGCATACAACCCGCACGAAAGTCATTTCATTGTCCCTCCAGAGGAGCTGATCCCTGTTTCTCCGGAGCTGTCACCAGGAGAAGGAACCCTGCTTCCCAACATGGAAACCGCAATCAATTTCCTCATGGACGGCCGCCCCCTTGTTGGCGAACAGGTAGCAGTTTTCGGCCAAGGAGTTGTGGGCTTGTTAACAACCGCTCTGTTGGCTCAATTCCCTTTAGCCAGTCTCGTCACGCTCGAACCGATTCCCCTTCGTCGAGAGACCTCCCTATCCCTTGGTGCCCATGATGCCCTGGATCCTACCATACCCGATGCCTTTTCTCGGTTGCGTGAGGCGCTAGGGCAAGGGAGGCCTTATGAAGGGGCGGATCTCACCTATGAGCTTTCAGGAAACCCAGCGGCTTTGGACCAAGCCATCGCTGCCACCGGGTTCAACGGACGTGTTGTAATCGGTTCGTGGTACGGCCAGAAGCAGGCGTCCCTCTCTTTGGGAGGCCGGTTCCACCGAAGCCGCATATCTCTCATCAGCAGCCAAGTGAGCACTATTTCGCCAGGATTGGAAAGCCGCTGGAGTAAAGCTCGCCGCTGGCAAACCGCCTTGCAGATGCTTCAAACATTTCGGCCTGTTCAACTGGTGACCCACCGCCTATCCGTCCACCAGGCGGCCCAGGCTTATGCACTGCTTGACCAAACCCCCGAAGAAGCTATACAGGTCATACTGACATACGGAGGTGAGTGCCGATGATGACTGATGCAGGGGGAGAACCCCATCCCTTATATAGGGTCGCCATCAAACAGGAATTCATGGCCCAACATCACCTCATCGGCGAGGCGTTGGGACCGGAGAAGCGGCGACATTCCCATTGCTATCAGGTTGAAGTTCAACTCGAAGGTTCCACCTTGAACGAACAGGGGTACCTGGTTGACATCGTCCAGATCGAGTCTCATCTCAGGGAACTCGTGGCTTACTACCAGGAAAAAACGCTCAATGACCTTCCCGAGTTTAAGGACCTAAACCCCAGTATCGAGCACCTGGCCCGCCTGCTCTGTCAGGCTCTGTCGGATCGCTTAAAGGCCCCAAATATTAGGGGCGTTGCGGTTAAAGTATGGGAGAGTGCAAACACCTGGGCGCTCTATAGACAGGATCTTTAATGCGCGTCGGTTTGATCATTTACGGTGATCTCCAGAATGTCTCCGGCGGGTACATTTACGACCGCATGCTTGCAGAGCACCTGCGTCGGAAAGGAGACCATGTGGAGATCATCTCTTTACCCTGGAGGGGTTATTCTCGCCATCTGAGCGACAACCTCTCGCGTGGGCTGCTTCGTCGATTGTACCGGGCATCTCTGGATGTTCTCCTGGAGGACGAGCTCAACCACCCCTCTCTCTTCTGGATTAACCGATGGTTGATCGATAGAATTTCTTACCCCATTGTGTCCCTCGTCCACCATCTGCGCTGCAGCGAACATCGCCCAGCCTGGCAAAACCGTTTCTACCAATGGATTGAAAGGCTCTATCTTGCTTCTGTGGACGGCTTCGTATTCAACAGCCACACCACCGCCCGTGTGGTCGAGGGAATCATAGGCTCGAAACGGCCGGCCGTAGTGGCCTACCCTGGAGGAGATCGTTTGAATCCGAAGATGGGGCGCGTCGAGATACTCAGGCGGGCACGTCAACGGGCTCCGCTTCAAATCATCTTTGTGGGAAACGTCATTCCCCGTAAAGGCCTGGATGTGTTGATCTCCGGGATCGGCCATCTGCCCCGAGATACCTGGCACCTCGAAGTGGTTGGCAGCTTAACGGTGGACCCGGCCTATGTGCGTTCTATCCGCCGTCAGATCGCCAGGAAAGGGCTGGAGGATTGTGTCGGGCTTTCAGGATCGCTTCCCGATGGAGAACTTGCCTCCCGGCTTGCCCAGAGCCACGTACTGGCTGTCCCTTCCTCATACGAGGGCTTTGGGATCGTTTACATTGAAGCCATGGGTTTCGGCTTGCCGATCATAGCATCAAATGTTGGAGCCGCCCCTGAACTCATCACTCACGGGCGAGAAGGATTCTTGATCCATCCCGGTGATAGTGCAGGATTGGCCCAATGTGTGGGGGCACTGCACCGAGACCGAGGGCACCTGGCCCGGATCAGCCTGGCAGCCCTCAAACGGTACACGGAACATCCTACGTGGACCGAGAGTAGCGAACGTATTCGACAGTTCTTACATGGTTTTGCTCGGTGAGAGATGGCCGTCCCAACAGCCTACAGTTTTGCTCGCTACCTTGCCGCCAAAAAAAGCGTTGACGACCGGGCGATCAACCGGCATGTCCTAGGGAGCTTGACCCGTGTGTTGTCAAACGACACTTCAAGGAGCCCTATTCAGGTGTTGGAGATCGGTGCGGGCATCGGCACCATGGTGGAGCGCTTGCTGGATTGGGGGGTTTTGAAAAACGCGACCTATACCGCCGTGGACAGTGATCCCGATATCATCACGGAAGCCTGTCGCCGCCTTCCGTGTTGGGCGACCAGTGGCGGCTACAGTCTCAATGGAAAGAGTCGGGAAAAGATGTTCCTTAAGAAGATGAACCAACATATTTTTGTGGAACTAGAGGCCATCGAAATCGCCGATTTTGTCGATCGGGAAAAAGGACATCGTTCATGGGATCTCTTGATTGCCAATGCATTTTTGGATCTGGTAGATGTCCCTTCTTACCTGCCCCTCCTTTTTTCCCTCCTCCGACCAAGCGGGCTATTCTACTTTACCATCAACTTTGATGGGGTCACGATTTTCCAGCCAGAGATTGATCCGGTTCTCGATAGGCAAATAGCCACCCTTTACCATCGGACGATGAACCAAAGGGTCATTTCTGGAAAACCTTCTGGCGATAGCTGCACTGGGCGTCACCTTTTTGCCAATTTACGAGCGTGTAGGGTCGAACTGCTCGACGCTGGCAGCTCCGATTGGGTGGTTTTTGCCGGCTCCAATGGCTATCCTGAGGACGAAGCCCACTTTCTCCACCATATCATCCACACAGTAGACAACGCCCTCAAGGGAAATCCAGAGGTGGATGCTAACCTCTTTGCCTCGTGGATCAGAGAGCGTCACGCCCAAGTCGAACAGGGCGTGCTGGTATACATCGCCCACCAGTTAGATTTTCTCGGCCGATTCCCAAGCGAACAGCCTCACATTTTCAGAGATGATTATAACACCACCGTCCGGTAGGAGGTGGAATGGGATACGAGACGGCGGGGAGAGAGACCGAAGAACGGATTTACTTAAATTCGGTTGGATATTTGGGGGCTGTTGCTCAAATACCCTTTCGCTCTCTGAAAAGAATTTTTGACCATTCTAAAGCTCGCTTCACTGCAAACCCAAAACTCGCCCTCCGGGCTCAAACAATGGCCTTGCGGCCGTTTCGCTTCACCAAGAATGGGTAGCAAAAATTCTTTAATGTTCGCTCCAGGGAACCAGGGCAACGGCCTTTTTCGACGTGACCCTTCTCCAGTAAATTTCGCTCATGGACCGCGGTGTTTCATAGAAATTCAGGAAACTCCACGGCATATAATTATTGAAAAACCGAGAATTCT
>JBGVTJ010000093.1:0-10471 GCA_041862515.1 Thermodesulfobacteriota bacterium | reverse complement strand
CCTCCCAGGTAGATGAGCGCCACCAGGAGGTCATTCCAGACCCAGAGGAACTGGAAGATGGCCAGGGAAGCAAGGGCTGGGACGGAGAGGGGCAGCGCCAGGCGGAAGAAGGCCGTGAGATGGGATGCACCATCTATGAAAGCCGACTCGAAGAGGTCTTTGGGCAGTGTGCCGAAGAAGTTGCGCAGCAGGTAGACGGCAAAGGGCAAACCATAGCCAGTGTGGGCCAGCCAGATGCCCAGGAAGGTGCCAGCCAGCCCCAGCCGGTTATACACCCGCAGGAGGGGGATCAAGGTCATCTGGAGGGGCACCACCAAGAGGCCCACCACTACCACGAAGAGCGTCTGTCGCCCCGGGAACTCCATCCAGGCGAAGGCGTATCCAGCAAAGGCCGCCACGGCGATGGGGATGACCGTAGAGGGGATAGATATGGTCAGGCTGTTGAGGAAAGCCCGTCCCATGCCCTCAGTGGTGAGGACATGGATGTAGTTGTCCAACTGAAACTGCGTGAAGTCGAAGGGGTGCTGAAAGACCGTCCACCAGCCGGAAGCGAAGACGTCATTTCGAGGTCGGAAGGAACTTATCAGCAACCCCACCGAGGGCAACGACCAGATCAAGGCGATGCTAAGAATGGCTATGTGCAGCGGTGCAGTTGATAGGGACTGTCTCAGCCGGGCGTTCATCGTATGGCCTCCTGTTCCTGAAAGCGGCGGATATTGACCGCCATGACGGGGATGATGGCCAAGAGCAGGATCACAGCGATGGCGCTGGCGCGTCCAAACTCTCGAAAGTGGAACATCTCCTTATACATGCGGTTGGCGATGACTTCAGTCCCCAGGTTGCCATTGGTCATGACGTATACAATATCGAATACCTTGAGCACGATGATGACCATCGTCGTAGCAACGACGAGGATAGTGGTTCTCATCATGGGCAATATGATGCGCCAAAAGAGTTGCCATTCGCTTGCTCCATCGATTCGCGCCGCTTCCAGGATCTCAACGGGGATGCCCTTTAGCCCTGCGGATAAGATTACGGTGCAGAAGCCCGTCCAAACCCAGATACCAACCCCGATGAGGGCGAAATTGTTGACCTTTGTGTTGACGAGCCAGGCAATGGGTTTGAACCCTGGAAGGTAACTCAAGATAGCGTTCATAAGCCCAATCTGGGGAACGCCAGCTGGCCTGAATTCGAACATAAATCTCCAGATCACGCTGGCTGCTACGAAGGAAATTGCCATGGGAAGGAAAATCATGGCCTTGGCGGCAGCCTCATACCGAACCCTATCCGTAAGGACAGCAATGATCACTCCCAAGCTCACGGTGATGGATGTGAATAGCACCAGCCATAGGAGGTTGTTCTTGAGAGCGCCGACCATGTCGGTGTTGGTAAAGATATACCAGTAATTGTCAAGACCAGTGAATTCCTTGGAGTCCTTGCCCAAGAAGCTGATGTAAGCGGTATCCAAGATAGGATAGATGAGGTAAACCGTCAGGAAGAACAGGGCCGATCCCATATAAAGCCATGGGATCAACCCCCCTTTTTTAAAAATGCTTACTCCCCCTTTCATTCCCCTTCTCTCCAAAGGGGGATGTGAGGCGATTTCTTTTCAGGATAAGGGTCATTGTCCTTCTCATGCCACCCCGTGTTCATTTCTCATAGGCCTCCGTCGCCACTTCCTCGACGGATTGGAGGATTTTGTCCAGCCCCGCAGGATTGTTGACGTACTCCACCGTGGCCTTCCAAAACGAATCGTTTACCTTGGCGGGCATGAGGTCCGAGCCATCGAAACGGAAGATCTTGGCGTTGGCCAACTGCAATGCCATCTGCTGCGCAATCGCATCGGGATAAGCATCCAGCTTGACGCTCTTGTTGGAAGCTATAAAACCGCCCTTTTTCGCCCATATCTCCTGGGCCGTGGCCGTGGAAAGATACTGGATGAATGACCGCGCTCCTGGGGTATCCTTGGTAAGGACGATCACATCCGCCCCCCCTGTCACGCCACCAGCATACCTGGGCTCAATAATGGGGAAGGGAAAGAAAGCATAATCCTCACCAGGCCTCAGATTTGGATACTGTTTCTTAATGAAGCCCTGCGCAAAGCCACCCAGGTAGTTCATGTATGCACCTGGCGGTGTGGTGTAGAGCACGTACGTGCCGTTTATGAAATTGGTCGCCAGCACTCCTGCTGATCCACCATACACATACTTCCGGGTATGGACAATCCTGCCCAGGGTTTCGAATGCCCTCCTGATGGCTGGGGCCGTCCACGAAATCTCATGATCTACCCACTTATCGTAGATCTCGGGACCGGCCTGGTTGAGCAAGATGATCTCGATCCAGTCCGTAAGTGGCCACCCTGTTGCAGCGCCACTCTCCGCGCCTATGACAAACGGCGTCCCACCCTGGGAGACGATCGCATCGGAAAGCGCCATCATCTCCTTCCACGTTTTCGGCAAGGAATAGCCCTTAGTCTTGAAATTCTTGGGACTATACCAGATGGTTCCTTTGCTCGAGGCCTTATAGAAAATCGCATGGAGCTTCCCCTGGTAACTGCCCAGTTCAAGCCAGGCCCGTGTGTAATCCCTCTTAATCCGGTTCATGCCCAGGATTGTGTCCACTGCGACCAGTTTGCCACCCTCCGCAAGTTCATGCATGAAGCCGGGATTGGGCAGAATAGCTACTTCGGGAGGATCACCGGCCTCAAGGCGGGTAGTGAGGACGGCGTTCAAATCGCGGGTGGAAACAAAGGCCATGGTATGGCCGGTCTTTTGCTCCCATGGGGACACAACATCCTGGAAATCCCTGAGTTCACCGCCGCTCCATAGGCCAAGAACGTCGACCACATCAGCTTGGGCTGCGGGCAATGGCGTTGCCACAAACCCACAAAGGGTCAACAGCGTGACCAATGTAATTCCTAAACCAGTTCTCATAGGAAATCACCCCCTATTACGATGGATTTGGAGTTTCATGGAAACATCACGAAAGCTTACTTCACTGGAGTCCCTGAGTCTCTAGGGAACACCGCTGTCCATGACCGAAATTTGCTGGGGAAGGGTCACATCGATGCAGGCCGTTGCCCTGGTTCCCTGGAGTGAACATTACAGAATTTTTGTTAACCATTCTTGATGGCTTCGTAAAAAGTCCAACTTCTGCGTTGCGCTGCATCCTTCGTCATTGCAGCGTACTGTAAGTACTCCTCATTCCTCAGGATTTGCGCGCCTTGAATTTGGAGCTTTTTACTTTGCCATCGAATTTTGACTTTTTACGAGATCATCAGGTTTGACCTCCAAATATGAGAGGCTGATCTCCGGCATGAGGAGGTTCTCTGGTTTGGATGGTTTAGATCGTTTATCTCGTTTATTTGGTCTGTTTGGTCTATTTCGTCTGTTTCGTTTCTCGGGTATTCCCCTTATCCTTCTCATTCTTAACTCTTCACTCTTCACTCTTAATTCTCACTGCCTACTCCTTACTTTTTACTCCCCGCTCTCCTTACCCTGCTCCTCTCAACCACTTTCCCTATTTGACTGTCCCAGATGAACGTTCGCCACCGGTCTGATTGATTGAATCACAAATCGATAGAATGGCCAGGGGCTATCCGTTAACGATTCTTGTATTCAACAGACTAAAGTTGTTGCTTATACTCCCTTTTTTCTGATATGAATAAGGGAGTTGGCTTAACAGTGGAGGGATAGTACATGAGAATTGGTGCTTTTGAATTAGATGAACCTATCCCGGAATTGCAGGACCCTTACGTCTTGGCAACCCTTCGTCCCTGGATAGATGTGAATAATGTGGGTAGTTTAACCCTGAATGGATTGGAGACACAGTTTGAGGCTAAGGAATTGGCCAGACTCGCTAAACCTGGTAACTTTTTTGACTTTACCCGATATCGCCCCAATCTTTACCGTGAAGAGGGTGTTCGCCGAATATCCATTCCCAATACTACTGTTCGCTACGCCAAAAGAGAAAGAGGAAATGACCTTCTTTTTCTTCGCCTTCTTGAACCTCATGCTCTGGCCGAGGTCTATGTTGATTCTGTTTTACGACTTCTCAAGACGCTCAAGGTGAAAAAGTATTGCCTTCTAGGGAGTATGTATGATGCGGTTCCTCACACGAGACCTTTAATTGTCAACGGGGGAGCAATAGGAAGAGAAACGGAGCTCGATCTAAAGAAAACGGAATCCCAGCCTAGTGATTACCAAGGTCCGACGAGCATTACCAGTTTGATTACGCAAAGAGCACCAGAGATTGGCATTGAGACGATTTGGTTTATCGTATCTTTGCCTCAATATGTAGTTTCGGAGGAGGACTATCTGGGAAAGGTGCGCCTAATGGAAATTCTGAATCTGCTCTACAACATCCCAATTGACAAAAGGGATTTTGAGAGAGCTATCGAGCAACGTAACTCAATAAACCAGAAAGTAGAAAGAACACCAGAACTGAAAAATCTCATTCCTCAACTTGAAACCTTGTACGAAGTTCGAATCAAGAGAAAGGGAGGAGAGAGAGCGCCTGAGCTATCACCTGAGATAGAGGAAATGCTTTGGAAAATAGCGGGAAAAGATCCTGGAAAAGCATAAAGAAAAGACTCTTTGCTAACCCTTTAACCGCTCACTATTGCCCGGGCAGATTTCGCTAAAGAACTCCTGATCCTCTGGGCTCACCGTTCCGTTCCACCGAAAATGGCTGAAAATCCACTCCTGGGGTCTTGGGGGCACCCATAAAATCCGCATGTATCGCCAACAGCGCTCAAGCTCCTCTTCGGCATAGGTCTAACCGGCATTGCGGGATTCAGAAAGGTCCAGGAAGGAGAGGAACCGGGTAACAGTACCTGGCAGTGGTGGCCCATCCATCTGCTTTTTGCGCAGGCCGAGGCCCAGTAGATGAATTCGATGATGCCTCGAATTTCTCAGCAAGGTGAGATTCCTTCATCAAGTCAAATCTTGAGACTGTTGGAGAGGCCATGAGGCCCGGACAATGGTTCCTCTCCCTTTAGCGGAATCGATGGCAAAAGACCCTCCTGAAAGCTCAGTTCGCTCTTTCATGCTGGCAAGCCCTAATCCTCTCCTGTCGCTATCCACACAGAGCGCATTCTCCAGATCGAAGCCCAGGCCATTATCCTCGATAACCAATTCTATCGTAGCATTCTTTTTCCTCAAGGAGAGGTGCACGAGGTTTGCGTTGCTGTGTTTGGTCACATTGTTCATGGCCTCCTGCAAGACCCTGTAGATGACGATCTTCAAAAGGTCGGGCACTTCATCTTCTTCTATATGTATCTGTTTTTCGATGGAGATTCCCGAATAAATCGCTTGAAATTCCCGGCAAAACCAGGAAATGGTTGCCAAGATGCCAATGTCATCTAGCGTGGATGGCCTTAGGTCCATCGCGATTCTCCGGACTTCCTCAATGGCCCCTTTGGCTAAGGGAATGACCGCCTCCAATGAATCGGCTCTTACCGCAGAATCCCCTTTATCCATTCGTCTCACGGCATTTTCCATGGCAAATTTAATGGTGCTCAACGATTGTCCAATGCCATCATGGAGCTCTCCGGCGATCCGTTTTCTTTCCTTTTCTTGGGCTGTTAGAAGCTGGGAAGAGAGAAGTCGGAGCTCTCTTTCGGATTGCTTAAGCGCCTCCTCTGCCCGCGTGCGCTCTCGTATCTCCCGTCTCAGTCGCTGGTTAGCTATCTTTAGCTCGACGGTGCGCTCCTCTACCCGTTGTTCCAGCTCATCATGAGCTCTGCGCAGTGACTCCTCAGCCCGCTTTCGGTTGGTGACCTCCACGGCAAGCTCGTCGAGCGAAACGGTGGTTTTCTTCAATCTTTCAGTCATCTGATCAAATGCACTTGAAAGCTGACCGATTTCGTCCTTTCTGGTTGTGCCCAACTTGTAATCCAAATTACCAGCGCCGATAATTTGGGCTCCTTCCTGAAGTTTTGCGATCGGCTTCAAGACACTCATGCTCGTCCACGCTGAAGTTGCTGGCATAATCACGGCCAGTATTCCCACACAGACGAAAATGAGCAAACTGGCCGTTTGTTGGGTAGTCACCAGCTTCCCTCGAATTGCCTCTTGCAGCTGAAATGCATCAGAAACGATCGCTTGTGACTTCATCAACAACCGGCTTGCTAATCTCTCTTTCAGCTCCTGGGATACAGCTACTCCTATTTCACCGAGCCCCTCCCTTTTTTCGAAGTCTGTGGTCAGTTGGGCAAAAATGCCTTTGATATTTTCATGATTATGACGTATCTTGTCCAAAAAGATTTGCTCCTCCGGACTATTGAATGCTACTCCTCCTATGTGCTCTGCTAGACACCTATGTTTCAATTGCCACTGTGTTTGAGCCCGTTCTTCATGATGCAGCAAATAATCGTAGGTTAGGATTTCCAGCTCAGCCACCCCTTTGACGACTTCACCAGCCGCCGTGCTTCTTCTTCTCGCTTCATTCATCTTCTGAACTGTCAAAAAAAGAACTATACCGACTATGAGAGCCAGACTAATTGACAATATCGCACTCATCCGGACCCTGACCTTGATTTTCATCAGTATTCCTCCTAATGGATTATGGTAATCGCATCAGGTTTCACAGCCTCCAGTCCATCCAGATAAATAAAATCCAGATAATTGGGAATCCTTGTCTTATCGGTGAACTTGTTTTTTATCGCCCACCGTGCTATATCCTCCCAGTTCAGAAGTAAAGATTGATCTAAGAAAATCTCGAATACATAGTCATCCCAAATTGCGCTCACATTTTTCTCGTTGAGATTTAGACTTTCAGCTACTATAGCTTGCGATTTCTCTTTATTATTTTCTATAAATGTGACAGCACTATCAACAGCTCTCAGAAATTTCTCCAGAGTTTCTGGATGATCCTTAATAAAATCTTTCATTACAGCAAAATTAAATGTTGTCCGGTAAATTTCTGCACATGGCAATTCGATAGCTTTATCTTGCAATAATTCCTTAGCCTCATAAGCGAAAGGTTCCCAAACGGAAATTGCATCTACTTCATTATTGTTTAAAGAAACTGGTAAATCTGCTGCCTCAATATTAATCAGTTCCACTTCAGCAATTGATACGTGGTTATACGTTAAGCAAAGTCCTAAGAAGAAGTGGCCTGATGTCCCTATGTGTGCCCCCACTTTCTTGCCTCTTAAATCCGCTCCCGTATTGATCTGTTTATCCTTCAAGGAGATTATTTTACTATCACGATAGGAATAAACACATGTAGCAAAGACGGAATAATCTCCCCGATCAAAACTGCTAAATACAATAGGGGTATCTGCAACCGTAGATATATCGACTTCTCCGGCGAACATACTTTCTAAGGCGTGTCTGCCGCTGCCATATTCCTTTATTGTTACATCAAGGCCCTCCTTGGCAAAATACCCTTGCGTCAATGCTATTACCGCAGGGGAAGATAAAGGGGTTCTTGCCACCCCAATTGTTATCGCCTCCCTGATGCCCGTGGATTCCTCAGCTTTGTGGCCTTTTGGCTCAACCAAAAAATAACTGCCGATACCCAGGGCTGCGATGACAAACAGAGCTCCTATCCAAAGAGAAAACTTTTTCTTTCCTCGTGCGTGTGATACAAATCGGTCGTCTGTTTTACCTTTGCCTCTGTTTTCCATGAGCTCGTATATGGATCCAAAATCATTTCAAGGGGTTTTGCTTACAGCCTGGTACGAGATAGGTGGAATCTTTCGAAGGCCTAGAAACGCGTTCTGGAAGCCTCTCCCGTAACCGTTGCGCGGAGACTTGGGGTTACGAGTTTATCGGCAGCTTCCTCTCCTTATACCACAATGGACAAAAGAGTCAAACTACTTTTTAAAATCTATTTGAAACTCAAAAGAAGAGGGTAAGTCTGCTCTTGACTCTTAGTCGCCATTCTGATGGTTCAACTGGCTGGATTGGTTGCATTGGTTAGCTTGTTGACTAGATCGGTTGGTTCGATTGGACCGCGGAGTGGAGTCACCCATTAGAAGGGTTGTTGCCGAAATCCCTGGAGCGAACAGTAAAGAATTTTTGGTAACCACTCTTAGTGAAGCGAACTCTAGAATGGTCAAAAATTCTTTCCAGAGAGCGAAAGGAGATTTGGGCAACAGCCTGTCAGGGACTGACCCCATTTCTCATTTCTCTACAGCCTCCACCTATCTGCTGTCTCCCGAGTCCACTTTTCGCAGCTTCACCCCGATCAGGGATGCGATAAGCACAAGGCTTGTGGAGATCACAATCATGACGATCCCCAATGCGGAGAGCTTTCCCCAGAGGCCGTCGTCGGCGAATCGGAGGATCTGCACGGCCAGGACCTCCGTTCCCGGTCGCGAGAGGACGACCGAAAGAGTGAGTTCCCGCACAAACATGGTGGCCATCAGGATCCAGCCGGATACGATGCCGGGAATCAGCAGAGGGATAACGATCCGACGCAAGGTGTAGAGGGTTCCCCCGCCGCAGACTCTGGATGATTCCTCCAGGTGGCTGTGGATTTGCACGAAGGCACTGGTCAGGGGCCGTATTCCGTAGGGAAGGTAGGTAGCGATATATCCGATGAGCAGGGACCAGATCGTGGCATACAGGGGCGTCCGGACGAAGAACCACATGAAACCAACCCCGATCACGATCCCGGGGAAGGAGAAGGACAGAAAGCTCAAGGATTCCAAAATACCGGAGGCGGGCGTCCGAACCTTGACGATGGCGTAGCACACGAAGATGGAAAGAATCACCCCCAGTGTGGCCCCCACGATGCCCAGGAAAGCGCTGTTTTTTACAGAGAGTAGGGAGATGGGATCTCTGAGCACTTCCGCCCAGTTTTTCCAGCTCATCATGGCAAAGGCCTTGGAGCTCGGTACCATGGAGTAAGGCAGAAGGGAGGTGTACAGCAGGACCAGAACGGGCAGCACGATCAAGACGAAGGAAAGTCCGGCGACGATGGCGAAGAGGGGATGCTTGGCATTCTTAAGGTCGATGACGGTGGGACGGTATCCTCGGCTGGAGATGGTCACGTATTTCTCGCCTTCCAAAGTCAGGTATCGGTAGATGTAGGTGAGCGTGGTGGACGTGGCCAGGGCACTCATGCCCACCGCTGCCGCCATGCCGTAGTCGGCAGCGAAACCGGTGGCGATGATTCGGTATATGTGGGTGGACAACACGTAGATCCGTCCCGGCATGCCTATCACGGAAGGAACAGCGAAGGAGGCCAGGCTTCTAACAATCACGAGGGTAATGGAGGCCAGGATGGCCGGCCGGAGAATCGGCAGCGTCACTTTGCCCAATGTTCGCAGGTTCGAGGCCCCGCAGACCTTGGAAGACTCCTCCAGGGAGACGTCGAAGGAAGCCATGGCAGGAGCAAGGATCAGGTAAGCGATGGGAAGATCCAGGAGGCCTTCCACGAGAATCATTCCCGGCAGCGAGTAAATGTTGAAGGGAGATTCCTGCAGGTTGAATATCTGCCTCAAAAACAGGTTGATGAGGCCGTTGGACGGGTTCAGGAGAAGAAGCCAGCTGACGGCGAACAGGATATGGGGGATCATCATGGGGACGATGGAGATGATCCGGAACAGGAATTTGAACGGGATGTTGGTGCGCGTATTCAGATAGGCCAGAAACAGGGCCAGAAGGGTAGCGACGAAGGCCGACCCGATTGTAAAGACAGCCGTATTGACGATGATGTCAGCGAAATCGGGATCCGTGTAGGATTCTATGTATTTCTTCAGGGTGAAGTCGCCGAAGGATCCCAAGCCCTGGGAGAAGCTGCCCAGAATGAGCATGACGACGGGGCAGACTGTCAGAAACCCGACAATCACAATGAGGCTCGGCGTCAGAGTCCTTGTTGTCCTCTGCATCATGAGCGCTACCTGCTCATCTCGAAAGCACGAGGCAGTGGTCCGGATCGACGTGGAGAGTGACCTCATCACCGTGCTTCACGTCGGCAGTCGGCTCGATCTTGGCGATCAGGAGGGTGCTGCCGATTCGGATCTCCCCCTCGTAGGCATCTCCGACGAAGACCAGGGATTCCATCCGTCCCCGGAAGATATTGGGCCCGTTTCCGGTGTCTTCCCCCATCACCCTGATGAACTCGGGCCGAATGCACACCGTAACCCCCTCTCCCGGCGATACATCGATCTTTTTATTACAGGCGATGGTGCCTATGGCGGAATCGATAATCGTATACGGATCCTCGACGATCGCCACCTTGCCTTCTATCAGATTTGCGCGGCCGATGAAGTCCGCTACGAATCGCCGATCAGAGTCGAAATAGATCTGTTTGGGCGTCCCGGTCTCGACGATGCGGCCGTCCTTCATCACTGCAATGGTGTCCGAGAGGGACAGGGCTTCTATCCGGTCGTGGGTCACGTAGACAGCGGTGATCTTCAGCTCGGTCAGAAAGGCCCGCAATTCCTTGCGTGTCTCTTCCCTCAGTTTAGCGTCCAAGTTGCTCAGAGGTTCGTCGAACAGGATCACCTTGGGCT
>JBGVTJ010000092.1:0-7755 GCA_041862515.1 Thermodesulfobacteriota bacterium | reverse complement strand
TCCTCAGGCTTATTTTGATCATCCTGTCAACGATGGGGATGATGAGAAAGATACCCGGGCCCTTGGGAGGAAGGATCAGCCTTCCCAGGCGGAAGATAACCCCGCGCTCGTATTCACGACAGATTTTAACCGCGGAGGCCAAAATGATAAAAACGAAAATGACAACCACAACAATGCCTGGAGTAAAGACCATGTCGTATCCTCCTTTCTGAAGAGAGGGTTATGCTTTTACTATCTTCAATTTTAGATTGTCAACGTCCACCACTTTGATTCTTTCTCCCTTTTCAATCCTTTCGTCGCATTCAGCCCGCCAGAGTTCGCCGTGGATGGACACCGTTCCCTCGGGGTCGAGCACCGTTTCCGATACGCCGAGCTCCCCGATGAGCCCGTCCACTCCCGTCGTGGGTTTTTTCATACGCGCTCTGAGCACCATGGTGACGGCAAACAGGAAAAACGCCGCGCTCACAAATACCGCTGGGAAGATCACGGCCTTCGAAATCCTCATATAATCCGGGAGATTTTCGGCGAGCATGATAGAGCCCAAAAGCATGCAGACAACACCTCCCACGGAGAGCATGCCATAACTGACGATCTTAACCTCAGCAATGAAGAGGATTATACCCAGGAGGATGAGGGCCAAGCCAGCATAGTTAATGGGTAGCATCTGAAGGGCGAAGAAAGCCAGGATGAGAAAAATGGCTCCGATGACTCCGGGCAATATGGCCCCGGGATTGGAGAGTTCGAAAAAAATGCCATAGATGCCCAACATCAACATGATATAGGCGATGGTGGGATTCGAGATGATATCGAGGAATCGGTACCTCCAACCCATCTGCCTCCGATTGACGGTCGCACCCTTAGTCGCAACGACCTTCGTCCCGGAGTCGATCTTCACCTTGCGACCATCTATCTTGGCCAAGAGGGAATCCAGGTCTGGGGCCACCAGGTCGATTACCTTCAGCTTCAGAGCCTCTGCCTCGGTGATGGAGACGCTCTTCCGCACTGCCTCTTCTGCCCATTTGACATTTTTTCCCCGTTTTTTGGCAATCCCCTTTATCTGAGCAACGGCATCGTTGACGACCTTATCCATCATGGCTTTGTTTTCCTTTTCCCCTGATCCCAGGGTGACAGGATGGGCGGCGCCGATGTTGGTGCTGGGAGCCATTGCCGCAATATGTGCGGCCATGGTGATGAAAACACCAGCGGAAGCGGCCCTCGCTCCTGAAGGAGAAACGTAAACAACAGTGGGAACGCGGGCAGAAAGCAGTTTCTTGACGATGGCCCTCATCGACTCCATGAGCCCCCCCGGTGTATCCATTTGGATAATGAGGCATTGGGCTCCATCTTCCTCGGATTGGTCGATGGCCTCCGTGATGAATTTGGCCGCAACGGGATTGATCACCCCATTGATTTCGATGACATTGACGTGTTTTCCCTCGGTGCCGAAGGCATAAAGGCAAGAAATGATTACTGAAAGCAGAATGACTGGAAGGATCAGTCTGAGCCTTAACATGAGGTTTTTCCTATCTCCCGTGGTTTATACATAATTTTATATCCCCTGTCCCAAGGATGTCAATAGATTACGTCGTCGGGTTTGCCGAGTACTCTGGTGTTCTTGGGTGTAACTCGGTGAAAAATCTCAGGATGAACCGTTTTCCTCTAAGATATGGGTTTCAACTTCGATGCCCAGGTTGACTGAACCAAAACGAAGGATGACAAAACGTGAGAGAATACTGATCGGAGAGAATAGATTCAAATGGATATCTCCATGAGATCTTCGGCGATAAGCAATTCCCCCTCATATTCCTGTTTGCATTGTTGAGCGATGTCGACAGTATCACAGACGGGATACAGATGGGTTAAAACCATTTTTTTGCAGTTGGCTTCCCGGCCAATTCTTCCTGCCAAGGAGGGCGTAAGATGGCCATCGGCCTTCATCTCATCGGGTAATGCCGATTCGATAACGAGGACATCCACATCTCTTGCCAGTTCAACGAGGTTGGGGCAGTAATCGGTATCCCCGGAAAATGCCATGCTTTTTCCATCATGAGATTCTATCCGATAGCCAACGCTCTCTGGCATATGTTTCATGGGCTTGGCAATCACCCTGAACAGGTCGTAATCCAAGATGTCATCATATACCTCTGTGATAGGTATTTGAAACAGATCGGGTTGAAGCCAACGCCCATATACCCCCTGAATCGCCTGAAAATAGGTGTTGAATCCCCTTCCGCCGATGATAGGAAGGTCCCTTCTTCGGGGGGCTTCGCCGTATTTGCAGGCGAATACCAGGGGAACGAGGTCGGCTACGTGGTCCGGATGGGTATGGGTGTAGAGCGCAACATCCAGGTCCAGGTAAGTGATTCCTCTTTTGAGCATCCTTTCGATGGTCCCCGTTCCGCTATCAAACAGTAAGATCCTTTCGCCAATGCGAAGGATGAGTCCTGGAGAGCCCCGCTTGAGTGAAGGGACGCACGTTCCGGAACCGAGAATGGTAATTTCCATATGCATCTCCCTCTCTTGTCATGGGAAGAAGAGAAATACAACCTACCAGGTTTCCGTTCGATCTTCAACCCATTGGGGTCTCGATGATTCGGGGAATATTCCCTGCCATCAGGACCAACGTAACTCTTCCTGGATTCATGGGACTCGAGTCAATTGACACCCTAAAGGAGGTCTGATATTTTTTCTTTGGCATTCTTTTTGCTCTTCTCCTTTGTTATCATTATCCCCTCTTTTCGAGGTTTTTGGATGGTAAGCCGTCTGTGGTCGAAGGGATTATCCATCGTAATCGTGGCCTTTTGGATCACCATGATGGGGCTGCTGGTGGAAAAAGTCTATTTCCATCCCGTCGATGAATATTTGGAGCCGGAGGCCATCGGTTCGGAAGATCGGGTTCCCTTGGGAGAGAGATGGATGGGGATTTACTTCAAGGGTGCCAAAATCGGACATGCCCATGAGACCATTGAGAGACATGAGGATGGTTATGCCATACACGAGAAGATCTCCATGAAGTTGATGGTGTTGGACCATTCTCAACAGGTGGACATGATCACAGAATGCATAGCCGATAAAAGGTTCAACCTCCGATCCTTCCGTTTCGACTTATCGACGGGCTCGACCCGAATGAAGATCGACGGGCAGGTCGTTGGAAAGAAGCTGGCCCTGAGGGTCAATTCGGGAGGTCAGATTACACAAAGGACGGTTTCCTTCGACTACATCCCATTCTTGGCAAACAACTTGAGACCTTTTCTGATCCAGAGGGGGTTGGAAGAGGACAGGCGCTATAGGGTCTCCATCTTCGATCCCTCAACGATGAGCCTCAGCAATGTCAATGTCACCGTGTTGGGAAAGGAGAGAATCACCTTAGGCGAGAATGATCTGTTGGCCAACCGGTTGAGACTATCCTTTCGGGGAATCGACGTGAACATCTGGTTGGATGATGAGGGCTCTGTCCTCAAGGAAGAGAGCCCAATGGGCTTGGTTCTGGCGAGAGAAGAGAAGAACGTGGCCCAGGGCGGGGGTTCTGGAGGAGCGTTTGATATCATCCGAGCGGTAGCAGTACGATCCAACATTCCCATAGGGGATCCTCGTAGGGTCTCCTCTCTCAAAGTCAAATTGAAGCGCATCCCCTTGATGAAGTTCGCAATGAACGACGGTCGTCAGAGACTTACCGGAAATACCCTTCATGTCGTCAGGGAGGAATGGCCCAATTCTCCCTCCCTGTCACTGCCTCCAAATGGAAAGGAGGTTAGGAAATTTTTGAAGCCGACTGCCCTCATTCAGAGCGATCATCCCCTCATACGCGAAAAAGCAGAGGAGGTTGTTGGCGACAGGAGGGGTACCGTCGAGGCGATACGAGTCATGAACGAATGGGTATATCGGTACATCGAGAAGAAACCGACCCTGAGTTTGCCCAGTGCGTTGGAGGTTTTGGAGTCAGGGGTAGGGGATTGCAATGAACATGCCCTCCTTTTGGTCGCCCTGTTGAGGAGCATGGGCATTCCCTCAAGACCCTGTGTAGGGGTTCTCTATTTCAGAGATGGTTTCTATTACCACGCGTGGGCCGAGGCATGGATGGGACGATGGGTGAGCGTCGACCCGACGCTCAACCAATTGCCGGCAGATGCCACCCATATCAAATTCATTCATGGCGATATCGAAAACTGGGTGGACCTGGTCAAGATCATTGGCCGTTTGGAGGTGGAGGTGTTGGATTACCAATGATTCAACTGATTGATCTTACCAAACACTTCGGTCAATTGGTGGCAGTGGATCATATCAACCTGCACGTGAAGAAGGGGGAGATCTTTGGGTTCTTGGGACCAAATGGTGCCGGAAAGACAACTACCATCAAAATGCTGACGGGCCTTCTCAAGCCCACATCGGGAAGGGCATTGGTGGATGAACACGATGTAGTGGTTCATCCAATGGAGGCGAAGCGAGTGGTAGGATTTATCCCCGATCAACCATTTCTCTATGAGAAACTGACTGGGGTTGAATTTTTGAGCTTCATTGGGAGCTTGTTTGGGATGAAAAGGGATGAGATTCAATGGGGCATTTCGCAGCTCTTGGATCTCTTCGAGCTGGACGGATGGGGGGATGAGCTGATCGAGAGTTATTCCCACGGTATGAAGCAGCGGCTCGTCATGTCGGCCGCCCTTCTCCATGATCCGAAGGTCATCATCGTTGACGAGCCGATGGTGGGATTGGATCCAAAGGGGATAAACCTGGTGAAAAGGATATTCAGACAGAAGAGCCAGGGAGGGGCAACCATTTTCCTGTCCACTCATACCCTGGAGATTGCCCAGCAATTGTGTCACCGTCTGAGCATCATCAATAGAGGAAAGCTCATCGCTGTAGGAACCTTGCCGGAGCTAATGAAGGCCCTGGAAGACAAAACGGGCCAAAGGGGAACTCTCGAGGCCCTCTTCCTCGCCCTTACGGGAAAATCCCTCGATGAATGAAGTCCTCTTGCTTCTCTGGCCTAAGGCCAAATCCATAGGAAACCGATTTAAGCACCGCCAGGCACGGGATCTAATCAGGCCTGCGGTCATGGCTATTCTAGCCCTTTTGTTCTGGGTCGTGATCTTCGTCCTCTTTTATAAGGTGTTAGTCTATTTCAAGTCCATCGAGATCCTGGGGGAGATCTTGCTGGCCAAACTCATGGCCGTCGTTTTTCTCACCTTTTTCTTAATGCTGACCGTCAGTAATATCATTACCTCCCTATCTACCTATTTCCTGTCCGAGGATACCAGGCTCATCCTGTCAATCCCGGTTTCCACCGAGAAGGTCTATTTGTCGAAATACCTCATCACGTTGGGCCACTCTTCATGGATGGTGCTCCTTTTCGGGATCCCCGTTTTCACTGCCTATGGATCGGTTTATGGCGCCCCAATCACCTATTACCTCTGGTTCGCGGTCATCTTCCTGGTATTCCTCTTGACCCCTGGGGGAGTCGGGGTCATGATCAGCATGTCTTTGGTCAATCTCGTCCCTGCCAAGAGGGCTAAAGGCGTGTTGGTGGTTTTGTTCATCCTGTTTCTGGCAGCCCTCTACCTTTTCTTTAGATTCCTGCAGCCCGAGAAGCTGGTTAACCCAGAGAAGTTTTCAGAGCTCGTCGATTATCTGGCCATGATGAAGTTACCTACTTCCCCCTTCTTGCCCTCCCACTGGGCCACCCGATCCCTTTTCCCCCTGCTCAAGGGTCAATTTGAAGACAGCATGTTCTATTTCCTCCTCCTCTTTTCCACCGGTCTTATGTCGATATTGACGGGGAGTTGGATTTGTCGGCTTCTCTACTACCGAGGGTGGTCGAGATCTCATGAGTCCAGAGAGGCAAAAATGAAGGGGACACCACTCTTGGAGGGTTTCTTGGATTTCCTCATGAGGCCATTTCACGGTTCGACCCGGGCGATGGTGGTGAAGGACGTGAAGACGTTCTTGCGGGATGCCAGGCAGTGGTCCCAGCTCATTCTCCTGTTTGCCCTTGTGGTTGTCTACCTCTTTAACTTCAAGGCTTTGCCCTTGAATAAAGTTCCCGGCATCAGCTTTTATTTGGAAAACGTCATCTCCTTCCTCAACGTGGGGCTGGCCGGTTTTGTCCTTTCCGCCGTTGCGGTGAGGTTTGTCTATCCTGCCATCAGCCTCGAAGGGAGGTCCTTTTGGATTGTGATGAGCTCGCCCATCGAGCTGATGCGCTTCATCTGGTGCAAATTCTGGACATCATTGGTTCCTCTTCTCCTTCTGGCGGAGGCCCTGATCATCCTCTCCAACACATTCCTTCATGTCACTCAATTCATGATGGTTATCTCCACGGTGACCATCTTCTTTATTACCATCGCCATCGTGAGCATGGGAATAGGGATCGGGGCTGTTTATCCCCGTTTCCGAGTTGAGGATGTCGCCCAGATTCACTCTGGCTTTGGGGGGTTGATCTACATGATCATCTGCCTCACCTTCATCGGCCTTGTCATTCTCCTTGAGGCTTGGCCGACCTATCTGATCTTTATGGCTCGTATCGGTCACCGTTCCCTGAGTTTCTTCCAATGGATTGAGGTGGTATTCTGTTTTTGCCTAACGATCTTGATCATCCTCACTGCCATCTTTATGCCGTTCAAGATTGGGCTCAAGAGATTGTCTCGGATTGAGATTTAAACCATCCCCAGGGAATTCATTGTCCAAAAATCAGGGGGATATCTATGGTCATGACAATCGATGGCTCCTACGGGGAAGGCGGGGGGCAGATTTTGAGAACCGCCCTGAGCCTTTCCGCAGTTCTGGGAGAAGGTGTTGAAATCGAACAGATCAGGGCCGGAAGGGAGAATCCGGGTTTGCGGCCACAGCATTTGGCCGGGGTCAGGGCTTTGGCCCGCATTGCCGGTGCAAAGCTGGAGGGAGACGAGATCGGTTCTCAATGCCTCTCCTTCTCCCCAGGCAGAACAAGGGGAGGCATTTATCGCTTCAATGTGGCTGAGGAGAGGGGCAGCGCTGGGGCAGTGACCTTGGTTCTCCAGGTGCTCCTTTTGCCCCTTGCCCTCGGTACCTCATCCTCCGAGGTGACGATCCTCGGTGGAACTCATGTGCCATGGAGCCCGCCCTTCCACTACCTCTGCATGGTCTTGTTCCCCACCTTGGCTAGAATGGGGCTTTGCTGTGAAGCTGAGATAGAGAGATGGGGGTGGTATCCCAAGGGAGGAGGCGTCGTGCGGGTGAAGATCCTTCCCGTTGGGGAGTTGAGGTCGATCGATCTTTCCACCGGGGGAAGGCCGAGGAGGATACTCGGGATATCGGGCACATCAAACTTGCCCGCCCATATAGCGCTTCGCCAGAAGGAGAGGGCCCATCAGCGGATAAGGGCGAGGTTGGGGTTCGTACCGGAAATTCAAATCATGGACCAGGCTCCCAGCCCTGGACAGGGAACCGTCTTATTTCTGGTCCTGGAGTCGGAGGGGGGGGTATCGGGGTTTTCTGCGTTAGGGAGAAGGGGAAAGCGGGCCGAGGTGGTGGCGGATGAAGCGGTGGACCAGCTCATGGAGCATATCGAATCCGAAAGATGCATCGATCCTCACCTGAGCGATCAGCTCATTCCCTTTACGGCTCTGGCAAAAGGCAAATCCCTCTTCACGGTATCCAGGATTACTCGCCATCTCTTAACCAATATCTGGGTTGTGAAGCAGTTCCTCGATGTAAGGATTGATGTGGAGGGGAGGGAAGGGGAGCCGGGAAGGGTGAAAATCCATCCTTGAAAAACCG
>JBGVTJ010000091.1:0-3664 GCA_041862515.1 Thermodesulfobacteriota bacterium | reverse complement strand
AACCTTCCGAAGGGTGTATCCAACCTCAATCTCCATCCATTTTTCTCTATTTCCACCACCCTTCCAAGGATTTGTTGGGGTGAGACGGGGGGATCGCAGAGATAATTGTTATCCCCCTTGGTGATTAATCGTAAATCACCTCCAATTTCCCTTCTCCACAAAAATCGATGCACAATGTTCCTATTCCGTAAAGGAATGGATAATTGCCTGCACTGGCTTCCAAATCCATGGTAGAGAATAACATCCCCAAACGTTAGATCCCCGTGAGAACAGGGCTCAACGGTGATCATCTCATTATTCCGGATGAAAGGAGACATGCTAACCCCGGGGGCGCGGAATTTTACCATATTCCGATTTTCGAGCAGCTCGATTGCAATATCCCAGAGAATGTGGTCAGGCGCGAATTCTTTCCTGTGCTCGGTTATCTTCACGATAGGGGAATCCTTTTCAGTTCATAGATCTTATGAGACGTACGACTCCTCTATCAGGGAGGAATCCCAACTCTTGACAGGGGATCTTCTTACTGAGTTCTGAGAGAAAGTCGAGGGTAAATCCCATTCCCCTCTTGTCCCAAAAGGGCGGAAGAGAATACGCTAAGAGCTTCGAAGTGGCTTCTATTCCCGCGGTTCCCTCGATCTGGTTCCTTTCGGCGTGTTTGATGAAATAGATCCTCTCCAAGGGGCAGCCCTCCGGCGAGGCGAATTGTTCCTCACCGTGCCAGGGCGTGCCGTATATCCAGAAAAAACCGTCCTTTTTCCGGAGGACGATCCTATCATCGCTCAATATGGAGACATTTTCCGCGTCATTCCACAGCTGGGCCATAGTACTCTTTCCCGCGCCCGAATGTCCCGTGAATAGAATCCCCTTTCCTTCGAGCTCGATTCCGCAGGCATGAAGGAGTATGCCTCGTCCCTGGGAGAGATACTGCACCATTAAGAGCTCCGCGGTGGGGCCGTGGAAGGGTTCGACAACAAACGGGGAGCCGTTGAGCGACTTCTTAACATAGAGCTCTCCATGACGGAGGCTTGGATCCAAAACCATCACCCTCTCAACAGGGGAATCCCTGTCATCATGGAAGAGTCTTATGACCCATTTGCCCTTCCCTCGATAAAGGGTCCATACGGGGGCACCATCGAAAACCTTCCTTCCGAGGGGGACGGTTTGGAATCCCTCGCGGATTCGAAGAACTATGTCTGACTTACCATTGCCGAAGAAGGATTGGTAGATTGGATGAAGCATGCATTCGAGATTTCGGTCCTCCCACTCGATGGAGATGGATACCTCCGCAATCCTTATGGCTATTTTCTGTTTCATTTACCCCACGGAATCCCGATACGTCATCTCCTCTGGGGAGAACTGAAAAAACCTAGCTGCCATCGGATTGGCAAGGATCCCCATACATGGTATCGCAATTCACTGTAGGCCCGAATCCTCCAGAAGCGGTCTTGCAAACGGTTAAAACGGAAACCTCGGCGTCTAAACGAACTTTCCTCACCATGGGCCTTTCGTACTTTTTCCTGACCTTTTTCTTCATCTCTTACCCCTTGACTTCAGTTTGAACGGGCTTCTCATACCCGTCCTCTATTGCCAGCTGTTCTCCCCTCAGGCGGCCAACCTGGCAGAGGTACTCCACGGGTTTTTCCACGTCACCGTGTTCCAGTTGGGACCAGCCAGGGCACTGACCACAGAGGACATGCAGGTTACAATGACGACATGGATCATCTCCCTTCCGTCTTCGAGCCCTGACGGCCGGGAAGAATATATCCCACCCCTCTCGAAAGGAACCATTGATCAGGTCGTAGCCGGGATTTCTGACCATCCCGCAGATGTGCATGAGGCCGTGTGGGTTGATGTGAAAGCTATTGGTACCGGCGCCACAGGTGAATATCGCTTCGGATTTCCTGTCGGCCTTCGTGAACCTTTCGTAAAGCTCCATCAATTCTGAACGCCTTCCCTTGTCATCCAAATCCATCTGGACTACCTCGGCGGGTGGTAGCCTGAACCTTCCGGGATTTGCCCCGCCATCAATTCTCAGGTTCAGCAGTGGGTCGTATCGGAATTCAAGCCCTAAATCTCGGGCAAAGGCCTTCATGTCGTCCAGTTCGTGCCGATTCAACGTAAATATCATAGCCTTCAGCTTTAGGGGAAGGTTTCTCTCAACGAGGAGTTCTATTGCACGCATGCACTTGGCATGAGAGCCCGGAACCCTCGTGACCTTCTCATAGACCCCTTGGCTCATTCCGTACAAGGTGATCTCTATGGAACGAGGTGGCCATTCCCTCAGGAAGTCCGCCATTTCGCGGTCAATAAGCGTTCCGTTCGTGAACAGGGTGGTGAGGAATCCCTTCCCCTTGGCATAAGCGTAGATCTCCGGGAAATCCTCCCGGATAAGTGGTTCCCCCCCTGTGAAGAGGAGCAAGAGACACCCTGCTTCGGCCACGGTGTCAAGGATGCGACAAACCTGGCTATGAGTTAGTTCCTTCTCCTTTTCCCTCCTATCATGTGCTCCCCTGTTATTGTAGCAGTGGGCGCAGCGATTGTTGCAACGGAACGTGAGCTCAAATGTACCCGCAAGGGGCACCCTCTCTTTGGCCTTATTATACCTGAGGCGCTGGGCATAATCTTGAATGCTCACCTCGGAAATACACGAATTTCCCATACGCCTCGGGCCTCTCGCTAACGGTCATCATCGACCGTAACAATGAAACTCATCTTTTCGAGATCGGCGATGAATTGCAATAAATCCCTCTCCGCCTCAGGTGGATTCACGTCAAACTCATCTACCAGCATCTCCTGTATGTCCACCAATTGCCGCTTACCATCTATCCGTTCCCATATGAACGTGCCAACGTCATTGAGGTTATAAATGAATGCCAGATCTCCTACGTTATCCCGAATGGGCACCAGGATAGACTCGTCGGATATCCTCCGAAAGACGACATCTTCGTTTTTCCTATAGCTCTTTTTCAGATGGTCCATAGTTCTCGACGAGGTGTATGGATATTACCTTTTGTAAGCAAAAATCGTACCATCGTTACCCCCGACGGGTAAGCAAATGTTCAAGCCCACCACACTCTCGGAGGTCTGAAATTCCCATGGCCGAGTGACGTAATTTTTTCATAGCCCTCGGGGAGCCCCATTCACCGCTTGAGGCTCTTTTCCCTCCTCGCCAGGCAGTGGGTCCATGCGAGGGGGCTTATAAGCAGCAGCAGGGTGAGGCAAATGACGAGGGTCCGGTTGAGCTCAAGCTGCGTTGCGGCCACCAGGGGCATGAGGGCGATCCGGGTCAGGGCCCGGATATTTTCACGGTTCTTTATCCACTGGGCTGCGGGTGGGCTTACCCCATAGTAGGCCTGGACGAGCCGTCTTCCTATGGCACCTCTTGTGAGCACACTATCTCTGAAGGACCTTAGGGCACCCACGTGCCGATCCAGGAAGGACCCGTAAACGGCGGATGCGACAAAACACCCTCCACGGCTGTCACTGCCGCCTCCCGCGATGATGGGGGTGGAGGGGATGGAGGGGGTCGCCGGGGATTCAACCGCCAGGGTCATGGCCGGGTCTCCCAGGAGGCCGAAGCTATTGGCCGTATCCTGCTTGTCAGTGGAGCTGGCGAGAAGGGTCTGTTTTGCATAGCTTGTGGCCTCGCCCAGACGGGTAATCT
>JBGVTJ010000090.1:0-9099 GCA_041862515.1 Thermodesulfobacteriota bacterium | reverse complement strand
TATCTCTCCAGGATCGATGTCACCAGGCTGGGGATTTGAAGACCGAGCTTTATCGGCTAACGCATGAATGGCAGAGTCCACCATGAGCGTTCCCGCGCCACTGTTGAGATAGATTCTCTTATTACCAAAAATATCCCGTTCTATCTGAGGGAACCTACTTCGAATCTTGGAATGAATTGCGAGGAAACGATCAAGTACGGACTGTTGGGGCATAGCACATCCCTCTCGGAAAATCCCGTTTACTATTTGTGAAATTTAGAAATTAAATGACTAGTAAACATTTTCCATTGTATTTTCAATATATTATTACATAAACTCTAGATATTTTCGAGAATGTTTTGCATTGGGATCAATAGCTTAAAGCTCTATCTCAACGCCTGATCCCCGATGGATTCCAAGGGCCAAATCTGTCAAAAAAACTCGGCGTCATGGGTTATAAGGTCCTTTATTGGGCGTGGGTGCCAAATCTATCCCGCACAAGCTTTTCCACTTCCGATTTTCGGTGACAGGCCGCCTTGTGAGCGGCTTCAACGCCTTCGAGGGGTGGCTCTTCATCCCGGCAACGGTCAACGGTAAAGGGGCAGCGCGGGTGAAACCGACATCCGGGCGGGGGGTTGACGGGACTCGGGACATCTCCGGAAAGCACAATACGGCGCTGCTTGTGTTCAACGTCCGGAACGGGAATGCCCGAGAGCAGCGCATGGGTATACGGATGCGCGGACTGTGAGAAGATATCCTCAGTACGTGCAATTTCGACGATTTTCCCGAGATACATGACCGCCGTGCGGTGGCTCATATATTTGACTACCAGCAAGTGGTGCGTTACAAACAGATAGGTGAGATTGAGCGTTTCCTGGAGGGACTTCAGCAGATTCAGTATTTGGGACTGCACGGATACGTCCAGGGCCGAAGTGGGCTCATCCAGCACGATGAACTCAGGGTCCGTGGCGATGGCCCTCGCGACGGCGATACGTTGCCGCTGGCCACCGGAAAATTCGTGTGGGTAGCGGAGTAGATGATCCCTAGTCAGGCCAACCAATCCGAGCAACCTAACAACACGGTGCTCAAGTTCCCTCCCTCCCAGGCTCACCTGTTCCTTGATGGGTTCGGCGATGATGTGCTTGACCAGCATCCTCGGGTCGAGGGAGGTCGTGGGGTCCTGAAAGACCATCTGAAGCTTACCTCGAATACCGAGCTTTTTGAGGGTGGACCCTTTTTTAGACCCAATGTCGATCCGCACCTCAGGCCCCTTGTCCTTTCGGTAGTAGTAGACCATTCCGCTTGTGGGATCGTGGAGGCGAATGATGGTCTTGCCCGCGGTGGTCTTGCCGCAACCGGATTCCCCGACAACGCCGAGGCACTCACCCCGGTAAATGTCCAGATCGACGCCGTCCAGGGCCTTGACGGAATTCACTTCCCGACGAAGGACTCCTCCCAGGATCGGATAATGCTTTTTGAGCTCCCTAAGTTCGAGAATTTTTTCCATGGGTCACGGGTTGGTTCCTATGAGGCCTCTCTCATCACGGACGCTGCCCCACCCTCTAGAACAAATGGCACGCCACCGTGTGATTTCCCTCAATCTCGATCAGATCTGGGGCCTCTTTCCTGCATATCTCCATGGCGTGTGGGCACCTAGGGTGGAACCGGCATCCTGGCGGAGGCGTGACCAGGTTTGGAACGTTCCCTTCAATGCTTTTGAGCGTTCCTTCCATGGAGAGCTTGGGCACTGCTTCCAGCAGCGCCTTGGTGTAAGGATGCAAGGATTTGATGAACAAATCCTTGACATCCGCGACCTCGACCAGGTTTCCGGCGTACATGACGCCGACGCGATCACAGGTTTCAGCTACCACTCCGAGATCGTGAGTAATCAGCAGGATCGATGAGATGACCTCCTTCTTAAGCCGACGCAGGAGTTCGAGAATCTGGGCTTGGATAGTCACGTCCAGGTTCGAAGTCGCCTCGTCGGCGATCAGCAGTATGGGGCTGCAAGCCAGGGCGATGGCAATGACGATGCGTTGTTTCATACCGCCGGAGAGATTGTGCGGATATTGTTCCACGATTTGCTCCGGGTAAGGGATGCCGAGTTTCCCCACGATTTCAATGGAGCGTCTTTTCGCCTCTTTCTTGAGTCTTTTCCGCCAGAGTCTTACGATCGGAAGCCTATCCAGTATCTTGAGAGCCAAGGCTTCAGGGTCCCGGGCCGCGAGCCGATACACTGCCTGCTGGAACTTTTTCAAGGGATAGAAGACCCTGCACTCAAGAGCGTAGAGATCCTCAAGAATCTTGGCGCACATCTCCTTTTTCTGATGGAATAGGAAGCTCTCGGACACCTGGTCGCCGATGCTCATGGTCGGGTTGAGGGCCGCGTTGGGCTCCTGAAAGATCATGGAAATCTGGTCCCCGCGAAGACCCTCCACATAGACCTCTGACTGCTGGAGCAGGTCAACGCCGGCCTGCCGGTTCTTCTCGTCCAGGTACACGATAACCTTTCCGCCCTCGATGCGCCCCGGTTCCTGAACAATGCGCATGATGGAGCGAGCAGTCACGCTCTTCCCGCAACCCGATTCACCCACCAGGCCGAATGTGGAGCCGTGATCCACCACCAGGCTAACCTTGTTCAGGGCCTTGACGACGCCCTCATAGGTGTAGAAATTGGTGACGAGATCGACGGTTTCCAACAAAGTCGTCATGATATCAGTCTCTTACCGGCGGCGGATCTTCGGATCGAAGGCGTCACGCAGAGCGTCCCCAATCAGGTTCCAGGCTAGCACGAACAGGACAATACAGCCTCCAGGGATGACGATGGTATACCAAAACCTCAAAGGGTCATCCGGCGGGCCGACGATGTAGTTCCTAGCCAGGGCCACCATCTGACCCCAGTCCGAATAACCCCTCGGCGCGCCCAGGCCCACAAAGCTCATGAACGAGGCCGTAATGACCATGGAGCCCATGTCCATGGAAGCCATAATCAAGACCGGATAGATAGCGTTAGGCAGGATGTGGCGCAGAATGATCTTGGCGTCCGAGACGCCCATGATCTTGGCGGCCTGGACAAAATCCTGGTCGCGCAAGGTCAGTATTTCCGACCGTATGACCCGCACGTACCACCGCCACTGCACCATGGCCAGGGCAATCATGATTTTGTCCAGCCCTCGGCCAAAGGCCACCACGATGGCCATGGCCAACACAAGGGTCGGTACGGCCCACATGACATCCGTCACCCGCATCAATACTTCGTCAATGATTCCCCCGTAATAGCCAGAAACCGCGCCGAGTGTGACCCCGACGAAGGCTGCGATGCCCACCACGAACAGCCCGATCTTGAAGGCGATACGCGTTCCCCAGACCGCGCCATAGAAGATGTCGTATTGACCGGACGTGGTCCCGAAAATCTGCCCCTTTCCCGGAGGTTTGGGCGTGGGCGAATATCCCTTGTGGGGCATCAGGTAAGGATTGTGGGCGTATTTGGGCGGAGCGATTTGAGGGGCGAAAAGAGCCACTCCCACAAAAAAAATGAGGAGCGTAAACCCAATAATGGCCGAAGGGTTCCTGAAAATCCTTTGGAGCGTAAACCTGAGCTCACGTAATCGCGGATGTTCCTGGGTCATCATTGTAACCAACCCATTCAACTAAGTTAGCCGTATCCTCGGATCGATGTACGCGTAAAGAATATCCAGTGTGAGATTGGTGATGACAAAAACGATCCCCATGAACAGGCAAATGCACATCAGCACGGGCATGTCGAGCTGAGTGGCCGACTCGGCCAGCCACCAGCCTATGCCCTGGCGATTGAAAACCACCTCCACAGATACGCTTCCTTCCATGGATAAGGCCACGAGTTGACCGGCCACGGTAACAACGGGAAGCAGGGCGTTCCTGCGGGCATGCTTGATGTGTATCGTTTTCTTGTCCGCGCCTTTGGCCCTGGCGGTAATTACGTAATCCTTGGATAGCTCTTCGATCATCCCAGAGCGCATAACCCGCATATTCAAGGCGACCACGACGATCACGTACGTCAACACGGGTAAGACCAGATGGCGCAGGCCATCCAGGGCGATATCCAGGCGACCGTTGAGCATGCCGTCGATCGTGTACATGCCGGTGAACCGCTTGAACGTTTCTGGGTTGTCCAGGATGAACATGGTCAACTTATCGCTGAGGACGCCTGGCGAAAACAATTGGAAGTAACCATAGAAGACCATGAGCAGCACCAGGGCGAAGAGAAAGGTGGGCAGGGACCAGCCCACAATAGCGAAAATCCTCGTGCCGTGGTCTATCCAGGTGTCTCGATGTATTCCCGATACTGTACCCAGCCAAATTCCAAAGATGATGACGATTGGCGCAGCGAAGAGATTCATTTCCAGGGTCACGGGGAGATAGCGCCAAAAGGCCTCCCCAACGGGTCTGGCCGCGACCAGGGACCACCCCATATTGCCTCTAAAGATTTCTCTCATCCACCGGACGTACTGGATGTAAAACGGATCATCGAGGCCGAACTGCTGGATAAGCCTGGGGATGTCCTTTGCCTGCTGTGGTGTGGTCACGTAGGCTGCAGCCCTCCGCTCCGGGCTGAAGGTCATGAGAATACCGAAAATCAGAACGGAAACCCCGAACAGAACGAAAACCAACAACAAAAATCTTCGAATGACGAAAGCATGCATGGACAGTCCTGTCTCCGGGACCTGTTTTTTTTTCGAAAAAACCGCCGGGAAGTAGTACACCCCCCGGCGGTCTAGAGGCTATGGATAGATGGTTACTCTTTCCAAATATCCATGAGCAGTTCATTGGCGTCCGTGAGCATGGCGTTGGGCACGTACCCCTTCACCCAGTCCCTGTACGCTCGCACCACGATCTGCTGATAGAGCGGGACAGCGATGGCTTCCGTATACCAGAGGTCCTGGAGCCTGTGGTAGATCTCTTCGCGTTTCTTGGGGTCGATGGTTTGGATGCCGGCATCGCACAGTCTGTCCACCTCCTCGTTCTGATAGGCCATATATCGACCGTAGACGCCCCGGGAGTGCATGAAGGTATACATGAAGTTATGTGGATCGGCATAGTCGGCCCCCCAACCGATCAGGAACAGTGGGAATTCGAAGTTGCGGTACTTGACGAGGTAATCCTTCCATTCCACGTTGCGAACTTCTATCTTGAATTTCGGGTTGAGGGACATGATGTTCTCGGCCAGCATTAAGGCCGCGGCTTCGCGCATCTCGTTGCCGGTGTTGTGGGTGATGATCATCTTGAAGCCCTTTTCCCAGACCGTGCCGCCCCAGGCCTCCTTCATGTATTTCTTTGATTTTTCCAGGTCGAACTCGTACACCGGTACGTCCTTGTGGTAGGCCAACCCTTCCACGTTGGGGCTTGTTGGCATGATCACGAGGCCGTTGAAGACATCCTTCTTGTAAGTCTCTCGGTCAAAGGCGTGTAGGAAGGCCTTGCGCACGTTGATGTCGGAGAAAAAGTCGGGAGGGATGCCGTTGCCGTCAAGTTTCCCGCTGCCGATGTTCGGATTGCCCGTGGGATTGATTTTCTGGCAAAAGAAGGCGGCTGTCACCGAGAGCAGCGGGACCTCATACAGGGTCAGCCCTTTCATGGCTTTTACCTCAGGCACGTACTGGATGTCTACCCTGACGCGGTCGGCGTCCCCGTTTTGGAGCATGAGCTTGCGGGTACTCCATTCCTTGACGTATTTGACGATAGCGATCTTGAGCTTCGGCTTGGGACCCCAGTAGCCGTCAAACCGCTCAAAAACGAACTCCTTATTCGGTTCCCAGTTTTTCATCCTGTAGGCGTTGGTGCCGTTGGCAATCTTCAGCAGGGGCTCATGTCCGGGAGCGGGATTGTTGTATTTGGCGCCATTCTTAATGTCGCCATCCCAGCAGCCCTTGGAAATGGCCCACTCCTTGTCCATAATCACGGAAGAGGAATAGCTCAGGATGCCCAATAAGGGAGGATAGGGCCTTGGCAAATGGAAGATAACCTTATCTCCCTTGCCTTCGACGCACTTGTCAATGGTGTCGAAAATGCCCTCAATGATCTTGCCGTCTTTGTCGCGGGTGGAACCCTCGCCGGTCAGGGCTTCCAAAAGCATCCACATGGGACCGCCGTCCGGGTCGGCAATCATGTTCCGCTTGAAGGAATAGACTACGTCCTCCGGGGTCAGGTCCCCTCCCTCATGGAACTTCACGCCCTTGCGGATGGTGAACGTGTAGGTTTTGCCGTCCGCGGATATGCCGCCGTTTTCCAGAGTGGGTACCTCCGTGGCTAGCAGAGGCTTGAACTTGTCCGTATGCGACCCGTCGAAGAAGATCAGGGGTTCGTATATGTTCCAGAGCCGCTGTGAGGAGGTCACGTCGTAGGCCACACATGGGTCAAGGGTTCTAAGGTTGCCGTAGTTGGCAAGAATGAACGTGTCGGGATTTTTCACCGCTGCATGAAGGTTAACCGTAAAGAAAAGGAATAGAAAACAGATACAGGCGATAATAGTTCCTCTCTTCATAATGTCCTCCTTTTTTAAGATTCATGTCACGAAATTGGGAAACTCCAGCCAGGGTTTCCCCAGCCAAAAAAGTCCATTTATCTTGGTTGGCAATCACCTCCTTTCCGGGTCCTTTCCTTTGCAAGCCCGAATAATCTTCCAGGCAATTCACGTCAACAATATATCTGTTGGATGATATTGTCAATATATCTGGTGGCTTGATGTGATCCGTTTACCGGAGCGTTCATGAGAGAGGTTAAGAAACGAGCACCCACAAAGCACCGACGATTAGTGCGATCCTGTGGTGTATTTTACTTTAAGGTGGTTTGGGAACTATGTTTCACCGCAAGAGGTCTAACGGGAAGGCTGATCTTGCGCCGCAGGCAGACGTCAGGGGAAAATGCTTGGGCTCGAATTCCTACATGTGGAGGTATTCCGGCAATCCTATTTCAATCCCTTCTCTTCCAATATCTTTTCATGCAGTTTCCTAAAATCAGGTGCTGGGAATTGGCCAGCTTTATCCGGCCTCAATTCCAACCTGTGCTGCTGTGGGGGGCATTTGGCAACGCACACACCGCAGCCTATACACCATTCTTCATCAACTCTAGGGAAATCATCCTCCATCGTAGCGGCATCAACCGGGCATACCTCAACACACATATCGCAACCAGTGCATTCATCCTCTTGTGTCTCCCGGATGAAATATGTTGCCATTATGCTATCTCTTGGTATCTTTCTCCTTTTGATGCTACCCGCACTCCAGCAGGCACAAGCGCAGCAATTACAGCTGTGTTTTATATCACCTATGGCGTTATCAACGAAATGGACCAAACCATCTTCTTCACACTGTTTGAGTATCTTGAGAGCCTCCTCCTTTGTGATCTCTCCCGCCAACTCCCGCTCAATCAACTACTCGGCCAGATCATCAAATTTCATGCATACCTCAGTGGGAGGTTCACAGCCTCTGCCTCCTAGATTAGCAGTTATGCGACAAGGGCAGTGAGCAACGGCGATTACCTTTGCCTGCTGGATAAGCGGACTGACTCTGGTCGGAAGCGCGAGCGCAACTTCAGCTTCCTTTAGGTTGAAATTCGCCCTGAGTATATCTACCAAATCCTCACTAGGCGGGTATCCCATTCCCAAAGAAGAGAGGTGGTCCGCCAATTGCTCATATATATTTTTCGTATGCAACCTCCGTGCTCCTGGAAATAGGATTACAGTTCTCGAGGAAAAATTCCTTACGCCCCGAGGTAATGACATCTATTCCGGTACTCGGAACCGTGGTCACTCCCCACCGAAATATTATCATTTCCACAGATTTTGTAAATTTCTTGGTTTGCGATGCTTTAACCAGATGATATCCCTTCTGCGAAAAGTTTCCATACAATTCAATACCGTTCCGATAGGCCACGGGGCAGAAAGAGCATAGTCGTTATGATATGGATTTCCTCGCGCAGTATTCTATTGGATGTTATTCCTGACTCCTTTCGAAGATATCAAACGTAATCAGATATCGGGACACCCCTTTCATACACCTCTTCTTTATAGGAAAGAATTCCCGCTCAATACAAAACCCTTAGAAAAAGGGGACAAACGAGCATCAATGAAAATCCAATCGCCGCCATCTATCATAGCAATGCCAAAACTTACGTGTTATTTCCATTGACTCTTTTGCCAATTTCTTTGCTGTCTTTGTCATTAACTTTTCTTCAAACATTCTCTGAACTTTCTTCGTCTCATCGACATTTTCATCCCAGGCCTTATCTCTCGCTTGTGCATTGCAAAGTAATTCCCTAACGCTACCGTAGGAACCTAAGACTTCCATCCCGTCAGAATCGAAGACTATTTTGGCTTCCAAAGAGGAACTTTCCTTGATCCTATGTGCTCTACAGGATGCTACAATTTCCATTAATTTCTTCCGAGTCTCATCGTCAACGTCCAAAGTTGATAAAAACTCTCTCAGAGTTTCAATGTCATCATGAAGTTGATGTAACCATGCTCCGGCTTCCACTAAGAAAGGTTCTCCCCCTTCGGTTTCCAGTATTCTTTTGGCAATCTTGACCACTCGTTCACCATGTCCAGTATTGTGAGCAAAATCTAGTTTCGCATAATATTCCCTCGCAAAATTTTCAATCTTTTCCATTATACGTGCCTTGTATCTCATACTCGTCTCCAGGGGCCTGATATTATTTCAATACATTATGAACTTCATTTAATGATTCCCCACGTCCTCAGCCCTTCGGAGCTGTAGAAGCGGATTGGCCCAACTTTAGATAATTGCCATCTCCATTGGTCCCCTTCCCTTCCATTCTTACAGAGAAGACCTTTGGATTCTAGATCTTACATACTTAAAGGGAAAAAGCATAGACACCTTCTCCTGATATTCCCGATAGTCCTCACCATACTCCCGAAGAAGCTTTCCTTCCTCTAGAACAGTTCCCACTATCAGATAGATGGTGAGTATTATATTCGTGATTAGCGCGGATATATCCAGTGTTCTCGCCCAGATAAGCATAATTGTTGCCAAGTACCAGGGATGTCGAGTTATGCCTAGAATACCCCTCGTGTCCAACTTGCCGGTCTCGGTCAGGACGCTATGTGAAGTTTCCGTCCTTATCTGA
>JBGVTJ010000089.1:0-16780 GCA_041862515.1 Thermodesulfobacteriota bacterium | reverse complement strand
GAGGAGGGGCGAGCGATGTCGAAGCCGAAGTTTGTGAGGACGAAGCCGCATGTAAATGTGGGGACGATTGGGCATGTGGATCATGGGAAGACGACGTTGACGTCGGCGATAACGAAGGTCTTGGCGGGCAGGGGTATGGCGAGTTACATGGCGTTTGAGGAGATAGACAAGGCGCCGGAGGAGAAGGAGCGTGGGTTGACGATAGCGATAGCGCATGTGGAGTATGAGACGGCGAATCGTCATTATGCGCACATAGATTGTCCTGGGCATGCGGATTACATCAAGAACATGATAACGGGTGCTGCTCAGATGGACGGGACGATATTGGTGGTATCGGCGGCGGATGGTCCGATGCCGCAGACGCGGGAGCACGTGTTATTGGCGAAGCAGGTGAGGGTGCCGTCGATAGTGGTTTTTTTGAACAAGGTGGACATGGTGGATGATGTGGAGTTATTGGATTTGGTGGAGTTGGAGGTACGGGAGTTATTATCGGGGTATGATTTTCCTGGGGATGAGATACCGGTTATTCGTGGGAGTGCGTTGAGGGCGTTGGAGAGTTCATCGGAGGATTGGGAGGGGGCGCAGGAGTATGGGTGTATATGGGAGTTATTGGCGGCGGTGGATGAGCACATACCGGAGCCGGTACGGGATGTGGACAAGGATTTTTTGATGCCGATAGAGGATGTATTTTCGATATCTGGTCGAGGTACGGTGGTGACGGGTCGAGTTGAGCGGGGCATGGTGAAGGTGGGGGAGGAGGTTGAGGTTGTGGGGATACGGGCGACGCAGAAGACGGTGTGTACGGGTGTGGAGATGTTTCGCAAGACGTTGGATCAGGGTCAGGCGGGGGACAACATTGGGGTATTGTTGAGGGGGACGAAGCGGGATGATGTGGAGCGGGGGCAGGTATTGGCGAAGCCTGGGAGTATAACGCCTCATACGCGGTTTAAGGCGGAGGCGTATATTTTGACGAAGGAGGAGGGTGGTCGGCACACGCCATTTTTTAATGGGTATCGGCCGCAGTTTTATTTTCGGACGACGGATGTGACGGGGGTGGTGACGTTACCGGAGGGGGTGGAGATGGTGATGCCTGGGGACAATGCGTCGTTATCGGTGGATTTAATTACGCCCATTGCCATGGAGAAGGAGTTACGGTTTGCCATTCGGGAGGGTGGGAAGACCGTAGGCGCTGGGGTGATCAGTGATGTCATGAAGTAATTGAGGAGCAGATTTCAGCATGCGAAGTATCATAACGCTCGCCTGTAGTGGATGCAAACGGAGGAACTATACCACTACGAAAAATAAGCGAACTACTACGGAAAAATTACAACTAAAGAAGTATTGCCGGTTTTGCCGCAGCCATACCCTACATAAGGAAACGAAATAGCAAATCATTCTTTACAAGTTAATGGCTTTCAGAAAAGGGAAAGGCCAGTAGCTCTAACGGATAGAGCGCCGGACTCCAAATCCGGGAGTTGGGGGTTCGAATCCCTCCTGGCCTGCCATTTTTTGTGAGCACGCAGGAAGGTAAGGGTGGGAAGGGTTCAAATAGTAAGGCAATTTCTCAAGGAGGTAAGGGTTGAGTTAAGAAAAGTAACCTGGCCTTCGAAACGGGATACCATCGCTGGAACGGTCGTAGTTCTCGTTACCGTTTTCATATGTGCCTTCTTCTTGGGAATTGTGGACTTCTGGCTAAGGAAACTCATTAAGATCATATTAAGCTAATTCGGGTGAGTACGGTCTATGGCTAAGAAGTGGTATGTCGTTCATACGTATTCAGGGTATGAGAATAAGGCGAAGGCCAATTTAGTGGAGAGAGTCAAAAATTTGGGCAAGGCCGCCTCTTTTTCCGAAATTCTCGTTCCCACTGAGACTGTTGTCGAACTGGTCAAGGGAAAGAAGAAGACCTCTCAGAGGAAGATTTTCCCGGGATACATCTTGGTAAAGATGGAACTCGACAATGAGACCTGGCATATTGTAAAAGGGACCCCAAAGGTGACGGGTTTCGCGGGTGAAGGAACGAGGCCGATTCCCATTCCAGAGGAAGAGGTTGAGGAGGTCATCGCCCAAATAAAGGAAGGTGTAACCAAGGCAAAACCGAAGGTTTCCCTTGCCGTCGGCGATAATGTTAGAGTTATCGATGGTCCCTTTGTTAATTTTGTTGGCACAGTTGAAGAGGTGAAATCCGATAAGAGGAAGGTGAAGGTATTGGTTAGTATTTTTGGAAGATCTACCCCTGTAGAACTCGATTTTATTCAAGTGGAAAAGAGTTAAATCTTAAAAGGGTTGGGAAATGGCGAAAAAGGTGATTGGTGTGATTAAGCTGCAGGTTCCCGCGGGACAGGCAAATCCTTCTCCCCCTGTTGGTCCCGCCCTGGGGCAGCAAGGGGTTAATATCATGGAATTCTGCAAGGCTTTTAATAGCAAAACACAGGGACAAGAAGGGATGATTATCCCGGTCGTGATCACCATCTACGGGGATCGATCCTTCAGTTTCGTGACCAAAACCCCACCTGCAGCCATCCTCTTAAAGAGGGCGGCGAAGATTGCCAAGGGATCAGGCGAGCCCAACAGAGAAAAGGTGGGAAAGGTGACAAGGGATCAAATACGGGAGATTGCCCAAATGAAGCTTACAGACTTGAACGCTATCGATATGGAGGGGGCAATGAGGATCATTGAGGGAACGGCCAGAAGCATGGGGATAGAGATCGTTTAAGGGGTTTTCTATGGCGAAAAAAGGCAAAAAGCATATCCAAGCAAAAGGGGCCTCCGATCGAGATAAAAGGTACGATCTTGGGGAAGGGTTGAGGCTGGTCACCGAATCCTCGTTTGCCCGTTTCGATGAGAGTGTGGATGTGGCTATCAGGCTAGGCGTCGACCCCAGAAAGGCCGAGCAGATGGTGAGAGGAACGGTTCTCCTTCCCCATGGAACGGGGAAAACGATCCGAGTGTTGGTATTCGCCAAGGGTCAGAAGGAGAAAGAAGCCAGCGATGCGGGAGCCGACTACTCAGGCGGTGATGAGCTGATAGAGAAGATTTCGGGCGGATGGCTCGAATTTGATAAGGCCATCGCCACCCCTGATATGATGGGCTCCGTTGGAAAACTCGGAAAGATCCTGGGGCCAAGGGGCCTCATGCCCAATCCCAAGGTGGGCACAGTAACCTTCGATATTGAGAAGGCGGTCCAGGAGATCAAATCGGGAAAGGTAGAATTTAAAGTAGAGAAAGCTGGCATCGTACACGTGGCCGTTGGGAAGGTTTCCTTTGGAGGTGAGAAGCTCCTGGAGAACATAAAGGCCTTATTGGAGGTCATTATCAGGGCAAAACCCGCCACGAGCAAGGGCGTCTATCTGAAGAGTATCGCTCTATCGACAACAATGGGCCCTGGGGTCAAGATCGATCCCATGTCCGTTCGCACCGTGATGAAAGTGAGCTGATACTGAACAGGGGATGAGAGGCGTGAATAGGAAGGAAAAGGAACGGGTTGTTTCGGAGCTCCACGAGAAACTGCAAGAATTGAGGGCCGTAATTGTAACGGATTATCGTGGATTGAACGTGGAGGAGATCACCCGATTGAGGAGACAGTTGGGGGAGGCTTCCGTTGAATACCGGGTGGTGAAGAATACGTTGATGCGTCTCGCATCGAAGGAGACAAGCTTGGAGGGACTTTCAGACCTCTTTGTTGGTCCAACGGCAATGGCCTTCTCGAATAACGACCCCCTTGCTCCGGCGAGGGTCCTTTTGGAGTTCAGCAAGGATATGCCCATGCTGGAGATAAAGGGGGGTCTCGTCGAGGGGCGGGTTGTCGGACCCCACGAGATTGCTGCTATGGCTAGGCTCCCAGGACGAGAGGTTTTACTGGGTAATCTTTTACGACTACTCAAGGGCGGACATTTCCATTTGGTAAACGTCTTATCCGCTCATATCAGGAGGTTGGTCCAGGTGTTGGAGATGATTCGCGCTACCCGGCAGGGCGAGGAAGAGGCTAAGGCTGAGGTTGAGGTTAAGGAAGAGGCAGAGAAAGAGGCTAAGGCTGAGGTTGAGGCTAAGGAAGAGGTAGAGGAAGAGGCTAAGGCTGAGGTTGAGGCTAAGGAAGAGGCTAAAAAAGAACCTAAGAAGGAAGAGGCATAGGAAAGCCTATGGGAAGAGCCTGCGAGAATTCCATGATAGGAGGATGATACGATGGCAGGGGTAAACAAGAAGGACGTTATCAAATTCATCGAAAATATGACCGTTTTGGAGCTTTCGGAATTCGTCAAGGAATTAGAGGAGAAGTTTGGGGTGAGCGCTGTCGCTCCGGTCGGACTGGGCATGGCTGCTGCTCCAGGTGCTGCTGAAGCGGCGCCAGAGGCGGAGAAGACAGAGTTCGACTTAATCCTGACGGGTTTTGGAGAAAAGAAGATTCAGGTGATCAAGGCCGTTCGTGAGTTTACCAATTTGGGTTTAAAGGAAGCAAAGGATTTGGTGGAAGGGGTCCCTAAACCGGTAAAGGAAGGTGTGCCCAAGGAGGAGGCTGAGGTAGCTAAGAAGAAGATCGAGGAAGCCGGGGGAACCGCGGAGATCAAATAGTTTCCCCTGATTCGCCCAATGAAGGGACGAGAAACTTTTCAATGAATGGGTGAGGGACATTTATGGCCTCTTTAATACACAACAGCGGACGTTTGAGGAAAAATTTTGCAAAAATCCATGAAGTCCTCGGGATCTCGAACTTAATCGATATCCAGCTCCAATCTTACGATAAATTCTTGCAGGTAAACGTAGATCCCGATAGAAGGGAGAATATCGGTCTTCAATCGGTTTTCAAGAGCGTCTTTCCTATAAGAGATTTTTACGAGACGGCGTCCCTGGAGTTCGTGGGTTACCGATTGGGAGAGCCTAAGTACGATGTAGATGAGTGTCTATTGAAGGGGATGACCTATGCAGCTCCAATCAAGGTGACGTTACGGTTTGTGGTCTGGGATGTCCACGAGGAAACGAAAGCGAGAAACATCAAAGCCGTGAAGGAACAGGAGGTATATTTTGGGGAGATTCCCCTGATGACCGAAAATGGCACATTCATCATTAACGGGACGGAAAGGGTCATCGTGAGCCAGCTGCATCGTTCCCCGGGGGTTTTTTTCGATCGGGATCAGGGGAAATTGACCGGGGGTAAAGCCTTATATTATGCCCGAATTATACCGTATCGTGGCTCTTGGATCGATTTTGAATTTGACAGCAAGGATATCCTCTCTGTACGCATTGACCGGCGGAGAAAGTTGCCGGTGACGATCCTCTTGAAGGCTCTGGGTTATACGACTCAGGAATTGCTGGATTACTTCTATGATAAAGAGGAAATCTTTATCGAAAAAGGAAAATTCCATAAAAAGGTTTCCTATGATCTCCTCTTGGGTCAGAAAGCTACCCAGGACATCATCGACCCCAAAACCAAGGAGATCCTCATTAGAAAGAATCGCAAAATCACTAGAGGTAATGTCAAAAAATTAGAGGCGTCGAAAATCCATTCCATTCCCATCGACCCCAGTGATCTTTTAGATCGATATCTGGCCAGCGATCTGGTGGACGGGCAGACCGGGGAGGTCATCGCTGAGTGCAATGAGCCCATCGAGGAGAAGACCCTGGAGGAGATTAAGAAGAGAAAAATCGAGAGCTTCAACATCCTTTTTATCGATCATATCACGGTCAGTTCTTCCCTCAGGGATACTTTGATGGTTGACAAGCTCGGAATGAGCCGGGAGGAGAAGGAGAGATTAGCCAGCACGGAGCCGGGGAAGTCTCCCTCAGAAAGGGAAACGGAAAAGGCTATCATAGAAATTTACCGAAAGTTGAGGCCAGGGGATCCCCCCACCTTGGAGACGGCAAGGAACCTATTCTATAACCTCTTTTTCAACCCGGACCGATATGATCTTTCTAAGGTGGGGAGGATGAAGTTAAACCTCAAACTTGGATTGGATGTGCCCTTGGAGGTGACTGTCCTGAGGAGAGAGGATATTCTCGACGTGGTCAAGTATTTGATCAATTTGAAGGATGGGCGGGGAATGGTTGACGACATTGACCATTTAGGGAATCGTCGGGTGAGGACTGTGGGTGAACTTTTGGAAAATCAGTATCATATTGGGCTCATCAGAATCGAAAAGGCCATTAGGGAGAGGATGAGTCTGCAGGAAGTTGAAACGCTCATGCCCCACGACCTGATCAATTCCAAACCTCTTTCAGCCGTTATTAAGGAGTTTTTTGGCAGCAGCCAGCTGTCCCAATTTATGGATCAAACCAATCCACTTTCGGAGATTACCCATAAGCGCAGGCTGAGCGCGCTGGGACCTGGTGGTTTGACGCGGGAGCGTGCCGGTTTTGAGGTGAGGGATGTCCATCCAACCCATTATGGACGGATATGTCCCATTGAAACCCCTGAAGGACCGAATATAGGATTGATTACGTCCCTTAGTACCTATGCCCGTGTGAATGATTATGGGTTTATAGAGACTCCCTATCGGGAAGTGGTCAAGGGGAAGGTAACCAACACCATAAAGTATCTTTTCGCCCTCGAGGAAGAGGATGCTGTCATTGCCCAGGCCAATGCACCCATCGATAGGTATGGAAGGTTCACGGCTCCCCTCATTTCCGCAAGAAAGGGTGGGGAGTTTATTATGGTGAAACCGGAGGAAGTAGATTATATGGATGTTTCCCCGAAACAACTGGTCAGCGTTGCCACTTCTCTTATCCCCTTTTTGGAGAACGATGATGCTAATCGGGCTTTGATGGGTTCAAACATGCAGAGGCAGGCCGTACCCCTCATGCGTACTGATGCTCCATTAGTTGGAACGGGAATGGAGGCCATTGTGGCAAAGGATTCAGGGGTTACGGTCATCGCAAAAGGGGATGGTGTGGTCGAAGACGTTGACGCCTCCAGAATTGTGGTTCGTTGCGAGCATCCTTCCAAGGGCGATAACGATACGGGCGTAGATATCTATAATCTCATCAAATACCAACGGTCAAACCAGAATACGTGTATTAATCAAAAGCCCATCGTCAAAAGAGGCCAGAGGGTTAAGATGGGAGAGGTTATCGCCGATGGTCCTGCGACGGATGGAGGAGAGCTGGCCCTTGGACAGAACGTCTTGGTCGCCTTCATGCCTTGGTGCGGGTATAATTTCGAAGACTCCATTCTCATCAGCGAGAAGATTCTGAAGGAGGATGGCTACACATCGATTCACATCGAGGAACTCGAATGCGTCTCCCGAGATACTAAGTTGGGTAGAGAGGAGATTACCCGTGATATTCCGAACGTGGGGGAAGAGGCATTGAAAGATCTCGATGAGAGCGGAATTATCCGAATAGGGGCAGAGGTAAAACCGGGCGATATCCTGGTAGGCAAGGTAACCCCTAAGGGTGAAACTCAGCTTTCCCCGGAGGAGAAGTTATTGAGGGCTATCTTCGGCGAGAAGGCTGGGGATGTTAGGGATACCTCCCTTACCGTTCCCCACGGAATAGAGGGCATCGTTATCGATGCGAAAGTCTTCGCAAGAAAAGGCGTGGATAAGGACGAGAGAAGCAAGATTATTGACGCTCAGGAGAGAGTGAGGATCTTAAAGAATCAGGCGGATGAGATACGGATTATCAGGGATAATATCAAGAAGAGAGTGGCGGAACTTTTGGCAGGGAAGAGATCGGCGAGTCGGTTAACCGACAGTAAGGAGAAGGTTTTGCTGGATGAAGGTGATACGATAACGGCAGAGAACCTCCTCCACCTCCCTTATGAAAGGTTGGCAGAAATAGCCGTGAAGGGAGACGAAAGGGTTCAAATGGAGGTTCAGGAGGTTATCAGTAGCGGAGATACACAGGTCGATTTGGTAAGGGCCGTTTTCGATGAGAAGATTGCTAAGCTCAAAAGGGGTGATGAACTGCCTCCGGGGGTCATCAAACAGGTGAAGGTTTATGTTGCTATGAAGAGGAAGTTGGCCGTCGGTGATAAGATGTCAGGAAGACATGGAAACAAGGGTATCATCTCCCGAATCCTTCCGGAAGAGGACATGCCTTTTCTGGAGGATGGCACCTGCGTTGATATCGTGTTGAATCCGTTAGGGGTTCCCTCTAGGATGAATGTCGGGCAAATTTTGGAGACCCATTTGGGCTGGGCCGCAAAAGGGTTAGGGTGGAAGATTCAAGAGCTGCTCGAGAAACAGTACAGCCCGAAAACCCTGAGGTCAAAGATTAAGGGAATATATTCATCGAAGGAGATCAATGAGTTCATCGATACGGCGACGGATGAGGAGATTCTGGAGGTCACCAAACGGTTGGGCAAGGGAGTTTATATGGCTGTTCCAGTCTTCGATGGTGCTTCGGAGACTGAGATAAAGGAACGTTTGAAAGAAGCGGGTCTTCCCGAAACGGGTCAAATTACCCTTTACGACGGCCGGACTGGGGAACCATTTGACCAGAAGGTAACCGTCGGATACATATACCTGCTTAAGCTCCATCACCTCGTGGATGATAAAATTCATGCTCGATCCATCGGCCCCTATTCATTAGTTACCCAGCAACCCTTAGGGGGGAAGGCACAATTCGGCGGCCAACGGCTAGGAGAGATGGAGGTATGGGCTTTGGAGGCCTATGGAGCTGCCAATTCGCTCCAGGAATTCCTTACGGTAAAATCCGATGATGTGGCTGGAAGAACGCGAACATACGAGGCCATCGTAAAAGGCGAGCATATTATGGAACCTGGACTTCCCGAATCATTCAACGTCCTGGTAAAGGAATTGCAAAGCCTTGGCCTGGATGTGGAACTCATAGAGGACAAGGCAAAGATGAAGCAAGGAGGGTAACTTGGAAGATTATCTCAATTTTTTCGAAAAACCGAAAAGCCCCTTAAGTTTCAATGCAATCCGGATTTCCATTGCCTCTCCGGAAAGGATAAAATCATGGTCCTATGGTGAGGTAAAAAAACCGGAGACGATTAACTACAGGACTTTTAAGCCGGAAAAAGACGGTCTCTTTTGCGCAAAGATATTCGGACCTGTTAAGGACTATGAGTGTAATTGTGGGAAGTATAAGCGGATGAAACACCGGGGAATCGTTTGCGAAAAATGTGGAGTTGAGGTCATTCAGTCGAAGGTGAGAAGGGAACGAATGGGACACATCAAGTTAGCCAGCCCGGTAGCCCATATTTGGTTTTTAAAGAGCATTCCCAGTAAAATTGGGATTCTCTTGGATCTGACGCTGAAAGAGTTGGAACGGGTCTTATATTTCGAGGCTTACATCGTCATTGACCCAAAGGATACCCCATTGAAACGGAGTGAACTCCTCACTGAGGAGAAATACCGAGAGGCACGGGAGAAGTATGGAGATGCCTTCATAGCCGGTCAGGGAGCCGAGGCCATCAGGGAGATGCTGCAGAATACCGACGTTAATGAGCTCTCGGTGAGCCTTCGCGCTGAAATGAAGGAGACCTCTTCCGAGGCCAAGAGGAGAAAATCGGGGAAAAGGCTCAGGGTCGTTGAGGCGTTCAGAGATTCCAAGAACAAGCCCGAATGGATGATACAGGAGGTTATACCGGTAATCCCTCCAGACCTAAGACCCCTCGTTCCTCTGGATGGTGGGAGATTTGCGACGTCCGACCTCAATGACCTTTACAGAAGGGTTATCAATCGAAATAACCGGCTCAAGAGGCTCCTGGAATTGAGTGCCCCTGAAATCATCATACGAAATGAAAAACGGATGTTACAGGAAGCCGTAGATGCCCTATTCGACAATGGCAAGAGGGGACGGACGATCATAGGCCCCAATAGAAAGCCACTGAAATCATTGAGCGATATGCTGAGGGGAAAGCAGGGGCGATTCCGTCAAAACCTCCTGGGAAAAAGGGTTGACTACTCTGGAAGGTCTGTCATTGTGGTAGGACCGGAATTGAAGCTTCATCAGTGTGGGATTCCTAAGAAGATGGCCCTGGAGCTCTTTAAACCGTTTATCTACAACAAGCTGGAGGAGAAGGGATATGTAACCACTATCAAGAGCGCCAAGAAAATGGTGGAAAGGGAGAAACCGGAGGTGTGGGATATTTTGGATGATGTAATTCGGGAGCATCCGGTATTGCTGAACCGAGCCCCGACTTTGCATCGGTTGGGAATTCAAGCCTTCGAACCCGTGCTGATTGAAGGGAAGGCCATTCAACTCCATCCATTGGTCTGTGCGGCCTTTAATGCCGACTTCGATGGGGATCAGATGGCCGTTCACATTCCCCTCTCAGTGGAATCCCAGGCGGAGTCCCGGATCTTAATGATGTCCACCAACAACATCCTTTCTCCGGCCAATGGGAAACCCATTATTGTTCCCACTCAGGATATCGTACTGGGGATTTACTATATGACCCGAGAAGCACCATTGGCGAAAGGGGAGGGGAAGATTTTCTCCAATTTTGAGGAAGTCAGGATTGCCCATGATGCCAATGAGGCAGACCTCCATGCCATGATTAAGGTGAGGATGAACGGACAATTGGTTGATACCACCGTTGGCCGCGTAATCCTCAGGGAGATTATCCCAGAGGAAATTCCCTTTGAATTAATCAATAAGGTGATGGAGAAAGGCGAATTGGCTACCTTAATCGATTACTCATACCGACATGCCGGGGAAAAGAAGACGGTGATCCTCGCTGATCGATTGAAGGATTTGGGGTATAGGTATGCGACTTTGGCGGGAGTCTCCATCTGTATAGATGATATGCTGATTCCCTCCAATAAGGAGAAACTTTTGGCCGAGGCTAACGAGGAGATCCAGGAAATCAGAGATCAATATACTGAGGGACTGATCACCGATGGTGAACGCTACAATAAGGTCATCGACATATGGGCCCAGAAAACGGAAAAAATCGCCGATGAAATGCTCACGGAACTGGGAACTCAAAGGAAGGTGGATAAGGATGGCAATGAAAGGACCGTTGAGAGTTTCAACCCCATCTTCATGATGTCCGATTCCGGGGCCCGGGGAAGCGCCCAACAGATTCGCCAGCTTGCGGGGATGCGGGGCTTGATGGCCAAACCATCGGGGGAAATCATCGAGACTCCCATTACTGCGAATTTCCGTGAGGGATTGACGGTACTCCAATACTTTATCTCGACCCACGGCGCCAGAAAGGGGTTGGCTGATACCGCGTTGAAGACGGCCAATTCTGGTTACCTCACCAGGAGACTGGTGGACGTTGCCCAGGATGTGGTGATCATTGAGCAGGATTGCGGGACATTGGACGGCATAAGTATGACTTCGCTGGTTGAGGGAGGCGAGATCATAGAGCCGATGGCGGAGAGAATTTTGGGCCGGGTTGCCCTGGAAGACATTAAGCACCCATTTGAGGAAAGGGTTATTGTAAAGGCAAATGAGGAGGTCGATGAAGAGGCCTGTAAAGAGATCGTCGATGCGGGTATCGACAGGGTGAAGATTCGGTCAGTGCTTACCTGCAAATCCAAGAGGGGCATCTGTGCGCTTTGCTACGGGAGAGATTTGGCCAGGGGAAGATTGGTCAGTATCGGGGAGGCCATTGGAATCATCGCTGCCCAATCTATTGGCGAACCGGGGACCCAATTGACTATGCGGACTTTTCACATTGGAGGCACTGCTAGCCGAAGGGCGGAGCAGACGACGTTGGAATCGAGGATTGACGGGACCGCTCATTTCATAAATATCAAAAACGTACGTAACAAGGATGGGGATTTAATTGCGATGAATCGAAACGGTGAAATCGCTATCCTCGATCGGGAAGGCCGGGAGAGAGCGCGATATTTGGTCATTTATGGTGCCAAGCTCAAGGTGGAAGATGGCCAGAAGGTGAAGGAGGGAGATTTATTGGCCGAATGGGATCCCTATGCCATTCCCGTACTGACGGAGGCTGCGGGAAGGGTAAAGTTCGGCGATATCATCGAGGGTATGACCATGCAGGAACAGGTAGATGAATTCACCGGTCTCTCCAGAAAGGTCATCGTTGAATCAAAGGACCCCGAATTGCGGCCTCGAATTTCCATCAAGGATGAAAAGGGGAAAACGTTAAATCTGCCCGAATCAAGTTCTCAGGCCCGTTATCTCTTACCCGTCGGGGCAAATATCTTCGTCTCCGAAGGGGATATGGTCGAGGCAGGAGATATTATGGTTAAGATTCCGAGGGAAACGACCAAAACCAAGGATATAACGGGTGGCCTACCGAGGGTGGCCGAATTATTCGAGGCCAGGAAACCCAAGGAATTTGCCATGATCAGTGAGATCGATGGAGCCGTTTCCTTTGGAAGAGATACCAAGGGGAAGAGAAAAGTCATCATTACCCCGGAGGTGGGTGAACCGAAAGAATACAGCGTCCTCCGAGCCAAACATATCAGTGTACATGAGGGTGACTTCGTGAAAGCGGGGGAGCCCTTGATGGACGGACCATCAAACCCGCATGATATATTGAAGGTCCTTGGCACTCAGGAGTTGGCCAAATACCTGGTGGATGAAATTCAAGAGGTATATAAGCTTCAAGGGGTAAAAATCAATGATAAGCATATTGAAGTCATCGTCCGCCAGATGCTCAAAAGGGTTCGAATTCGTGAAACCGGGGATACCAACTTCTTAGTTGATGATCAAGTTGAAAAATATGTTTTTGAGGGGGAGAATGAAAGGGTTTTGAGGGAGGGCGGAAAGCCAGCTATCGCTGAACCCCTCTTTCTCGGTATCACCAAGGCTTCCTTGATTACCGATAGTTTCATCTCTGCCGCGTCTTTCCAAGAAACCACGAAGGTTCTCACCCAGGCGGCCATAGAAGGAAAGGTCGACCATCTATTGGGATTGAAAGAGAACGTCATCATGGGGAGACTCATCCCCGCGGGCACTGGGCTACCCCAATTCAAGAAGATGCAGCTCCATGTCGAATATCCGGAGGATAAAGAAGAGGTGGTCCAAGAGGGATATTAGCTCGTCTTATTGAATCGCTCTGAGTTTTTCATTTGCGATCTTTGCCTGTTGCGTATTCGGGTGTTCCCTTATTACCCGCTTCAGCAGCGACCGGGCGAAAGTTTTATCTCCCAATTCTAGCCAGCAGAAGGCCTGTTTGAGCATGGCTGAAGGGATTTTATCACCTTTCGGGAACTTCTTGACCACATCATCATAGGCAATGATAGCCTTCTCATAATCCTTTTCCGAATAAAAACTTTCTCCGATCCAAAATTGGGCGTTATCAGAAAGTTCGCCCTCGGGATAAACGGCCAAAAATGCCTTAAATTTCTCCCTGGCAGCGGCAAAATCCTTCCTCTCGTAGGTTTGCTTGGCATTCTTATAGAGGGCTTCCATGGCTTCCTGGGATGAAGCTTCTCCCTTGGAGGGGGCTTCTTTTTGGGGCTGAGCCCTGGAGGCCTTGGAAACCTCGTTGAGCTTGGCCTCCATTTCCTTACGAGCCTTGTCGACCCTTCCCTCCAATTCATTCAAGCGGACCTCAAAATCCTGTCTGAACGCCGTCAGTTCCTGCTGCGGTTTTTGGAGGTATTCCCTATTCTCCTCGATTCCATTTTTCAGGATCTGGATTTCCCGCTGAAGGGGTTCCAGCATAAAATCCAGGTCTGCCTGACTTTTTCGGATTTTCATGGAGGATTCCGACCTCAGTTGTTTCAATTCCTTTTGAACATCGATCAATTGACGATAGAGGGAATCGATATCCTGGCGCAAGTAAGCTATTTCGCCGGTGGTAACACATCCAAAAAGGGATATAAGGAAACCCGCTACGAGTGAAATGCGAAAGGACCTTTTCTTTTCCATCGTCTTACCCTTTTATGGGAAAGGAATTCCGTGATACGAGTCCAGAAGTTGGCCTCACCTCGACAATATGATGAAGTGCGACCTTCGGTTCTTCGCCCAGGCCTCCTCGTTGTGTCTCGGGTCTACCGGCATCTCCTCGCCATAGCTGATGGTCGAGACTCTATCCGGCGAAACCCCTAATGAGATGAGATACTCCTTAGTGGTGTTGGCCCTTCTTTCCCCCAGGGCCAAATTATACTCGATGGTTCCCCTTTCGTCGCAATGCCCTTCAATCTGGATTTTAACCCGGGAGTGTTGAAGCAGAAGGTCCGCATTTTGCGAGAGAATCTCCCTCGCTTTTGGTGTCAGATCATATCGGTCAAAAGCGAAATGAATATCGTTCAGCAGCGATGATTCCAGGAATACCCCCTCGATCCCGGGATATTCCTTCTTTTCCAAACTGGCCTCCAACGACTTTTCATCGATTCTCGCCCTTTCCGCCTCCTCACCGGGTTTTCCCAAGGCCCCTTCCTCCGCCTTTCCCGTAACCAATGGTTCCTCTTTTACGGCCTTTTTTGCACAGCTCACCATTACCATGAGGGAGAGGATAACTCCTACAACGATACAGAATCTCTTGACCATGACTAACCTCCTTATGTTTGGGTTGTTTGTGTTATCGATCCATTCTTGGAGACCAGGTTGGGCTTGATTCCTCGCCCCTTGTAGCGGTCAGCCTACGCTGATTTGCGCCATTGGCATTCATGACATAGATATGAGATCGGCCTTCCCTGGTTGAGCTGAAGGCAATGAAACGACCATCAGGTGACCAGGTGGGGCTCTCGTTGTTTCCGGAGTTTTCCGTTAGCCTGCGAGTCCACATTCCATCAGGGCTTATCGTAAAGATCTGGAAACGGCCATTGGAACGGCCGCAGTATGCAATCCGATCCCCTTTTGGGGACCAGGAAGGAGAGGCATTATAGGAGCCCGAGAAGGTGAGCCTCTTTATGTTTCTCCCTCCTCTATCCATGGTATAAATCTGAGGTGAGCCCGCTCGGTCCGAAACAAAAGCGATTTTCCTTCCATCCGGAGACCAGGTTGGAGAAGCCTCACTACTCCAGCTCTTGGTCAGCCTTTTAGGACGGGTTCCATCGCGGTTTATGATAAAGATCTCCGAATTTCCCTCCCTTCGCATCATCAGCGCCATTTCGTTTCCATCGGGGGACCAAGCCGGGGCGGCATTCAATCCGGGATGTGTGGATACCCTAACCTGCACCGATCTGGCGAGATCAAAGAGGTATAGATCTGGGTTCCTCTTGATGTACGTGGTAAAGGCAATTATCCCTCCGTCGGGGGACCAAGCCGGAGAGAGGTTGATAGATCCGTTGTTGGTAATCTGCCTGAGGTTATGTCCGTCGAAATCGACGATATAGATCTCCTTGTTTCCCGACGTGGTCGATACGAAGGCGATCTTCGTATCGAATATCCCCTTTTCCCGCGTAATCAAATACGTGATCTCATTGGCGACGCGGTGAATGATATCCCTGAAGTTCTTGGTACTCCCGGTGTACCTTTTCCCGCCGACAAAAGCCTTGTCAACGAGGTCGAAGAGCCTAAACTCAATGGCAAACTCCGCTCCGCTGGAGGAGTATCCACCCGTAACGAGGGCTTCTGCCCTGCTCCCTAACCAGCTGCCATAATCGGGAGGAGCGGCAAGTGCGTTAGTATCCTGGGGAAATTCACTTCGTGGAATTATTTCAAAGAAACCCGAGATTGTCAAATCGTTGGTCAAGATTTTCAGTAACTCATGACCCAGATTTGGTTGAGATCCCTCTACATCCCTGAACTGCGCAACGGCTATGGGAAGGGGTTGTAGCTCAGGGGATTCGATATCGATATAAACTCTCGCACCACTCATTTCGGCCGAAATAAATGTGCAGAGGAAACAGATTAACACGAATATCACTCTTAGACCCATAGCCAGGTACCACGAGATTTCAGTAAAATACTCCCCTGGGGTTAAACCGGATTCCTAACTCCATGACGTCTTCCTCCAACCCCTCCGGGAGGGGAGGAAGGGGATTGGCCTTTTTTATTGCCCGCATGGCGGATTCGTCATAGATGGAGCTCCCCGACTTCTCCTCGAACCAACTTTCCAAGATATTCCCGTCCCGTTGAACTTTGATGACGATAACGGTTTCAGGGTCCTCGATCTCCTCCAAGAGAGTGGGCGGCAGGATCCATTCTTCCTGAATTCTCTGCCATACTGAATAATAGTATTTTTTGAGTTTCATATCAATAACGGCCTTCGATGGCTTCGGGGCAATTTTGACAACGTCTTTTGTCACCTCCGGTTTTTCGTCGGTCTCCACTTTCTTGCGAAGTCTCTCTACGGCCGACTCCATCCTTTGTTGAACGCGTTTTTCGGATATTACGTCTTTCGGTGCCGGTTTCTTCTTTAACACAACCTTTTTCTCCGGTGGGGGCTTCTTCGCCCTAACGGGTTTTTCAGTAACTTTCTTAACCGGTTTCTTAGTAGGTTTTTTCTCGACCTCAGCCTTTGGCTGGGGGGGGGTTGGCTTTGGGGCGGCCTGGGTAATCAAGGTCACCGGGTAGATGGGCACGTGAATTTTCCGAACGGAAAACCAGGGTGAGAGCGCCAGGAGCGAGAGCGTGGCCATATGGATGAGGGCTGAGAGGATGAGCATGATGGTGATGGGTTTCATCCCCGATCTATCGCCCGGTTTGATGAGGTTTTTCTCAGCCAAGGGATACCGAAATTGGTGAAGAGAGAAAACAAAAGTGTGGGAGATCGTTCCAAGCCATCCCCCAGTTCAGTTATCGACTTATCTTAAAGGGTTTTTTCAATAAATGCAAGGGGGAAGGCCTCTTGCATCCAGCACGGAAGAACCTCCTCGGTGGGACGAGTCAAAGGGGAAAACCGCGTAGAGAAAGACGGGAGGAGAAACGGGAGACAGGAATTTGGGTAATGGAGTGTAATGGCATATTAATTGCTAAGTCTATCTCTTGGCATCATTAT
>JBGVTJ010000088.1:0-5369 GCA_041862515.1 Thermodesulfobacteriota bacterium | reverse complement strand
CTCGTTGACAGGGGGCCTTTGTTGATTCGCCTTAGGTGGTTATACACCCTGCTTTCCTGTGAGGGGTCATAGACCTCCCGTCCTTTGAGATCTTTTACCTTGCCAACCTCGATAGACAACTTTGCCCGTTCATTGAGGAGCTTGGCGATCTCCCGATCTTTCTTCCTCAATTCTTCTCTGAGGGTTTCCAGAAGAGATTTCTTCATTCCTTTAATGCCTCGATTACTTCTCCGATCAGGGGTTCCGGAACGTTGCCATTGACAAAGGGAATTCCGATTTTCTTGAGCAGGACAAAGTGAATCGTATCTCCCTCCTTCTTCTTATCCCTCTTAATCCGTGATATTATCCCATCTGAGCTGAGCGTTCTGGGGATACGGTCTGGGAGACCGAGCGCCCTGATGAGGGATATGATTCTTTCTCGGTCTTCAGAGCGAAGGTATTTTAATCTCTCGGATATGAGGGCCACCGCCACCATGCCCATCGATATGGCGTCTCCATGGGAGATGGAGTAACGGGATTCTGCTTCGATTGCGTGGCCGATTGTATGGCCGAAATTGAGAATACGGCGGCCCCCTTTTTCCATTTCATCGATTTCAACGAATCCCTTCTTGATCCGACATGACCTCGTAATGATCTTTTCGAGCAGGTTCATATCCCGGGTCCTGATCTCCTCCGTCTCAACTTCAAGGGAACTGAACAGGTCGGGATCGTCAATGATCCCGCACTTGACGATTTCCGCCAGGCCGGATCCAAATTCACGGGGCGTCAGGGTGTTCAGGAATGCCAGGTCGATGAACACTCCTTTCGGCTGGCAGAAGGTCCCCAAGAGGTTCTTCCCGTGAGGGAGGTCTATTCCCGTCTTTCCCCCGATGCTGCTGTCTACCTGGGCCAACAGAGTTGTGGGGACCTGAATATAGGGAATGCCCCTCATGTAGATAGAGGCTATGAAACCGGTGATATCACCTACGACGCCACCGCCCAGTGCGATCAGGGCCGATGTTCTATCGGCGCCAAGGTCGATCATCCCGTCGATAATATGGAGGCTGGTTTCGAAATTCTTCGCGGCCTCCCCCGCCGGAAAGTCGATCATATCGACCTTCAGTTCCATTTCCCTGAGGGTCGCCTGAACCCTCTCTCCATATTGGGTGGAAATATTGGAATCCGTTATCATAATGTAGCGGGAGGCCCAGTTATTCTTGGCGAGGATCAAGCCCATGCGATCCAAGATGTTCTCCCCAATATAGATCTCATAAGAGGCTGATGTTTTTTTGTCGAGGTTTATCTTAATGCTGTTCATTGGAGCACCTCTATCTCTGTTTTCATGATCTTTTCGAGCGTCCTCACTTCGTCCATGAGTTGGTAAAATTTTTCCGGTTTGAGGGATTGTACGCCGTCAGAAAAGGCCTTTTCCGGTTCAGGGTGGACTTCAATGAGGAGTCCGTCTGCCCCAACCGCAACGGCGCTTCTGGCTAGAGGGGTGACATATTTCCAATGGCCGGTGGCGTGGCTGGGATCAACGACGATGGGCAGATGCGTTAGTTCCTTGAGAACCGGTATGGCACTGATATCCAGTGTGTTTCGCGTTGCCGTTTCAAAAGTCCGAATTCCCCTCTCACAGAGAATAACCTTATCGTTACCGGAAGAGAGGATGTATTCAGCCGACATGAGGAGTTCCTCGATCGTCGTCATCATTCCCCGTTTCAAGAGGACCGGTTTCCGCGAATGGCCTACCTTTTTCAGAAGGGCGAAGTTCTGGATATTCCGTGCACCGATTTGGAGGATATCGCCGTACTCTTCCACTAAATCCACATCCATTGGATTGAGGACCTCGGTGACAACGGGCATGCCCGTTTTTTCCCGGGCCTTTTTGAGGAGTTTCAAACCTTCCTCTTCTAACCCTTGAAAGCTGTAAGGCGATGTTCTCGGCTTGAAGGCACCACCTCTGAGGATGTGGGCTCCTCCCTTTTTGGCAATATAGGCGCATTCCATGAGTTGTTCTTCACTTTCAACGGAGCAGGGACCGGCCATGACGATAAATTCGGGCCCACCGATTTCCAGGGCGTCGATCCGGATGATCGTGTTTTCCTCCTTAGCTTCCCGGCTGGCCAGTTTATAAGGCTTCAGGATGGGAACGATCTTTTCAACGCCCGGAAGGGACTCGGCAGACTTTAATTGGGCCTTGCCTCGGTCGTCTCCCACGACACCGATGATGGTTCGTTCCACGCCGCGGGAGGGGTGTGCCTTGTAGCCTACGGACTCAATCCATTTGATGACATGCTCTATTTCGGAATCGGTGGCATTTTTCCGTAACACGATAACCATCTCTCACCCACCTCCAGAAAGAAGGGCCATGGTGAGCTGTGCCCCCATGGCCCGGAAGAAAATAAAAAAGCCATGGGCAGCATCCCATTCCACCCATGGCTTAGTTGAATTATTTAAACTCTCTTACGCTTCTCTCCTCCTAAGCGATGGGCAGAGTGGTGACCAAAAATAGTAAAAGCTAAACCCATTCTTGAAATTATTGGTTCTGCCCATCATCTTCGAAGCTTTCCTTCGCTCCAGCTGAATTTGAAAAAACATAAAACCACAAATAGTTACCTTTGTCAAGAAAAAAATGAAAAAATGAAAAAAAATCCGAAGAACTGGAAAAAGGAGCTCTGAGCGCGAAATTATGCAGTGTGGCAGTGCTGCAGTCATGCGGTTTTGCGGTGCGCATCCTAATTCAAGTAGGTGCGGAACCGCACATCCAGCGTTTGAGCCCAAAGGGCCCTGTCGAACGCTCCATTGAGCCGAACGGAAGAGGACGATCAGAACACACTGTTCCCATAACCTGCTTATTCCCCACCCCCTCTTCACCCTAAAATCTTCAATCTTGACCTTAACCTTAGTCTTGGCCTCTCTCTTCCAACTTCTCAGCCTTGACCTGCTGAGGGTTACAGGCCCTGAAGTATAAGGGGGATCCTAAGCCCTTCTTGACTTTCACCAACTCTTTTCCTTTAATGGTTCTTATCAAAGACAGAACGAGGTACCCGTTGTCCCTTCCACAAACACTGGCAATCCATCCCATCATGAAGATGCACTCCCAATGAATTGTGCATGGAACCGGCCTGGGAAGGGGTATTTTCCGGTCTTCTGAAGTAACATGATTCATCGTTGGCATAGGTAGAGCAAACAAATCACCTTTGAAGGAGGAATTGCCATGAACTGGCGTAGCAAAGACATCCTGAAGCGCCCCGAGTGGTCCTTGCAACGGGCTTTCTACAAGTCCATGGGGTACAGTGATTATGATCTGGAGCGGCCCCTGATTGGCGTCGCCAACTCATGGAACCGCGTAGTCCCGGGTCACTACAATCTGAACCTGGTCTCTGACTATGCCAAACAGGGGATCTGCCAGGCAGGGGCCACCCCCGTGGAGTTCGGCGTTATCGCCGCCTGCGACGGCATTGCCGAGGGACACGACGGGATGCACTACATCCTCCCCACCCGGGACCTGATCGCCAATGACATAGAGATGATGATAGAGGCTCACCGCCTCGATGGCGTGATGCTCCTCGGCTCATGTGACAAGATCGTCCCGGGAATGTTGATGGCAGCAGCACGCCTCGACATCCCGGCCATCCTCGTTGTGGGAGGCCCCATGGAAGGGGGTTGTGAGTTCGACAACCGGGCCGCCGACGCCACCTCGGTCACCGAAGGACTTGGCATGCTCAAGGCTGGCAAGATCGATGAGGCGACGTACCGTAAGTTGGAGGACTGTGCAGCGCCGTCCTGTGGATCGTGTTCTTTCCTCGGAACAGCCAATACGATGTGCTGTGTGGCGGAGGCCATTGGTATGTGTCTTCCCGGAAGTGCGACCATCCCGGCGACGCACGCCGATCGTCTGCGAGCCGCGCAGGAATCCGGGCGCCAGATTGTCCGGCTGTTGGAAAGCGGCATCACAGCGCGCCAAATCATCAACAGTGAGGGCATTGAAAACGGCATCCGGGTCAGTACGGCCATCGGGGGATCTACCAATGTCGCCCTGCACATACCGGCGATCGGCTATGAGGCGGACTGCGAGATCTCCATGGACCTCTTGGAAGAACTATGTCGCAGCACACCACACATCGCTAGGATGAACCCGGCAGCAGCGCCCAATGTTCCGGACTTCCATCAAGCCGGTGGCATTCCCGCGGTTATGAAGGAGATTCTCCCGATCTTACATGGAGATGCCTTGACCGTCAGCGGCAAAACAGTAGCGGAGAATGTGGGGACTGCTGAGATCAAAGACAACGGTGTCATTAAGACCATGGCGAATCCCTGGAGCAAAGAAGGTGGTCTCGCCGTTTTGCGCGGAAACCTGGCCCCCAACACCGCCATCACCAAACCAGCTGCGATCGTGCCCGAGATGCACAAATTCACGGGCAACGCCCGATGCTTCAACTCCGAGGAGGTGGCCAATGAGGCGATCTTGAAGGGTAAGGTGAAGGGGGGGGATGTGGTCGTCATTCGTTATGAGGGTCCCAAGGGTGGCCCCGGCATGCGTGAAATGTATAAAGCCATGAAGTTGCTCTATGGCAGAGGGCTAGCCCTCAAGACGGCGCTTGTGACGGACGGCCGTTTTTCCGGTACAAATAACGGCTGCTTCGTCGGTCACATCTCCCCGGAGGCGGCCGAAGGAGGCCCCATTGCCATTGTGGAAGATGGTGATCTGATCACCATTGATATCCCGAACCGGAATCTGCATTTGCACATCTCCGAGGAGGAAATTAAAGGTCGCCTTGCCAGGTGGCAACGCCCCGAACCAAAATTCAAAAAAGGCTACCTGGCGCTATACGCACGCCTCGCGGAATCCGCCGATAAGGGGGCAATCCTCAGGCATAAATTCGAGTAGAGGCTTAATAAAAAGGGGACGGCTGTCTATTTTTTAGGAGGTTAAAGGAAAGGCTGAAGCGATATTAAGTGATATCTGAAGATGTGACCCCATACTGTTTTAGAATGACACCGCCGTCTGATCAGGTCTAGCCCTTAAACCGCCTTTGGAGGCCGTTGGACAGGGAGACCAGCACTGGGGCTACGATCAGGGTGAGCACGGTTGCCACGCCCAGGCCGAAGATGACGGCTACCGCCATGGGTCCCCACCATTGAGAGGATTCTCCCCCAATATTCCAGGCCAACTTTCGAAAATCGATGCTGACCCCCGTAGCCATGGGCAGAAGTCCCAGGATCGTGGTGATGGCGGTCAACATGACCGGTCGGAAACGGGTGAGGCCGGTCTGCACCAAGGCTTCCCGGTAGGAAATCCCCTTTTCCACGAGCTGATTGTAGTAATCGATGAGGACGATGGTGTTGTTTACCACAACGCCAGCGAGGCTTATGACCCCCACGCC
>JBGVTJ010000087.1:0-10393 GCA_041862515.1 Thermodesulfobacteriota bacterium | reverse complement strand
GGTCTGCCAGCACTGCCAGGATGCGCCCTGTATGGCCGTCTGTCCGAAGAACGCCATCTACCGGGATGAAGAACTCAACAGGGTCATGGTCGATTATGATCTCTGCATCGGTTGCAGGATGTGCATGACCGCATGTCCATTCGGGGCCATGGGCTACGATCCCAAGGAGAAGAAGATCTTCAAATGTGATCTGTGCGATGGCGACCCTTACTGTGTGAGCTTCTGTGATATGAAGGCCATCGACTATGTGGAAGCGAGTAGGGCCAACCTCAAGCGAAAGCGGGAGGCCGGAAGCCGCTTCTCAGAGCTGATGCGAAAGTACGCGGGATAGAGTCGTGATCCGTGACCGTGTTCCGTGTCCGTTCAGCGTGACCGCAGGTGAATCTTGGATGGGGGAGAGAAAGTAAGAAATGAAGGTGAGAGTCGAAATCGTGGGAGTCCCGATGCTATCGGATGTAATAGGGAAAAAGAATTTCGAGCTCCACATCACGGGCAAAACCGTTAGGGACCTCATCGAGGAACTCATTCGAAAACACGGGGCAAAAGTCCGAAAAGCCCTCTATGACGAGAAGGGGGCCTTTGATCCCATGATCCAAATCGCCCTCAACGGGGAGAAATGGATCCCCTCCGATCAACACGATACGACCCTCAATGAGGGCGATACCCTCATTTTCATGATCCTTCTGGCTGGAGGATAACCCACTTTCACAAGATGGCGTGGGCAACCACCAATCTCTGCACCTGGTTCGTCCCCTCGTAGATCTGGGTAACCTTGGCATCCCGCATCATTCTCTCAACAGGGAACTCCCGGGTTAAACCGTGCTCCTCCATGATCTGAACGGCTTCTGTGGTAACCTTCATGGCCACATCTGAGGGGAAGTACTTCGACATGGAGGAAAATTTCTCCACGCTTACCCCTTTGACCCCCTCGTCGAACATGGAAGCCGTCTTATAGACCAATGCCCTAGCCGCCTCTACCTGGGTATCCATATCAGCTATCATGAACTGTATTCCCTGATATCGGGTGAAAGGCCTTTCGAAGCGGATCTTCTCCCGCGCGAAATCCAATGTACAGTCGAGTGCCCCCTGAGCAATGCCAACGGCCTGCGCCCCGATGCCGGGTCGGGACATATTGAGCGTCTTCATCGCGATTCGCCACCCCCTCCCCTCGAATCCCAGGAGGTTTGCCCTCGGGACCTTGGCGTTCTCCAATATGAGCTCCGTCGTTGAGGAACCCCTCATCCCCATCTTATTTTCCTTCTTGCCGATGGAAAAACCTTCCGTCTCCTTTTCCACCACGAAGGCGGTAATGCCCCCAATCCGCTGTTGGGGATCGGTGGTCGCGAAGAGGGAGTAAAAGTCGGCAATTCCCCCATTGGTGATAAAGCACTTCCTCCCATTGAGGATGTAGTAATCACCTTGGAGGGTTGCTTTGGTTCTGATGGAGGCAGCATCCGATCCCGAATCTGGCTCCGTCAGTGCGATCCCCGCCAGCTTGGCCTCCCTCGATATCGACTCGTACCATCGCCTCTTCTGACCGATATTTCCGCCAACGACAATGGGCATCGTTCCCACAGCATGACAGAGCACGAGCAGGGATGATGAGCCACAAACCCTGGCGAGCTCCTCCACGACCGTGCACAAACAGGTGATATTCCCATTCATGCCACCGTACTGCTCCGGGAGCATTATGGAGAGAAAACCCTCCTCGGCGAAAACCTCGACGAGGTCTGCGGGGATATCCCCCTGGACATCGATATCAGCCGCCCTTGGGGCCACCAATTCAATGGCAACCTCCCGCACCCTCTCCTTCAGTTCTTCTCTCTTTTTCTCCAAATCAGACATCGCTTCAACTCCTTAGGAATGGAAAATTCTGCCAATTACAGTCTCATTCGGCGAACACCGTGTCCCTTCGCTTCAGTCCTTTCGAGGTCACCCTTTCGGAATTCGCAGGCGGGGAATACTTGCCCCTTCCTGCTCACCCTCGATGGGTACCCCACCTCTCCAGGAATTTTCGCTCAGGAACAAAGTGTTCTCCGCAGACTCGGAAATTTCCCTTACGCACCTCCCGATTATATTCTATTCCCCTTCCCAAGGGAGGGGTATTTTGGAAAACACTATTTATCCTTCCAATGGGGTTTTCGTTTTTCGAGGAACGCCTTCAGTCCTTCGGTGGCGTCCTCGGTTTTCATTAACTCCTCCAGGTAGATCCTCTCGATTCGCCTCAGGCCTCCACCAACATCGTCACATAACCCCTCCATGGCCGCCTTCTTCGTCAGCTTCAGGATAACGGCGCTGTTCCGAGTGAACTGATCGACGAACCCCTTTACTTCCTCCTCAAGCGAATCCTCGGCGATGACCCTGTTGATTAGACCCATCTCCAGGGCCTCACGGGCTCCAATGGTCTTTCCTGACAGGATGAGTTCCATTGCCCTCTTCCTCCCGATGATCCTGGGAAGGATGAGGGCGGCTATGGGAGGGAAAACCCCAACCATAATCTCGGGCTGACCGAATGTGCTCTTCTCGGTGGCGAGGACCATGTCACAGTAGAGGGCCAACTCACAGCCCCCTCCCAGGGCTGCTCCGTTCACCACGGCGATGGAAGGGCATTGGATCTCGTCCATGAGTCGAAACAGAGCGTGGAAGGTCTCGATCATCCTCTTCACCATATCCCCCATGTGCTCCCCCACGTCCACCCCCGCCGAGAAGGCCTTGCCTTCCGCCCGAAACAGAAGGACTTTCACCCCCTCCTCGTCCTTGTAATCCCGAAGGGCCTGGTTAATCTCCTCCATCATTTCGATGTTGAGGACATTCACGGGTGGCCGGTTTAACGTGATCGTCCCCACGCCGTCGGCCAGTTCACTCCGAATGTACTGAAAAGACATCGTTTCATCACCTCTTCGAGAACCTGTGACTTTTATAATGGAACTACCCGATTATGTCAACGGTTTTCGTCGCTATAGTTCTCCTTGCTTTTGTAGCAACCTCATTGTCCCTTCACTTCAATGCCTCCGAGGTGACCCTTTCGGGGTTCGCAGATGGGGAATACTTACCCCTTCCAGCCTCTAATGGGCTGGCCTGCCCCTTTCCGCTCACCCTCGATGGGTACCCCACCACCTCTCCAGCAGATTTCGTTCAGGAACAATCAGGTTGCTCACAGGAAAATACCCACTATTAAAACATCTGATTACAAAACTTCTTCGACACATACTTCCACGATTCTTCAAACAAAGAAGCCCAGGGCAACGCCTGGGCTTCTCGTTACGATTACCGTCTCCCCTGCACTGATTCCGCTGACGAGAAAACGCTCCACCCCTCGATATCGGGCTTACTTCGGCTTCGGCATCACCATCTCCGCCAGCTCTTCGTCGTAGATGTGTCCCTTGGCAATCTGCCTCCGGTATTCGAGGAAGTCGATCACACCGGAGCCCGTCTGCTTTTGGGTGTTGAAAGTGTTAAATCCCAGCCATGCCTCCATATTCATATTGGCGGCCAACCAATAGATGGCGTGGACTTTGGTATTATCCCACCAGAATTTTTTCTTAATCCGGATGGTCTCGATAGTCTTCATAAGACACAGGGGCATCAGGTTGGCAAAAGTCCACGTCATATTGTTAATGGTGCTATCCAGAAGGGAAAAATCCGTTTCCAGGCCCTTCAGCATCTCCGTGGCCTTTTTGCCCTCTTCACCTGTCTTGTATTCCCCATAGACGATCTCGCCGTCATCCACGTATCTGTCGGTGACCACCCTGGGATCCCTCACCCAGTTTCCGTCCTTGTCCTTCTTGATGGGAACGGCCTTGGTGATCAGACCCAACCTCTCCGTCTTATAGGCGCTCCACGCGGTATTCGAGATACAATTCCACATGGCCTGTTCCATAGTCAAATTCCATGGCAGGAAGTCGGTCGATCCACCGTCAGGGGTAGATCCAACCCTCGTCCCCGCCTGGCCAAAGGCCGCCGTATCGGCCGCGACGGTGATGTCACAGGCCTGACCGATCTCTTGCCCACCAGCAATCCTCATCCCGTTACATCGACAGATCACTGGGGTGCGGCATTTGAGGATCCCGTCCACCATGTTGGAAAAGAGATCCATGTAGTTGGCGTATTCCCTCGGCCTCAGGGTGTAATACTCCGCATACTCCTTCGTATTCCCACCCGTACAGAAGGCCCTGTCCCCAGCGCCTGTAAAGATGGTGGCTACCACCGTTTTATCCATGGAGGCCCTGTGCAAACCCGCAATCACCCCTTTGACCATCTGCGTGGTATAGGAATTATACTGTGCGGGGTTATTCAGGGTGATCCATGCGTTGTAGAGCCCCTCTACCTCGTTGCCCTTGGGATCGAGCAAGGGCTTCTTCTCATACACGGTGCATGGGGGCTCCGTGCCGAAGAACTGATCGTCAAAAAGGTTATGATCTTTGGGCTCATTGTCCCTCACTAGCCAATCCAAAGCCATCTTTGACCCTCCTTTCCTCTCTTCATTGGGGGGATTTGTCCCCCCCTAAAACGGATACCAAACCCATTCTCCCCGATACCTTAGAAATCAGGGGTGAGGACGATGCGTCTCGAAAACTTGCCCTCGTGCTGGTCCCGGAAAACCTGCTGAATCTGGTTCATGGGACGGGTCTCCAAGAAGGGTTCGATTTGAATTTGGCCCCGCAGAACCATCTCCAAAACCACCGGATAGTACTTGGGCAGACAGCCCCACGTCCCGATGATATCGGCATCGAAGGCCATGAGTCGTGAAACGGAGTATTCGTTCTTCTGCATTCCAAAGCCTATGACTACCAGCTTCCCGATGAAGGAAAGGAGCGTCAAGGCGATCTCCTGGCCTGCCCCTGTCCCGGTGATCTCGAAGATCTTCCATCCGTAGTTGTGGGGCAAGCCATTTGCTTTACAAATCTCGCGGAATTCGCCCTGGACGTCCTTGGGGCCTTTGTCGGTGGAATTGATGGTGAAATCTGCCCCGTATTTCAGCGCACGTTCCAATTTCTCCTTGTTCCGGGCAATCCCTATCACGGTCTTTGCCCCTAGGGCTTTAGCCACTTGGGCCATGTAAACACCGACCCCTCCCGTCACCCCGATGATCACGACCAAGTCCCCCTCTTTCAGGTCTGCCCTCACAGCGGCCTGGTAGGGCGTTGTGGCCGCATCGGCGATGACCGCCAGGTGAGAAAGGGGAATCCCACCACGGTTTTCCACCACGCACAAATCCTCGGCGGGCACGACGATATGCGATGAAAACCCTCCCATATTCCCCAGGCTGTTGCCGGGCATTTTTTGAGCCAGACACCTATTTCCCCTCCCCTGCCCACAAATGGGACACCGATTGCAGGGCATCACCGCTGGGACAATGACCTCCTTCCCGATCATATCCCCCTTTCCCGCGACCACCGTACCGCTGATCTCGTGACCCAGGGTCAAGGGCGCTTTGGTGACCGTGGGAACGCCATCGTAGAAATATCCCAGGTCCGTGTGACAGACACCACATCCAGCTATCTCCACAAGGGCCTCGCCTTCCTGGAGCTCTGGAACGGGAATACTGGTCTTCTCGAGCCTGCCTTCAGTAACCTCTCCCGTTTCCCTGTCCTTTGCCCAGGGTTGGACCATCTGCCACGTCTCGATCTGTTTTGGTATGTCGGCCATTGTTCACCTCCCATCTTCTCCGTTTTCCATAGAAGATCTTTACCCCTCTTCTCCCATTGCCTAACGGTCAGGTCTTCTGGGGTTGATGCCCAAATCCCTGGAGCGAACATGAAAGAATTTTTGGTAACCATTCTTAGTGAAGCGAAACGCCCGCAAACTCAATGTTTGTGCCCGAAGGGCGAGTTTTGAGGTTGCAGTGAAGCGAACTTTAGAATGGTCAAAAATTCTTTTCAGAGAGCGAAATGAGATTTGGGCATCAGCCCGTTCTAGGTTAACCCGTAACCCCCATCCACGCAGAGGAGCTGACCCGTCACGTAGTTGGACTCATCCGATGCAAGGAAGACAAAGGCTGGGCCAATGTCCTCCGGTTCCGCATACCTGTTGAGGAGAATTCGCCTCATATAAATCTCACGCAGCTTTGGATCCTCCTGGAGCTTCTTAGTCATGTCGGTGGCCACGATTCCCAGGGAAATGATGTTTGCCGTCACATGATACCGGGCCAATTCCCGCGCACAGGACTTGGTGAAGGAGATCAACCCTCCCTTGGCAGCGGCATAATTGATTTGGCCCGTTGTCCCGACAATCCCCGCCACCGAGGTGACGTTGATGATCTTCCCGTAGCCCTGCTCCATGAAATGGCGGCTGGCTGCCTGGGTGCAGAGAAACGCGCCCTTCAGATGAATATCAACCACCTCATCCCACTGCTCCTCGGTCATCTTATGGAGCATCGCCGGATTGGAAATTCCTGCGTTGTTCACCAAGATATCTATCCTCCCGAACCGCTCCAAACACGCCCTGACGATTCGCTCAGCATCCTCCTTCCGGGCCACATCCGCCTTCACTGCCAGGGCATCGCACCCCATCTCCTTAATTTCTGAAACCACCTCCTCTGCCGCCCCCTCGTTCCTCACGTAGTTGATGACCAGATCCGCCCCTTCCCTTCCGAAGGCCAAACTGACGGCCCTGCCCACACCCCTTCCCCCTCCGGTCACAACGGCCTTCTTCCCATCCAACCTCATCTTTCCCTTCCCCCCACCTTCCGGTTCAAATCTTCAGCTCCAGATTAATCATGTCCCCTCGCTGAAATCCCATGGCATCGAAGAACTGGAGGAGACCCCAGTCTCGCCAATTGACGAAGGTGTAAATGGTGTCCACGCCTACCTTTCTCAGATTGTCGACCATCTCCATCAACAGGGCCCTGGCAATCCCCTTCTTCTGGTAGTCGGGATGAACCCCTATAGTATCGATCCACCCCACCGTATTCGGGACGCCATATTCCCATCCGCTGGCATCTCCCAGGATGAACCCGACCACCTTTCCCCCCGTCCTTTCCTTCCAATTTTTCGCGTACTCATGCCGGTTATCGTACCACTCCTGAAACATCTCGATCATTATCGTCTTCCTCCTTGGCCAGTACGTTGCTCAATAGCGAGGGCCATTTCAGGGGTATGCGTAGCGTTTAAACAATACTGAATTTAGGGACTTAGAGAGCTTGTGCAATTTATAACAAGTCTAGCCAATAAAAAAAAACCTGTCAAGACTTATTAGGCATACATCAACTTCGGAAATGAATCGACAAACCACACACCATAACTCATGTTGGCCATTTCCTATCTTATGGAAATCAAATTCGTCATTCGATGATGGCAATGACGGTTTCGGCATCAATCTCCTGACCGGCCTCGACTTTAATCTCCTTAACGACTCCACCGACCGGAGCTACCACTGGCATCTCCATCTTCATTGCTTCCAGGGTGGCAATCTGGTCGTTTTCGTTCACCTGATCTCCGACCTTGACCTGGACCGATATAATCTTTCCGACCATGGGTACCGTTACTTCCGTTGCCATTTTCCACCTCCTGATTTCGCTAATGTTTAACAGTGAATCCCGCTCTTACCCTCCACAACACCTGTTCCCCGAACGTTACATTACTTGTCCTTCCTTTTGCCTAAGGCATAGCCGGCGATGATAAACTTTTGAATGTTACTGGTCCCCTCCACGATCTGATACGATTTGGAATCCCTCAAGAGCCGTTCAACCGGGTATTCCGTCGAAAATCCATAGGAGCCGAATATCTTGACCGCAGTATTGGCTGCCGCCACCGCAGCCTCCGCGGCGAAATACTTCGCCAAAGAAACCTGCAAGGTATTTCGCACTCCCTGATCCCTCATCCATGCCGCTCGATAGACCAAGAGCTTTGCCGCTTCGTGTTCGACCATCATCGTCGCAATCTGTTCCTGAATCATCTGGAATTCGGCGATGGGCCGTCCGAACTGTTCCCGCTCGTTGGCATATTTCGTTGAGTGCGCGATACAGGCAGCGCCAACGCCCACCGCCCTTGCCGCCGAGGAGAGCCTTGTGGAGTCCAGCATATTCATGCAGATTTTAAATCCGCCGTTCTTTTCCCCGATGAGGGCATCCTTGGGAATCTTTGCATCTTCGAAGATGATCTCCCCTGTGGGGGCACAATACAGGCCTAATTTCGTCTCTATCGCATTCTGCGTAATTCCGGGAGTGTGCATATCCACGACAAAACAGGAGATACCCCGATGTTTCAATTCCCTGTCGGTGGAGGCGTAAATAATCCCCACATCCGCAACGGGCACTCCTGAAATCCACATCTTCGAGCCGTTCAAGATCCATCCATCATCGGTCTCGGTCGCCGTCGTCTTCATGCTGGCCACATCGGAACCCGTATCCGCCTCCGTCATGGCAAAACACGCCATGGTATCGGCGTTGATAAACCCGGGTAGATACTTCTCCCGTTGTTCTTCGGTCCCCCAATTCAAAACCACCGTCTGGGGAGCAAACATCTGAAGGTTGAAGGGAAGACCATATGAAGGGGAAACCTTGGCAATCTCCTCGGTCATCACCGTGGCGCTCAATGTGCCGAGCTCATTTCCCCCATACTTCTCCGGCGCAATACATCCGAAGAAGCCCAGCTTGGCCATCTCCTTCACGATCTCGGGACGGAATCGGTGCTCCTTTTCGTCCTCCTCCATGGTCGGCGCGATCTTCTTCTCGGCGAAATCCTTCGCCGCCTTCCGTGAGAATTCCTGCTCCTCACTGAGGGAAAAATCCATGGTGTCTCCTCTTCTCTAAAAGGAATTGTTAAAGCCTGCCGGGAGGTAAACCCTGCCAAAAAATCTTGTGCATTTTATTACAAGTCCGTTTTCCTTGTCAAGCCTTTTTCCTCATGTGTATGATCAAGAATGGTCAGATTCACCAGCCCCATAGTTCTGTAAGAGGTTCTCCCCTCTTCTCTAAGAGAGCGCCATGAACCATCTTTCATGAGACAATTGAAACCGATTCTCCAACTACTCATCCTCCCCCAAAGGGGTTGAAAGGAATCGGAGGAGACGGTACAATGGAGTGGCCCGGCATAACACGCTGGGCTTTTTTAGAAGGACGAAGCCAATGGAGAAAGATCATTTGGAAGGAGGAAGTCATGAGAACAAGAACTGACCTGCTGGAAGGGGCGAAGCGGGTCGTGGGCAAAAAGGAGTTATTGATAACCTACCCTTCCGTCGTGGCCGGCGGGCTCATTTGGTCTTTAGCTATCAACGGCATACTCATCCACCACCAGTTTTTGAGCGGAGGGGTTTCAGGGTTCGCCCTGGTGATCCACTATCTCTTCAAGTTTCTTCCCGTGGGATTGATGGTTTTCCTCATGAACATCCCCATATTCGCCATAGGATGGGCCATGATCTCGGGAAAGTTCTTTGTCCTCAGCCTTCTGGGAATGCTCTCTTTCTCCTTTTTCCTCACGGTGACCACATGGCTTCATATCCCCATCGATAATCCGCTCCTCTCGGCGCTTTTTGCCGGTGTCATTTCCGGGGTTGGCTCCGGTCTCGTCTTTCGGGCTGGAGGGTCAGGGGGCGGAACGGGTATCATCGCGATGGTCCTCAACAGACATTTCTCCGTGAGGGTGGGCATGGTTTCCTTTGCTCTGAATGCCATTCCCCTCACCCTGGGAGCCCTTCTCATCAATCTGGAGGCCGCCCTCTATTCCATCGTCTACATGTATGTGTCCAGCTCGGTTACGGATCGGATCCTTACCGGATTTAACGAACGGACAAGCGTCTTCATCGTTTCCAGAAAATCATCGAAAATTGCCACGGAGGTTCTCGATAAGCTCCATCGAGGCGCAACCTTCTTTAAGGGAGAGGGGGCGTACACCCATACCTCATCGAACATCGTGTATTGTGTGGTTCCCCTGTTTGAGCTCGCCCGCCTGAAGGACCTGATCTCCACGGTAGACCCCAGGGCCTTTGTCGTTATCAACCAGACCATGGAGGTAATCGGGAAGGGGTTTGAACCTATGGGGAAATTCCCGGTTTGAAATGCATCTCCTTCGACCTCCCTAGGCTTGCTCAAAAGCTCCCCCTCTGTAAAGGAGCGTTATGAATAAAAAATCTTTCTTATTCACTGGGAGGGGAACCTAGCGCCACTTTTGCTCTTGATATTTTTATCAATTGCACTATATTAAATTATGAAGGTAAAAGGATTCCCCGGTAGCTCAATTGGTAGTAGCGGATGGCTGTTAACCATCAGGTTGCAGGTTCGAGTCCTGCCCGGGGAGCCATTTCGACGCGAAAAGGGCACGATTAGTGCCCTTTTCGCGTCTTTCGATTAACTCAAGATCCCGAGCAAAGTCGAGGGACTCAAGGCCTCCGGCCAGGTACTTATTCAGTGCGGCGAAGTGGCCTTTCGACTCGCCTCTCACTTTCGTTCGAGACG